>JAFIEL010000002.1 GCA_020832585.1 Natronohydrobacter sp. | reverse complement strand
GGCGCTTCTTCGCCGAGGGTGGTTTCTTCACCCCGGATGCGCGCGCGCGGATGCTGCCGATCCTGCCACGCCTGCCGGTTGCGAAAACCGTGCCGCGTTATCCTTTCGTTCTGAATACGGGCCGCATCCGTGACCAGTGGCACACGATGACGCGCACCAGCCTTGCGCCCCGGCTGAACCAGCATATTGCCGAACCCTTCATCGAGATTCACCCCGACGATGCGGCGGCGCAGGGTCTGGAAGCGGATACGCTGGCGCGCGTGACCAGCCCTCAAGGACAGGCGATCCTGCGTGTTGCAATCACGGATCGGGTGCAGCGCGGACAGGTTTTTGCGCCGATACACTGGACGGGTCAGACTGCGCCCATGGGCCGGGTCGATGCGCTGGTCGCTGCGGTCACAGACCCGATTTCTGGGCAGCCCGAGAGCAAGGCCAGCGTTGTTGCCGTCGCGCCATTAGGCCCGGCGTGGTATGGGTTCGCGGTCTCTGAGCAGACGCTGTCGCCCAAGGCAGCCTATTGGGCGCGTGCCCGGACCGAGGGCGGTTGGCGCTGCGAATTGGCAGGGATGGAGGCGCCCGCGCAGTGGGAATCCTACGCGCGCGCGCTGTTCAACCTGCCGGATGCCACTTGCCTGAGTGTCGAGGATCGCATCCGGGGCACCTATCGGCTGGCCTTCATGGACGGGCGGCGGGTGCTGGCGGCACTGTTTGCAGCACCTGATCCGGTGACGCTGGCGCGTGGGCATGTGGCCGCACAGATCGGCACCGAGGGAGCGGGGCTGCTGGCCGGACGCCCTGCACAGGGCATCACTGATCCCGGCCCCACGGTTTGCGCCTGTCTGAATGTCGGGCGCAACACGATCTGCAGCGCGATTGCGACGCAGGGGCTGAGCACGGTCGATCAGATCGGCGCGGCCTTGCAGGCGGGCACAAGCTGCGGGTCGTGCAAGCCGGAACTGGCGGCATTGCTGGCAACCCGGTTGGAGGCTGCGGAATGAGCCTGACACCTTATATCCATGCCATGGGGCGAGGTCCGGGGCGGGCGCGCAATCTGGATGCCGCCGAAGCCGAGGCCGCGATGCGCCTGATCCTGTCGGGCGCGGCGGATGCGCATGCCATTGGCGCGCTGCTGATGCTGATGCGCTACCGGGGCGAGACACCAGAAGAAATTGCGGGCTTTACCCGTGCCGCGCGCGCTGCGTTGCCCGCGCTGCCGCAGGTCGATCTGGACTGGCCCAGCTATGCAGCCGGGCGCTCGCGCGGGCTGCCCTGGTTCCTGCTGGCGGCGCGGCTGGTTGCGCAATCGGGTGCACGCGTGCTGATCCACGGTTGGAATTCGCATCAGTCGGATAGGGCGGATGTGCGCTCTGCGCTGGCCTTGGCGGGGATTGCGCGGGCGGAGAGTATCGACGCGGCGGGCCGCGCGCTGGACCGGGACGGGATCGCCTATCTGCCGCTGGAGTGTTTTGCGCCGCGCCTGCTGGATCTGTTGCATCTGCGCAAGGTTCTGGGGCTGCGGTCCTGCATCAACACGGTCTGCCGGATGCTGAACCCTGCTGGTGCGCAAGCAGCGGTGCAGGGAGTTTTTCACCCGCCCTATCTGGGGCTGCAACAGGCGTCAGGCGCGGTGCTGGGCCAGCCCCGGCTGTGTATCCTGAAAGGGGGCGGGGGCGAGTTCGAGCGCAATCCGTCAAAACCGGTCTCGCTGCATCGTCTGACGGATGGACGGCCCGATGAGACACGGCTCGCGCCGATCATCCCCGAGGCGCAGCGTTTGTCGGATCTGCCATATCCACCGCAGGCGCTGGCGGATCTGTGGTCAGGCCGTCTGCATGACCCTTTTGCGCAAGCCATCGTGACCGGCACGGCACAGGCCGCGTTGCTGGCATTGGCGTCAGGCGATGATGCCGAAACGCTCTGGACCATGCGCCCAGAGTCGCTTGCGGCCTGAACAGGAGAACGCCCATGAAAACCTTTCCCATGTTCCTGCAGATGGCCGGTCGCCATGTCGTGATTGTCGGGGGTGGCGAGCAAGCCGCGCAGAAGGCCCGGCTGATGCTGAAAACCGAAGCGCGGCTTGTGCTGGTGGCGCAGGAGCTGGATGCAGAGCTTGCCGGGCTGGTGGCCGAAGGGCGTGCAGAGCTGGTGACGGCGCTTTCGGCCCAGGTTTTCCGGGGCGCGGCGCTGGTCTTTGTCGCGACGGGGTGCGTCGGGCTGGACTATGCCGCGCATGCCTTGGCCAAGGAGGCGGGCGCTCTTGTCAATGTAGTTGACCGCCCTGCCCTATGCGATGCGACGACGCCATCCATCGTTGACCGTGACCCGGTCGTGGTCGCGATCTCGACCGAAGGCACCGCCCCTGTTCTGGCGCGTCAGATTCGCAGCAAGATTGAAACCCTGCTGGAACCGGGGCTAGGCGAGCTGGCGGCGTTGGCGGGGCGGCTTCGTCCGCAGGTCAACCGCCAGATCCCACAGCGTGAACGGCGGTTTTTCTGGGACTGGGTGTTTGGTGGCCCGCCGCGTCAGGCCATGGCGCGTGGGGCCGGGCGTGCGGCCTTGAAGCTGGTCAAGGACAGGCTGGAAGGGGCAGGCGCTGGCCCGGTGCAAGGGGCCATCGCGCTGGTGGGGGCCGGGCCGGGTGCAGCGGATCTGTTGACCTTGCGCGCCTTGCGCCTGCTGCAAGAGGCCGATGTGATCTATTACGACCGGCTTGTGGACCCGGCGGTGCTTGAACTGGCCCGCCGGGATGCCGAGCGTGTCTTTGTGGGCAAGGAGGTGGGGGCCTGCTCTTGGCCGCAAGACCGCATCAATGCCGTGATCGTTGCCGCCGCGCGTCAGGGTCGCAAGGTTGTGCGGTTGAAATCGGGCGATCCCGGCATCTTTGGCCGCGTGACCGAGGAACTGGAAAGCGCCCGCGCTGCCGGGCTGCCGGTCGAGATCGTGCCCGGCGTCACGGCCGCGAGTGCCGCGGCTGCAAGTCTTGGGCGCGGTCTGACCGAGCGGGGCCAGACCGACCGGCTATTGCTGGCGACGGCGACCTGCAAACCGGGCGATCCTGAACCGGATTGGGCACAGATGCTGCAACCCGGCACAACACTGGCTGTCTATATGGGGGTTCAGAAGGCTGCCTTGATCGTGGACCGGTTGCAGGCCGCAGGGATTCCCAGTCAGATCGAAGCCGAGATCGTCGCCAACGCATCGACCCCGCAAGAACGTGTGATCCGCTGCCTGCTTTCGGGTCTGCCTGAAGCGCTTGATCAGGCGCAAATCACGAATCCGGCCGTGATCTTCCTGCGCTGGCCAAAGGGGGCTGCTCGGACTGTTGTGAAATCTGCTGCAGCATAGGATCAGGTTTCGCTGTTCGGGATCTGCGGGTTTTCACTGAATGTGCAGCCCAGGACCGTTGGCCAGAACCGCAATCCATGGTTCTATCACATCCGTCCCAACCGGTTTTCATCGTCGACAACCTGCAAGACACAGCCCGCACCCGTCCAGCGCCACAGAACGATATTGAGGTTGGACGCGGATGTGCCCTGCGCGAAACTGCGGGTGAGCAGACCCGCGAAGCCGTCGGCGACAAGGGTCCGGGCGAAAACCTGCGTGGGCGATGTTTTGCCGTCGAGCATTGGGATACGCCAGCCGGGATCGGCGAGTGTCTGAGGCGAGAGTTGATACCGTTCAAGTTCCGCCAGATCGCGTGTGTCGAAGATTGGTCCGATATCTGCCTTGTAGGATACGAGAACCGTGGGTTGCAGGCTTCCAACCTGATTGGCTTCGCGCAATGCCGTGGCGGGATCGAGCGCAGTATAAAGCGCAGGTGTTCCTTTGGGATTGAACCGGCCCCCATGCAGTTCGGCCCCGCGCCCGGATAATGGCGCGCGCGCATAGACCGGGTTGAGCGCACGATATAGCGGCCCCGCGTAGCGTCCGTCAGACAGAGGCATCAGGCGAAAACGCCTGCATCCACAGCGTCGATATAGTCCAGAACCTGTTGCGCCTTGCCTTCCTTGACCAGTTGCATCGCGGTGCGTCCGTCAAAGCCGGGCAAAGGCTCTGACCGATACCAGGCATAGGCCATGAGGTCCGAACCAAAGCGCGGTTCGACCTTGTTCAGAATCTCCACAAGTTCGCGCAGGCGGCGCTGTGTCTTGTCAGAATTGATCCGCGTGCGACGCTGCAACGCGTCCTTTCCCAGCCCGACGGTCATGGCGACTTCTTCTGCAGAGGTGCGCAGCACGGCCGCAATCTTGCGCGGTTCGAATTGCCCGCCTTCGGCAAAATTCATGATATGCATGACACAGATCCATTCAGTTATTATCACGCAATATAGTGTTATTTCTGCTGATATACAAGCCATCAGGGCGTTGGGTGCCATTGACGCGGATCGCCGAGGATCTTGAAGCGGCTGATGGGGGTGTCCATCCGGATTTTCCCGTCCGCTTCACTGTTTTCGGCAATTGCACAATATGTGCCGCCTATGCCCGCATGGACGATCCTGCAAAGCGGGCGTTCTTTCAGTATCTGGTGCAGGATTACGACATTCACCCGGATGCCGTGATACAGGCTGCGTTGAACTATGCGCAAGGCGGCGCATTCCCAATTGGATGTCAAGGACAAGCGCAAACTTCCACGGGATCCGGTCAGGCGCTTTCCCTTGAGCAATGATGCAGTTGTCCATGACGTACATGCACATGCTGATATTTCGTCAAGAAAGCTGAAACAGTCTTGCGGGGCGATGGTGAACTATCTCAATAACATTGATCAGGTCGAGACCCATCACGAAAGCTATGCGACCCAAGGCAAGATCGCCGCAACCCGAGCCATGCGCCAACTTGCGCGTGCCGGACAGGAATAACCGCTTTCGCGAAGCGATGGCAGGAAGGAGGATCGTTTCATGACCAATCCCATGTATGAAGCGCTGTTTGCGCCGCTGGCTGACAATCCAAGGCCGTTTCTGACGCTTGCGGATGGCACCGGGGTCAGTGCGGCGGCGTTTCATGATCAGGTCGCGCGTTTCAGCCATGCCCTGCTTGCCTGTGGGTTGCAAGCCGGCGATCGGGTTGCGGTTCAGGCCTCCAAATCGCCGCAAATGCTCGCGCTATATGGTGCTGCCGTCACCACAGGCATCGTGTTCCTGCCACTGAACACGGCCTATACGCCCGATGAGCTGGAGTATTTCGTCAGTGATTGCGGGGCGCGGCTGCTGCTGGTCGATCCGGGTCGGATTGATGCGCTGGCCCCCCTGACCGGGCGCCTCGGGATCGCACTGGAAAGCCTGGGCCCCGGTGGCAGCTTTGATGCCATGGCCGCTGGACAGTCCGCCGGGATTACCCCGACAGCGCGCGACGAGAATGATCTTGCCGCGCTGCTGTATACCTCGGGCACGACCGGGCGCTCTAAAGGGGCCATGCTGAGCCAGCGCAATCTTTTGTCAAATGCCGAGACCCTTGTGACGCTTTGGCAGTTCACCGAAAGGGATGTCTTGCTGCACGCACTGCCGATCTTTCACACTCATGGTCTGTTCGTGGCGTCAAATGTGATCCTTCGGGCGGGCGCGCAGATGATCTTTCTGCCAAGGTTCGATCTGGATCAGGTTTTCGACGTCATTTGCAACGCCACAGCGATGATGGGCGTGCCGACTTTTTACACGCGCATGCTGGGCGATCCGCGCCTGAGCCGCGAAACTGTCGGCCATATCCGGCTGTTCATCTCTGGATCGGCGCCTCTGCTGGCAGAGACGCATGTGCAATGGTCCGAACGCACGGGCCATGCCATTCTCGAACGCTACGGGATGACGGAGACCAATATGCTGACCTCCAACCCCTATGATGGCGCAAGACGCCCCGGCACGGTCGGACATCCGTTGCCAGGTGTCAGCCTGCGGATTGCCGATCCGGTGACAGGGGTTGAGCTGCCACAGGGCGAAACCGGCATGATCGACGTCAAGGGACCGAATGTGTTTCAGGGCTATTGGCAGATGCCCGAAAAAACCGCGGAGGAATTCCGGTCTGATGGATATTTCATGACTGGCGATCTGGGGATGATCGACGATCAGGGATATGTGAACATCGTAGGCCGCGCGAAAGACCTGATCATCTCGGGGGGCTATAACGTCTATCCCAAAGAGGTCGAACTGGCGCTTGACGAGATGCCCGGTGTTCTGGAGAGCGCCGTGATCGGCCTGCCGCATCCAGATTTCGGAGAGGCTGTCGTTGCTGTCCTTGTCCCGACGGACGATGGCCCGGAGGAGGCACAAATCCTTCAGGTTCTGAGTGCCAAGCTTGCGCGCTACAAGCAACCCAAGGCATTCATCATCCTGCCGGAATTGCCGCGCAACACGATGGGCAAGGTGCAGAAAGCAGAGTTGCGGCGAACCTATCGCGATTATTTCAGGGACATGAGCGCGCGCGGCGTTTCGAGTTCAGCCTGAAGGCTATCGGGCAATCGGTTTCTGGCAACACAAAGGCGGCGGGCACAATGTCCCGCCGCTTTCCATTTGAGCAACCGCTTCGAAGCGGATCGGGTGCGATGGAATGACCAAGACACCAGTCGAGGCTTCAGGTCGCGTGCGGCGCTTTTCTATTATGAATGGAAACTAACCGCCGCCCCCTGCCCCACCCTAACATGTCCGGTAATCTTGCATTATCGGATATATGGTCTATTCTTCCCCGAAATCATGAAACAGGCGGTTTTCCGACAGGATATGGACGCAATGGACAAGACAACACGCGCTGAAGATGCGCGGACCGGCGAGAGCAAGGACGCGAAACTTGATGCCATCGCCCTGCCCTCTCACCTTGCCGGTTCCGGCACGCTGGATCGGCTGGTCGATACTGCCCGCGCCTATGCCCGCGCCGCCGCCTCTGAGAACACGCTCAAGGCTTATGGCAAGGACTGGGCGCATTTTGCGCGCTGGTGCCGGATGCGCGGCACCGATCCCCTGCCCCCCTCTGCCGAACTGGTCGGGCTCTACATTGCCGATCTTGCTGCGCCGCAAGGCAAAACCCCTGCCCTGTCCGTGGCCTCGATCGAGCGCAGGCTTTCGGGGCTGGGCTGGGGCTATCAACAGCGCGGCTTCGCTTTGGATCGCACGAACCGGCATATTGCCAGCGTGCTGGCGGGCATCCGTCGGCAACATGCGCGCCCCCCCGTGCAGAAAGAGGCCATCCTGAGTGACGATATTCGGGCGATGGTCGAGACCCTGCCCCATGATCTGCGCGGACTGCGCGACCGTGCCATTCTGTTGTTGGGTTTTGCGGGTGGGTTGCGGCGCTCGGAAATCGTCAGCCTGGATCGCAACAAGGATGACACGCTCGATTCCGGCGGCTGGATCGAGATACTGGATGGGGGCGTTCTGATCACCCTGCGCGGAAAGACTGGCTGGCGTGAAGTCGAGATCGGACGTGGGTCATCTGATCAGACCTGCCCTGTTCATGCGCTGGAGCAATGGCTGCATTTCGGGCGCATCAGCTTTGGTCCGATCTTCACCGGCGTGACGCGCAATGGCACGCGCGCAATGGAGACACGGCTCAATGACCGCCATGTTGCGCGATTGATCAAGGCTTGCGTGCTGCAGGCCGGGTTGCGCCCTGAACTGCCGGACGCGGAACGCGTGAAGCTCTATTCAGGGCACAGCCTGCGCGCCGGTCTGGCCAGCAGTGCCGAAGTGGATGAGCGCTATGTCCAGAAACAATTGGGTCATGCCAGCGCCGAAATGACCCGCCGCTACCAGCGCCGCCGCGACAGGTTTCGCGTGAATCTGACGAAGGCTGCGGGCTTGTAAGAGGATACTACTGCATCAACTGAACCCCCGGCAGGATTCGGGCGCGAGGCGGAATCAACACCTATGTCACGCTGCAGTCAGAAGAGTGGCAGTTCTGACCCCATGGTGCCGCGTCAAGACAGGCGCACCCGTCATGAGTGCTCGGCTTGCATATTTTACTATAAATTACAATAAGTTAGAGGGCTTTCTGCCCTTGGCGCGAATTGCCGCTGTGGATAACTTTTCCACTACATATAGAATCTTCTTGCTGAATTGAGAACTTCATGGCATTTCCATTCTGACGGCAAAGTGCGTCAGGATAGCCTTATGTCGTCAGAATTACAAAGAGCCTTTGCAGAGGCCATCAGAGGCGGCAGGACATGGATGATAGAAGCATTGGATATGTGCAAGGTGTAGGTTCGTCTGACATCGGTGCATTTGCAGATAATCTGGCCGAGTCGCTTGACCGGCAGATGAAGATTGCGTTCGAGCCAGAAGAGCGCAAATTCCTTCGACGTTTCACATCGACCGAAGTAGCAGAATTGCTGCGTGTAAGCACGTCAAACCTGCGCAACCGCCACAAGGACGGCAGTTTTCCGGAAGTTTTTGCAGACAAGCGCGGTCACAGATTCTACACCGCCGAAGAGATCGACGGGCTGCGCGAAATCCTGGCGCGCACAGGAAAAAACGCGGATACCTATCGGCCCGGACGGCGCGACGGCGACCGCCTGCAAGTCGTTTCTGTCGTCAATTTCAAGGGCGGGTCATCGAAAACGACTGCGACGATCCATCTGGCCCAGAGATATGCTTTGAGAGGCTACCGGGTTCTTGTGCTGGATCTTGATCCACAGGCCAGTTTGACGACTTTCTTCGGCTTCAGGCCGGAGTTGGAATTCGCGGATGGTGGCACTGTCTATGACGCATTGCGATACGACAATCAGGTTCCCTTGTCGCAGGTCATTCAGAAAACCTATTTCCACAAACTGGACATGGTGCCTGCGGGCCTGATGCTTTCGGAGTATGAAACCGAGACGGCAAATGCGCTTGCGCGCCGCGTGCAACCGATTTTCGCCGAACGCCTTGCGCTGGCTCTGGAAGAAGTCGATTCCGCCTATGATCTTGTCTTGATCGACTGCCCGCCACAACTGGGATTTCTGACCTTGACCGCCTTGGCGGCTTCGACGGGGCTGCTGGTGACAGTCGTGCCCGGCATGCTGGACATCGCATCGATGAGCCAGTTTCTCAAACTGGCCTCTGAAACGGTCAAGGCGGTTGAAGAAGCGATCGGGCGGCAAGTTACCTGGGATTTCGTCAAGTTCCTGATCACGCGCTATGAGCCATCGGACGGGCCGCAAACACAGATGGCAGGCTATCTGAGATCTGTTCTCGCGGGGCAGGTGATGACCGAGCCGATGCTGAAATCGACCGCTATTTCTGATGCAGGCATGACGCAGCAGACGATTTACGAGGTCGACCCTGCCCAGCTTATTCGCAAGACAATCGACAGGGCGCTGAGCAGCGTCAACAGTGTGGCCGATGAGCTGGAGCAGACACTGCAACTGGCCTGGGGGCGTCGCTGATGGGGCGCAACATCTTCAACCAACCTCCGAAAGACGAGGAAACAACCTCGGCCCCCTCCCCTGCCCCGCTGCGCGCGTCCAAGCTGGCGGGCTCTGTTGGCGGATTGAGAGAGTCGCTTCGTGAAATCACGGCCAATTCCATTCGTGACATCGATCCGGATCGGATCGACATGGATGGCCTGCGGGATCGTCTTGTGCTGGAGGACAGCAGCATTGACGAACTTTCCGAGAGCATCCGCGCGCATGGGCAACATGTCCCGATCATGGTGCGCCCTTCGGACCAGCCGGATCGGTACCGTATCGTCTATGGCCGCCGCAGGCTTGCAGCGATCCGAAAGCTCGGGGGTACGGTCAAGGCGATCGTCCGTACACTGGACGATGATGCATCTCTGATTGCACAGGGTCAGGAAAACAACCTGCGTCTGGACCCGTCTTTCATCGAGAAAGCGCTTTTCATCAGGGAAATGCAGGCGGCAGGATACAAGCCCGCAGTGATTCAGGACGCTTTGGGCCTGACGCGCCAAGGCGTATCGAACCACCGTGTGATCATCGAGCAATTGCCTGAGGAACTTGTCCGGCTTATCGGTCCGGCGCATGGGATCGGACGACGGCAATGGGCGGATCTGGCGGCCTTTTCGGAAAAACTGCCTCTGGTCGAGATCGCGAGAGAGGCCCTTGCAGACCTGCCAGACACCTCATCGAGCGCAGATCGTTTCCATGCGGTCCAGACGGCGTGCACAACCCGGACACGCGCCGCGACAAACCGCAACCCTGATGTTTTGACAACCATGATCAGTGATATGAATGGTGCGCCCCTCGCCAAGCTTGCGGTGGACAGCAAGGCAGTCGCCATCAAGATCATGCGCAAGGACAACCCTGAATTCAGCCAGTGGCTCGAACAACACGCGGAAACCGCGTTACAGCACCTGTTCGAGCAGTGGCGGAATGAGAGCGGCTGAGGACATAACCAAGGCCATATCAAGAAACACGAGCAGAGGAGAGAAACGAGGACCAAAAGAAAAGCCCCCCAAGGTTTCCCCTGGAGAGCTCTCGTCATCTGATTAGCACCTATGATGTAGCAATCTCCTGAGCAACGGTCAAGAGTCACCGATTCGGTGGACGGTATTTTATTGCCTTTTCATTGCGTGAATCGCGTGAAAGGGCCGGGAGATCATGGGCTGAAACGGTCATCGTTCAGAAACCATGACATTCACAAAGCTTTCAATCGACCGCGCCAGTGCTGACCTGGGTGGCGGCAACTCGCGCTTGCCACAAACCGATATCTGGGTGATTTTCCGGGCACTCAGGGACGCGCGATGCGCATATGGGCTGCGCTCTGGCCACATCCAGACCCTGCAAGCGCTGTTGAGCTTTCTCAGGCCCGGACAAGGCGAAACCATATTCGCGTCCAATGCCGAGATTTGCCGTCGCATAGGTGGCATCGATGAGCGGACACTTCGCAGACACATAGATCGGTTTGTTGATCTTGGTTTCGTGAAGCGGCACGACAGCCCCAATGGTAAAAGATACAGGGTAAGATCTTCCGATGGACACTGCATCAGCTTTGGCTTGTCAATCGCGTCTTTTCTGGAACGCGCCGAGGAGGTTCTCGCGGCTGCGCAGGAAGTCGGGAATATGCGCCGGGACGGAGCGTTTTTGCGCAAGCAGATTCTGGTGAAGCTTGCCCAGCTTGAACAGGCTGAGCCCACAAGCACATTCCCGAAGAGCATCCGAAAGATGCTGCGTCGAAAGCTGTCAGTGACTGAATATCAGTCACTGCTTGCCGCCGCAGAGGAGGAGTGCCGGGACTTGTCCACCGCGGTGGACCCTGTTGAAGTGGTGAAACTGTCCGCCAATGACGGTCAAAATGTCCGGCACCAATCTAAGTCTGAGAAAGAACACATAGATTTGGATACGCCCGAACAGCATGAAACGCCTGAACCGCAGGAGTTGACTGCGATCTGTGATCAAGCCACAGCTTTTGCCCCTGCTGCGCTAAGAAGCTGGCCTGACATCGAACACCATGCCCGAACGTTGGCACCGATGATGGGGATACACGCCAGCAGCTTTGAGGAAGCACAGAGAACAGTCGGATCTCGAAAAGCGTCTTGTGCCATCTTCATCATGCTTCAGTTCGGCAACCGGATCAGAAACTTTGGCGCATATTTCCACAGTTTGACCCTTGGGCGCAGGGCGTCAGAGTTCAACCCGAAACTTGTATTGGAGAGGCTTGTACGATCCGACGCAGTCTCAGCGTGACGTCCACCGCGGTGGACATGCCCCGGTATTGCAGGCGATATGGCACTTGTCGATTAGCTGTCTGTCTCTGTGATGAGGACTGAAACGATGGTGCTGGCGCTGATGAGCAGACGTGCGGATAAAGTCAGTAAAGCTGACCTTTTGATGCGTGGGGTCAAGAAAGCTGAAATACAAGCAATCTGCCAAAGCGGTATATCAGACCATAGAACAGTTGCAACATGAGGTTTCTCACCGCAAGCTGCACGCTTGACAGGCGAGAAGGGGGACGCCGTGTCTGATCTGGAACACATACGCGAAATAGATAAAGTCCTGTCCGGACGTAAGATAGAACGCGATGGATTTGTCACGCAATCCTGGCGGCGATGTGTCGAGCAATATGGCATGGACCCGGCCAAACCCAGCCCGGCGCATATCGTCACCGAAACGCGGTTGCGTGAACATGTCGAACAATCCGAACGTCTGATCACGATCGCGCGCAGTGGATTGGACTCGTTGTTTCGTCAGATCGCGGGACGCAACTATGTGTTGCTGCTCGCCGATGCCAAGGGCGTGACGGTGGATTATTTCGGCGACCCACAGTTCGAAGATGATCTGCGCCGCGCCGGGCTTTATCTTGGTTCGGATTGGTCCGAAAATGTAGCGGGCACCTGTGGCGTGGGATCCTGCATTGTGACCGAACAGGCGATGACAGTGCATCAAAGCGATCATTTCGACCTGACGCATACACCGTTATCTTGCACCGCCGCGCCGATTTTTGACACAGCGGGCAAACTGACTGCAGTTTTGGACATCTCTCTTTTGCGTTCACCGCAGCCCAAGATCAGTCAAAGCCTTGCGTTGAGCATGGTCAAGGCCAGCGTGCGCCGTGTGGAAATGGCCAATCTCATGGCAGAGAGCCGTGATGAATGGGTGCTGCGCTTTTCCAGAAGCCCCGAGTTTCTGGACGTAGACCCCGAAGCTGCCGTAGCACTTGATGGATCAGGGCGGATCATCGGCATGACGCATGGCGCGAAAGCGCTGTTTGGCGGGGCAGGGGGGGCGGTGATCGGCCAAAGGATTGATCAGTTCCTGAATATCTGTGTCGATAACCTGCCCGAGTTGATGCGCGATCGTCCGACACAGGACCGCTTGATCAGCCTGCATGACGGGCAGGCGCTATTTGGTCACGCGATCGCGCCGCAAAAGGCACGCGCTTTCCTTCCGCGTGAAGCGGACCTGCGTCCTGCGGCCTTTCGCAACCTGTGCGGCGAGGATCCGGCGATGCTGGGGTTGATTGCACATGCCGCACGGCTTGCACCCGCGAAAGTGCCATTGTTGATTCATGGCGAAACCGGCACCGGGAAGGATGCCTTGGCGCGCGCGATCCATGTCAGCGCCGGAGGGGCGAAGGTATTTCACGTTCTCGCCTGCTCGGCTATGCCGTTGCCATTACCTGAAATTGACAGTTGGCCCGACGGCGGGACGCTTCTGATCGACAATCTGGATACGCTTGACGCAACAGGGCAGGGCGCTTTGCTGGACTGGCTGCTGCGGGTCGAGGGTCTGCCGGTCAAGGCCCGCCCCAGATTGATCGCTGCCACCAGTGAAGATCTGACACAGGCCGTCATGCAGGGACGGCTGCGCAAGGATCTCTATTTCCGTCTTGCTTCCGTCCGCCTTGCCTTGCCGCCCTTGCGCCACCGGCAGGATATTGACTGGTTGATAGACCGCATCCTGCGTCGGGTCGGGCATGGGCGTCCGGGTATGCTGAAACTCTCGCCAGCCGCGCGCACTGAGCTCAAGGCGCGCAACTGGCCGGGGAATTTGCGCGAATTGAGCCAGACACTGGAAGTTGCCGCACTGATGGCCGAAGGCAGTGTGATCGACCAGCCAGACCTGCCGCCCGAACCCTTGCAACCAGACACGCCAAGCGAAAGCCTGTCGCAAGTGCTGGCGGCCTGCAATGGAAACATGTCTGTCGCCGCCCGCAGGCTGGGTGTGAACCGTTCGACCGTGTTGCGCCGTGCCCGTCGCGAAGGGTTGTTGCGGTAGATTGTTGCAGCTTGTTGCATCTGCAACGCCCCGGCCGGGTTTCTTGGTGAAACTTGTCTCAGATGGCAGGCATCCGGTGACAAGACTGTCGTGAATCGCAATCTTCCTCGCACGGAGGAGACATCGGCATAAGGGAGGACTTGATGCTCGACACAACAGTACAGGACGACGTGACCGCATTTCTGCAAAGCTTCGGCACGGCACTTGAACAGGGTGATATTGACGCTGTGACGGCGCATTTTCAGGACGATTGCTACTGGCGGGATCTTGTCAGCTTCACATGGAACATCCACACCAGCGAAGGCAAAGGTGAAATTGCCGACATGCTGCGCGCGCAACTGGGCGCAGTCAAACCGACCGGCTGGACAATCGCCGAGGGAGAGACCGCGACGGAAGACGGCGGTGTGACCACGGCCTGGATCGAATTCGAGACAGCGGTTGCGCGCGGCTACGGGCTGATCCGCCTGAAAGACGGCAAGATCTGGACGCTGCTGACCTCTATGGTCGAACTGAAAGGCCATGAAGAGCCTGCAGGTTTTGCGCGTCCACTCGGGGCCAAGCATGGCGCAGGCAAGAACCGGACAACATGGCTGGAAGAGCGCGAGGCCGAAGCGCGTGAGTTGGGATATAGCCGCCAACCCTATGTGCTGATCATTGGCGGCGGGCAGGGCGGTATCGCGCTGGGGGCGCGGCTGCGGCAACTGGGGGTGCCCACGATCATTGTGGAAAAGAACGACCGTCCCGGCGACAGTTGGCGCAAGCGTTACAAGTCGCTCTGCCTGCATGATCCGGTCTGGTATGACCATCTGCCCTATATCAAGTTTCCGGAAAACTGGCCCGTATTCTCGCCCAAGGACAAGATTGGCGACTGGCTGGAAATGTATACCAAGGTGATGGAACTGAACTACTGGACGCGCACAACCTGCAAATCCGCCACCTATGATGAGACCAGCAAGGAATGGACCGTCGTGGTTGACCGCGATGGCGAAGAGGTCACGCTCAGGCCGCGGCAACTGGTGCTTGCAACCGGCATGTCTGGCAAAGCCAATATGCCGACATTTCCGGGTATGGAGCGGTTCAAGGGCGATCAGCACCATTCCTCGCGCCATCCCGGCCCGGATGCCTATCGTGGCAAGAAGGCTGTCGTTATCGGCTCGAACAACTCCGCGCATGACATTTGTGCGGCGCTTTGGGAAAACGATGTCGATGTGACCATGGTGCAGCGCTCTTCCACGCATATCGTGCGCTCGGATACGCTGATGGATATTGGTCTTGGCGGGCTCTATTCCGAACAGGCGGTTCGCAATGGCATGACCACGGAAAAGGCCGATCTGATTTTCGCCTCGCTGCCTTACCGCATCCTGCACGAGTTTCAGATCCCGCTTTATGACAAGATGCGCGAGGTGGATGCCGAGTTCTATGCCGGGCTGGAAAAGGCCGGTTTCTGGCTGGACTGGGGCGCGGATGGGTCAGGGTTGTTCATGAAATACCTGCGCCGCGGGTCGGGCTATTACATCGACATCGGTGCAAGCCAGTTGATCATTGATGGCGAGATCAAGCTTGCGCATGGCAATGTCCGCGAGATCGTCGAGGACGGGGTTGTGCTGGAAGATGGGACCAAGCTTGAAGCCGATGTGATCATCTATGCCACGGGCTATGGGTCAATGAATGGCTGGGCCGCCGATCTGATCGGGCAGGATGTGGCCGACAAGGTTGGCAAATGCTGGGGGCTTGGGTCTGACACCCCGAAAGATCCCGGCCCCTGGGTTGGCGAGCAGCGCAACATGTGGAAGCCCACACAGCAAGAGGCGCTGTGGTTTCCTGGGGGCAATCTGCACCAGTCGCGGCACTATTCGCAATTCCTGTCCCTGCAACTGAAAGCGCGGATGGAGGGGATAGAGACGCCCGTTTATGGCGTTCCCGACACATATCATCTGGGCTGATCCGGCCCGCCCTGGCGTGCAACAGAGTGCGCCAGGGCATCAATCAATCACGCCGCGCATGAAATCTTTGCGCGAGATGAGCGTTCAGTTCGTTTTCACCTGTTCAAGGCCGCTATTTCATTGCTTCAGCCTCTGATCTGATCGCAACGGGCATTCCGTGCGACAGCATCACGGCAAGTGCATCGGTGACAGGCTTTGTCCACGCATGCGACGCCGCCAGACGTGGCGGGAAAAGCCCTGGCAATGCCTGAAGTGCGGCCACGGTACCGGGCGCGTCGGTCGTGTAATTGGCAACTGCGGCGCGAATTTCATCGGCGCGGGGATCATTGAGCGGATAAGGACGACCGCCGTCGTCATAGCCAAGCGCGTATCTCATCCAGCCTGCAACAGCGAAGGCGAAGGGCCTTATCTCCTGCCCGCAATCCAGACAGGCAAGAGCAGGTGCCAGCAGACGCTGAGGCAGTTTCTCTGTGCCGTCATTCGCGATCTGGCGTGTTTCATGGGCGATTTCGAGGTTTGAAAAGCGCATCTCCAAGTCGGTGGCATAGGTGTTCAGATCGATATCGGGCAGCGGCGGCAAAAGGTTCGATGCGGCGTGCAGATGTCTGCGGACAAGGCGCGAGAGATCGCGATCCGCCATGACATCGCGCACATATCGATGCCCGGCCATGACGCCTGCATAGGCGAGCATGGAATGTGCACCGTTCAGCATTGTCAATTTCATCGTCTCATAGGGCGCGACATCCTTGACAAGCAGCGCGCCCATCGCAGCCCAGTCCGGCCGCCCTGTGGGGAAATGATCCTCGATGATCCACTGATGAAAGGGCTCTGTCTCGATCGCGGCAAGATCGCTGCAGCCGGTCAGGCGTGTGGCCTCTGCGCGTGTCGCGGCAGTCGGGGCAGGGGTGATGCGGTCGACCATCGTGCAGGGAAAGGCGACCTGCATTGCTATCCATTCCGCCAGATCAGGGCTGTTGCGTCTGGCAAAATCGATCACGGCCCCGCGCAGCAGTTTGCCATTCTCCGGCAGGTTGTCGCAGCACAAGACGGTGAAAGGCGATACGCCTGCCATCCTGCGCCTGTCCAGGGCCGCGGCAAGCAATCCCAGCACACCGGCAGGTTCCCGAGGATTGGCCAGATCAGCACTGACAGCGGGGTGGCTGGCATCCGCGCCGCCCGACATCCGGTCGATCCCGTAGCCGCGCTCGGTGACGGTCAGACTGACGATTCTGGTGCGAGGATCGCTCATCGCGGCCAATGCTGCCTTTGGATCGGCGGCGATGACATTTGCGACAGAAGCAATCACGCGCGCGGTCGGGCCAGTTGCCGCACGTTCGATCAGCGTGAAGCGGCCATCCTGCGCACCAAGCGTTTGCGCAAGATCGCGGCTGCGCAAGGCGACGGCACAGATGCGCCAGTCGCCACCTGACGCTGCCAGAGCCGCATCTGTGTAGGCTGCAAGATGGGCGCGAAAGAACGCCCCCGCGCCAAGATGCACAATGCCTGTGCCGTGAGCATCCGGGGTGTAGTCGGGCAGTGCAGCCCCACCTGTGGGCTGGGTGGTTGCGCAAAGCCGTGGCAAGGTCACGCGCGCAGCCCTTCGACCGGATGCGCAAGTGCCGTCATGATCCCGCGCAGTTCAGCAAGCCCTTTCAGCCGTCCGATAGAGGGGTAGCCCGGCTGCGCCTTGCGTCCCAGATCATCAAGTATGTCCTGCCCGTGATCCGGGCGCATGGGAATGTTGCAATCGCTGCGGCCTGCGGATTTGCGACGTCTTTCCTCGCGCAGCACAGCGGCAATGAAGGCGACCATATCGGTGCCGCCGCCCAGATGCTCGGCCTCATGGAAGCTGCCTGCGATGGCTGTGCTTTCGCGCAGCACATTGCGCATATGCAGGAAATGAACGCGGTCGCCCAACCGGTCCATCATGCCGGGAATATCATTGTCGGGGCGCGCGCCCAGCGAGCCCGAGCATAATGTAATTCCATTCGCGGGCAGACCGACCGCGTCCATCACCGCGCGATAATCAGCCTCTGTCGACATGATGCGTGGCAGGCCCATCAGGGCGAATGGCGGATCATCGGGGTGGCAGCACAGACGCAGGCCAAGGTCTTGCGCAACGGGGGCCACTTCGGACAGGAAATCGACCAGATGGCCCCGAAGCTGATCACGGGTGATCTGGCTGTATTCGGCCAGATGCGCGCGGACATCTTGCAGCGTGAAGTGCTCTGCCGCGCCGGGCAGGCCGAACACGACATTGCGCGCAAGTGCGGCGCGGTCCGCGTCGTTCATGCGTCCGGCACGGTCGCGGGCGGCGTCAACGACGTCCGGCGGATAGTCCTCGCTGGCGCCGGGGCGGTCGAGGATATGAATGTCGAAAGCCGCGAAATCGGTATGGTCGAACCGCATGCAGGTTGCCCCATTTGGCAACCGCCAGGCGAGATCGGTGCGCGTCCAGTCCAGAACCGGCATGAAGTTGTAACAGATCACCTCTATTCCGGCAGCATGCAGGTTCCGCAGGGACTGCTTGTAGGCGTCGATATGTGTGCGCCAGTTGCCACGTTGCTTCTTGATGTCTTCTGACACGGGCAGGCTTTCGACCACTTCCCAGGACAGGCCGGATGGTGCGCCGTCGCGCATGACGGCGATGTCGCGTTGCCGTCGCGCGATCTCTTCGGGCGACCAGGTTGTTCCAGTGGGCACATGATGCAGCGCCGACACCACACCCTCGACCCCTGCCTGCATCATGTCGTCAACGGACACCAGATCCTTTGGCCCGAACCATCGCCATGTCTGACGCATACGCATTCTCCCTGCCAGATGCCGCTTTATAGCCGATCAATAGCATTCACGAAAGATGTTGACTAGTATGGAAGTATGATTGTATGGAAGATTCTGTAGGGGGAGGGCATATGACACAAATCAGCGGGCAGGTTGTCGAGTTTGTGCCGGGCGCTGCGGTTGGCCCGCAGGTGCACCGGATGCTGCGTGACCGTATCGTGCGCGGCGATCTGATGCCCGGCGCGCGGATTTCCGAGACGGAGTTGGCAGCCGAATATTCGGTCAGCCGCCAACCTGTGCGCGAGGCGTTCATCAAGCTGGCGGAAGAGAACCTGCTGGAAATCCGACCCCAGCGCGGGACGTTTGTCCGGCGTATTTCCTTGCCCGCAGTTCTGGCGGCTCAATTCGTCCGAGAGGCAGTCGAGGCCGATATAGTGCGTATCCTCGCAGCCGCACCAACGCCGGAACTGATTGCGCGGCTGGAGATGCTGCTGCAACAGCAGATGGCCAAGGCAGATGACCCGGACCCCACGGAATTCGTGGCGCTGGATGAGATTTTTCATCGCGCGATGGCCGAGGCAGTTGGTCAGGCCCCGGCGGCAGATATTCTGGAAGGGCTGAAAATCCAGTTGAACCGCGTGCGCCATCTGACCGCACGGCAGTTTTCACGTCAGGAAGTGATCGAGCAACACAGGGCCATTCTGGACGCCCTGAGTGCCCGCGACGCCGATCAGGCCAGCGCCGTGATGCGCACGCATTTGCGGAAAATCCTGAACGATCTTCCTGCCATCGTCGAGGCGATGCCGGAATGTTTTGACCAGACGACCCGAAGAACGTCCCCATGACCAACAGGAGGAAACTATGCTGACACACACTCTCAAGAGACTGCTTCTGGCCGGAATCGCCGCGCCATTCATAGCATTCCCGGCGCTGTCGCAGGACATGACGCTGAAGCTGGGGCATCTGGCGAATGAAGATAACCCCTGGCACAAGGCAGCGGTGAAATTTGGCGAGGAGCTGTCAGCGCTGACTGACGGACGCATCGCGGTCGAGGTCTTTCCCAATGAGTCGCTGGGCCGCGAGATGGATTTGATCAACGGTATGCAACTCGGCACCGCTGACATGACCA
Organism: Natronohydrobacter sp.; assembly: GCA_020832585.1. Taxonomy (GTDB): domain Bacteria; phylum Pseudomonadota; class Alphaproteobacteria; order Rhodobacterales; family Rhodobacteraceae; genus Roseinatronobacter. The sequence goes on along the minus strand of JAFIEL010000002.1, from coordinate 71,082 downwards.
TCACGGGCGAGAGTCTGCAGAACTGGGCACCCATGGCCGCCCTGTTGGCTGTTCCCTATGCCTATACCTCGCTAGAGCATATGGATGAAGTGGCTTCGGGAGAGATCGGCGAGCAGATCAAGGCGCAGATCATCGAGAAAGCGCAAATCCGTCCGGTTGCCTATTTCGCACGCGGACCACGCAATCTGACGGCCAACCGAGCGATTACCACTCCGGATGATCTGAACGGGCTGAAGCTGCGGGTTCCGAATGTGCCTCTCTTTGTGAATGTCTGGCAGGCGCTGGGTGCCGCGCCGACGCCCATGGCGTTTTCCGAGGTGTTCACCTCGCTGCAGAACGGCACGATTGACGCGCAGGAAAACCCGCTTGCTCTGATCAAATCGGCCAGCTTCAACGAAGTGCAGACCCATGTGAACCTGACCGAGCATGTCCGCTCCTGGATCTATCTGACGATCTCGGAAATGACATGGGACCGGCTGTCGGCAGAGGATCAGGCCGCTGTCATGGAAGCTGCTGCGCGCGCACAAGCCTATGAGCGCGAATTGTTCACAGCCGATGAGCAGGCGCTTGCTGCCGATCTGGCTGCGGCAGGCATGATCTTTCACGAAGTCGATGGCGATGCTTTCGCGGCGGCAGCACAGGATGCCGTCCTGTCCAGTGTCAGTGACGACATTCGCGCCATCGTCGAGCAGCTTTTCGACCGATAGCGCCTGACAGCAGACAGGGGCGCGCTTCATGCGCCCCTGATGCCTTCTTGCCGGAGCAGCCATGTCCCGTTTCATTGCCCTGCTGACCCGATGGATGGTGCAAGCGTTGCGCGCGGCAACCGGGCTGGCCTTTGCCGTGTTGATGGCGGCGGTGCTTGTTCAGGTCGTGGGGCGCAGCGTGATCGGTGCATCGCCTGTCTGGACCGAGGAACTTGCACGGTTCGCGCTGCTCTATCTGGCAGGGTTCGGCGCGGGTCTGGCCATTCTGTCGGGGGATCTGGTCAATGTCGATCTGATTGCGGACTCGCTGCCTGACCCGGTGCCCTTTGTGCTGCGTCTGCTGGCTGCAGGGACGACCTGCGCCTTTGCGCTGGTCCTGATCGGTCCGGCCTGGCGCTATGTGTCCATCGGGGTGCGCCAGACATCCCCCGCATTGGGCGTGCGGATGGATTACATCCACTTCTCGATCCTGGCGCTTCTGCTTAGCCTGGCGCTTTTTGCGGGCCTGCGGGTCATCGGCATGATGCTGGGCACGTCCGACGGACGAGCCGAAGCCAGACCGGAGCACGATTCATGAACCTTGCGATCCTTCTGGGCGTGTTCCTGCTGGGGTTGGCCGCAGGCGTCCCTGTGGCGATCACACTGGGTGTGGCCTCGCTGGCCTATCTCTATTTCGCGGGCATTCCTTTCGTTGTCATTCCGCAGAAAATGTATTCCAGTATCGATGTCTTTGTGCTGCTGTGCATTCCGGGTTTCATCCTTGCGGGCAATCTGATGAATTCGGGCGGGATAACCGGGCGGATCATCCGCTTTGCACAGGCTCTGGTCGGCTGGATGCGCGGTGGCCTGGGGATGACGAATGTCGCGTCCTCGATGCTGTTCGGCGGCGTTTCGGGAACAGCAGTGGCGGATGCTGCCTCCATCGGCGGCATGATGATTCCCGGCATGAAAAAGGCAGGCTACCCGGCCGATTTCTCTGCCGCCGTCACTGCCGCCTCCTCAACCGTCGGCCCGATCATCCCGCCATCGGTGCCCATGATCATCGTGGGGTCGCTATCGGGCATTTCCGTCGGCAAGATGTTCATTGCAGGGGCCGTGCCCGGGGTGCTGCTGGGCGTTGCGATGATGATCACCACATATATTCTGGCTGTTCGGCGCGGCTATCCGCGTCAGGAATGGCAGGGCGTGGGCGAGTTGGGGCGGTCCTTTCTCGGGGCTGTCTGGGCGCTGGCCATGACAGCGCTGATCGTGGTGGGGCTGCTGTCGGGCATTGCCACGCCGACCGAAACCGCTGTTGTCGCTTCGGTCTATGCCTTTGTCGTCGGCGCGTTCATCTATCGTGAATTGCCGCTGCGAAAGGTTCCCGGAATCGTCATCGATTCCGCCATTTCCTCGGCGGCGATTCTGGTGCTGATCGGCACTGCCAATGTGTTTGGCTGGATTCTTGTGTCCGAGCGTATTCCGCAGGCGATTGCCGCCTGGGTGCTGTCATTCACCGACAACCGGATCGTGGTGATCCTGCTGATCAATCTGGTCCTGCTTTTTGTCGGCATGTTCATGGAAACCATTGCAGCGCTGATCATCCTGTTCGTCCCCTTGCTGACACTGGCGACCAGTGTCGGGGTCGATCCGCTGCATTTCGCCGTGTTTGCCGTGCTGAACCTGATGATCGGGTTGACCACCCCCCCTGTCGGGGTGTGCCTGTTCGTCTGTGCCAATATTGCGCGCTTGCCGCTGGCCCCGGTCGTGCGGGCGATCGTGCCATTTCTGGTCTGCAACCTGATCGTGCTGATGCTGGTCTCCTATATTCCGGCGATCTCGACATGGTTGCCAAACCTGATCGCGAAATAGGGGACAGAACATGACCAAAGCCTGCCGTTTATACGGCCAGAATGACCTGCGCATTGAAACTGTGGCCCTTGTCGAACCCGGTCCGGGCGAGGTGATGGTGCGCCTTGGTGCGGGCGGTATCTGTGGCTCGGATCTGCATTACTTTCAGGATGGTGGCTTTGGGCCGATCCGGGTGCGTGAACCGATCATTCTGGGCCATGAAGCGGCAGGGACCATTGAGGCGGTCGGGGCGGGTGTCGCACAGGCTGTCGGGCAGCGTGTGGCGTTGAACCCGTCGCGTCCCTGTCATGCCTGCCTCTATTGTGATGAAGGGCTGTTTCAGCATTGTCTGGCCATGCGCTTCAATGGCTCTGCCTTGCGCATGCCGCATGAGCAGGGTTTCTTTCGCGAGCGCATGGTCCTTGATGCGGCGCAATGCGTGCCCGTGGCGGATACAACCAGTCTTGCCGCCGCCGCCTGCGCAGAACCGCTTGCGGTCTGCCTGCATGCGCTTGCTCAGGCACCTGACCTTGCCGGACGGCGTGTCATGGTCACAGGCGCAGGGCCGATAGGTGCCCTGTGCGTCGCTCTGGCCCGCTGGTCCGGTGCCGCAGAGATCGTTGTGACCGATCTGCAGGATCTGCCGCTTGAGGTGGCGCGGCAGATGGGGGCAACCGATGGAATTAACGTGGCAACTTCTCCGCAATCCCTGACCCGCTATGAGGCCGACAAGGGGTGTATCGACGTCACTTTTGAATGTTCTGCGGCCGCACCGGCGTTGCGCACGGCAATCGCCTGCACGCGTCCGCGAGGAACGATCATTCAGCTTGGTGTCGCCGGAGATCTGTCGATTCCCATCAACATGCTGATGGGAAAGGAGATCCGTCTTTTGGGAACCCATAGGTTCCATGCGGAATTTGCACAGGCCGTCACCTTGATTGCGAGTGGGGCGATTGATGTTACGCCAATGATCTCTGCAACGCTGCCGCTCGCGGAAGCCGTGCAGGCGATGACGCTGGCAGGCGACCGCCGTCGCGCTGTCAAGGTGCAGATTTCGTTCTGACCAAGACTGTACTCCACGTCATTTTGTATCCCGCGCGGAACGCGCGTGGCGCGACTGCGCTGCATTGCAACATGGTCGATCCAGACTTTCAGACTGCATCAACGGTTCGTGTGCGGGTTCATTCCAACAAACAAAATTTCTGGAATGACGATTCCGTATTGACGCATCTCATCGCTGGTGTAGAAATTACATACGCTGTAATTTTTTACAATCACGCATCAGAGAGACCCTGAGCGACATGGCTTTCGCGCCAAGGACTGCCAGCTTCGGGTTGACTGATGACCAAGTGACGGGAGCCGCGCATGGAAGATGAAGCCAGTCTGGCGATCCGCGCCGCATGGCTGCATTTCGCCGGAGGTCTGACACAGGCTGCCGTCGCAAAGCAGCTTGGCGTCCCGTCGGTCAAGGCCCATCGGCTGATCGCGCGCGCTGTGCAGGAAGGCGCAGTCAAGGTCATGATTGATGGCGAGATTGCAGAATGTCTTGTCATGGAGAACGCCCTGAAACAGCAGTTCGGGCTGGATTTCTGCGAAGTCGCCCCGGATCTGGGCGAGGAGTCGGGTCTTGTCCGGGCGCTTTCGATCGCCGGTGCCAGTTTCCTGCGCCGGATGGTGGAACATGGTGGATATAACTGCATCGGCATAGGGCATGGCCGCACCCTTGCTGCCGCTGTGCGCGCAATGCCGCGAATCGATTCTCGCGGGGTCGAGTTCGTCTCGTTGTTGGGCGGACTGACACGCAATTATTCCGCGACGCCACATGATGTGATGCTGCGCCTGGCCGAGAAAACCGGGGCTACGGTCTATGTGATGCCGGTGCCGTTCTTCGCCAATACGATTGAGGATCGCGAGGTTCTTCTGAATCAGCGCGGGGTGAATGCGGTCTTTCGGATGGCCGCCGATGCGGAACTGAAGCTTGTGGGGATCGGCACGACCGAAGCGGATGCCTCGCTGGTGTCATCCGGCATGATCAAGCCCGACGAGATCAAGGAGGTTATCGCGCGCGGAGGGGTCGGCGAAATCCTTGGTCATTTCTTCGATGATGGCGGCCAGCGCGTGGAGACGCCGCTGACCGCCCGCACTCTGTCCGTCAGTCTGGAGGAGCCCAGACGGACAAGAATTGTCGCCATTGCCGGCGGCAAGGAAAAGACCGGAGCGATCCGGTCTGTCCTGATGAGTGGCGCGCTGAGCGGGCTCATCACCGACGAGCGCACGGCACTAGCGCTCATGAAGCAATCGTCTTGATACAGGATTCCAAGGGAGGAAACCCAGATGTACGATAAGGAAAAGACACTTGCCGATGCGTTTGTCGCAAAGAAGATCGACAGGCGCGAGTTGCTGCGGGGCATGTCAGCGCTTGGTGTGACGACCGCCATGGCGTCGGTGCTTGTGAATGCCTCGGCGACACGCGCGCTTGCCCAGAACGGGTTTGACTGGAAGGCCCATGAAGGCACGACGATCAAGCTGCTTCTGAACCAGCACCCCTATACGGATGCCATGATCGCCAATCTTGAGAATTTCAAGGAATTGACCGGCATGGATGTGCAATATGACGTCTTCCCCGAAGATGTCTATTTCGAGCGCGTCACTGCGGCGCTGGCCTCGCGGTCCTCGGAATATGATGCGTTCATGTCGGGCGCCTATATGACCTGGACCTATGGTCCGGCAGGCTGGATCGACGATCTGAATGAATATATCAACGACCCGTCCAAGACCAACCCGGATTACAACTGGGAGGATGTTCTGGAAGGCGTGCGCAAGTCCTGCGCATGGAATGGCCAGCCGGGTGGGGAACTGGGATCGGCCGATGCGAAGCAGTGGTGCATTCCGTTGGCCTATGAGCAGAACAACCTGACCTACAATCAGAAGGTCTTTGATGCGGCGGGTCTGTCGGTGCCAACGGATCTGGACAGTCTGGTTGAAACCGCAGCCGCTGCCAAGGCCGCGATGGGTGGCAACAATTACGGGATTGGCGTGCGCGGATCGCGGTCCTGGGCGACGATCCATCCGGGTTTCCTGTCGGGCTATTCCAACTTCGGTCAGGTCGATCTGACTGTCGGTGCGGATGGCAAGCTGTCAGCGGCAATGAACACGGATGTGTCCAAGACATTCCACGCCAAGTGGGTGGACATGATCCAGAATTCGGGCGCGTCCGACTGGTCGACCCACACCTGGTATCAGGTGGGAACCGATGTGGGTGCGGGCCGGTCGGCGATGATGTATGACGCCGACATTCTGGGCTATTTCATGAATGGTCCCGGCAATGCCGAGGCAGGCAACCTTGCCTTCTCTGCGTTCAAGGCCAACCCCGATGCAGCCGCGCCGACGCCCAATATCTGGATCTGGGCCATGGCCATGTCGAGCTTCTCGACGAAGAAGGACGCGGCGTGGTACTTCCTGCAGTGGGTCACTGGTCCCGAGCATTCGCTTTTCGGCGCGCGTGAAATGGACCTCGTGAACCCGTCGCGGGCCAGCATCTGGGCGGATGATATTTTCCGCGCCAAGCTGTCCAGTTCCTATCAGGGCTATGTCGAGATGCATGATGTCTCGGCGCCCGGTGCGTCGATCAAGTTCACCGCTCAGCCGCTGTTCTTCGATCTGACAACCGAATGGGCGGCAACCCTGCAGCAGATGGTGGCACGCCAGGTGCCGGTGGACGAAGGGCTGGACATGCTGGCCGAATCTGTCAACCGCCAGTTGGCGGAAGCCGGTCTGCGCTGATCGGCTGATCTGTCACTGCCGGGGCCCGTTGTGGCGGGCCCCGCGCGCACTGATCTTTTCTGTCAGAATGGCGTGGCCCTGTTGTGCAGGCATGCCCGAGACATATGACCAGCCCTGGTGCCCGACGCGCCGGGATGATGGAGAATGAACCATGTCAGATACCATCAGAAGCACGCGGCGCCCGCGTCGTTTCCGGGTCAGCAGGCGGTTTTTGCCTTATCTGCTCAGCCTGCCGGCCTTGTTGACCTGTATCGGTATTCTGATCCCGTTCGGGACGGCGATCATCTACTCGCTGCAGCGCTACCGCCTGTCGCAGCCGTGGAACCGCCAGTTCAACTGGGGCAAGAATTACGTCGATTTCTTCTATGACCCCAATTTCTGGAACACGGTCAAGGTCTCGATGACCTATGCCTTTACGGCCGTGACGCTGCAATTGCTGCTCGGTCTTGGGATTGCGCTGCTGCTTCAGAAGCGGACGATGTTCAACAATTTCGTGTCGATCATGCTGCTTATGCCGCTGATGACGGCTCCGGTGCTGGCCTCGCTGATGTGGAAGCTGATGACCAATCCCGGTTTCGGCATCCTGTCGCATATGGCAAGTCTCATCGGGCTGCAGGATTTTCGCTGGGGTTCGGACCCGAAGACGGCACTTTTGACGGTCGTGATCGTCGATATCTGGGTCTATACGCCTTTCATCATGATCCTGTTGCTGGCCGGGTTGCGATCGCTGCCCAAGCAACCTTTTGAAGCCGCAGCCCTTGACGGTGTGCCGCGTCTGTTCGTGTTCTGGCGCATCACCCTGCCGATGCTGATGCCCTTTCTGCTGACCGCGACCCTGTTCCGGGTGATCGAGTCGATCCAGCAATTCGACATCATCTATGCAATGACCCAGGGCGGGCCGGGCAATACGCTGATGGTGTTTCAGGTCGAAGCCTATCTGAATTTCTTTCAGGCGACCAATGTGGGCCGGTCGGCGGCACTGCTGCTGATCCTGTGGGCCATCACCTATGTGCTTTCGAGCATTTTCATCAAGAACTGGCTGCGACTGCGCGAAAAGCAGCGCGGCGAAGCCTGAGCCAGGAGAGAGACATGGATACCACCGGACCCGTGGAACGTGTGCTGCGCGGTATCGCGATCAGCCTTGTGATCTTGTTCTTCATGTTCCCGATCTTCTGGATTCTTCTGATGAGTTTCCAGACGAACGAAACCATTCTGCGGGTGCCGCCCTCTATGGTGTTCGAGCCAACCTTGCAGAATTATCGGGCACTGATCACGGGGCGGCTGGAAACCCAGACCAGCACGCTGGAGATCCGCTTCATGAGCAATCTCTACAACTCGTTCTTCCTGTCAGCGACGTCGGTCGCGGTGGGGCTGTTGCTTGGGGTGCCCGCGGCCTATGCCTTTGCCCGGCTGAAATTCCGCGGGTCCGAGGATATCGCCTTCACGTTGCTGTCGTTCCGTTTCGCCCCGCCTTTGCTGGTGTTGCTGCCGCTGACGATCTATTTCCAGCAACTTGGCCTGTCCAACACCTATGGCGGCCTGATCTGGGTGTATCAGTTGATTGTGCTGCCGCTGATCCTGTGGATCGTGCGCGGTTATTTCGAGGATATCCCGGCGGATGTCGAATACGCCTATCGCATCGCCGGGCATGATTTCTGGGCGACGTTCTGGAAAGTGTCGCTGCCGCTTGCCATGCCCGGTATTGCGGCGGCGGGACTGCTGGCCTTCATCTTCGCGTGGAACAATTTCATCTTCGCGCTGGTTCTGGCTTCGGCGGACAAGCAGCCGGTGACTGTGGGCGCGCTCGCCTTCGTCACGGCATCCGGGATTCAATATGGTCAGATCGCGGCAGGGATCGTGCTGTCGATCACGCCGACCTTCCTTCTGGCCATTCTGGCGCAGCGCTATCTGGTCGAAGGCCTGAGCCTTGGCGCGGTGAAAGGGTAAGACATGAGCCTGTCACTTGAGAATATCGTCAAAAGATACAAGTCCGAGACTGTTCTGGACGGAGTGTCGCTGGACGTGGCGCGCGGGGAAACGCTGGTCCTGTTCGGCCCGTCCGGGGCGGGCAAGACTGTGCTCTTGCGGCTGATCGCGGGTGTGATCGACCCGGATGAAGGCCGGATCGCGATTGGCGGGCAGGACATGACCGGGGTCGAGCCGGAAGATCGCGGGCTGGGCATGGCGTTTCAGAACTTCGCGTTGTTTCCGCATATGGACGCGCGCAAGAATATCGCCGCCCCCCTGACTGCGCGGCGCATGGACAAGGCCAGCATGGCCGAGACCGTGTCCAGGGTCGCGCGGATGCTCAAGATCGAGCATGTGCTGCATCACAAGCCCAAGGAATTGTCCAATGGCCAGAAGCAGCGCACGTCGCTTGCCCGTGCGCTTGCCGCGGCACCCGATGTTCTGTTGCTGGATGATCCATTGCGCAATGTCGATGCAAAACTGCGCTTCGAGATGCGACTGGAATTACCGCGCCTGCTGAAAAGTCAGGGGGCGACCGTGATCTATGTTACGCAGGACTACAAGGAAGCGATGGCGCTTGGCGATACGATCGCGGTGCTGGATGCGGGCCAGATCCATCAGATCGGCACACCCGAAGACATCTATCTGCGCCCGGCAACAGTCGAGATCGCGCGGCTTTTCGGTGATCCGGTGATCAATCTTCTGGATGTCACGCCCCAGATGGTTGACGGGCGGGTGCAGGCGATGCTTTCCGGCGTGGCGGTGCCATTGGGTGCGGCATTTGAACAGGCCGTGGGGCGCGACTGCACGCTTGGCATCCGTGCCGAGGCGCTGAAATTCGTACCCGCAGATACGGCCGGGGCTATCCCGGTCACGATCGAGACCGAAGCGCCCCTGAATGAAAAGACCATCACGCTAGCCCTGACCAGAAACGGCCGCGAGGTCATGATTTCGCGCCCTGCGACCCAGGAGGCTCCGAGCATGGGAGTCGCACATGTGTTGCCTGATCCCTCATCGCTACATCTGTTCGAGCGTGCGACAGGCCGCCGGATTGTTGGTGCTGCCAAGGCGACCGTGCCGCAAGGAGCCCTGCAATGACAGTGCAACTCAGCCTTCAGGGCCTGAACAAGTATTATGGCCCGGTTCTTCGCGGTGTTCACGCGGTCAAGGATCTGGACATGGAGATCCGGCAAGGTGATATCGTGGCCCTTCTGGGATCATCGGGCTGTGGCAAGACCTCGACCCTGCGCATGGTCGCCGGTTTCGAGGAAGTCTCGCAAGGCAAGATCATTCTGGCCGGGCGCGAGATTCAGGCGCTTCCCCCGGTCCGTCGCAATGTCGCGATGGCGTTTGAAGGCTACTCGCTCTATCCGACAGTGACCGTTCGCGAGAACATCGCCTTTGCTCTCAAGGCCCAGCGGGAAAGCGATGCGGATGTGCGCGCCAAGGTGCAGGACGTGGCCGAGATGCTGGAAATCGCGGGCATTCTGGACCGTTACCCCAGCTCGATTTCGGGCGGACAGCAGCAGCGCGCCTCGCTTGCGCGGGCACTGGTGCGCAAGGCGGATCTTTATCTGCTGGATGAACCGATGGGGCAGCTAGAGCCGCAGTTGCGCACGCTGCTGCGCGGGCGGATCAAGTTCTATATCAAGGAACGTGGCCTGACCGCGATCCTTGTGACGCATGATCAGGCCGAAGCCAATGCGATGGCGGACCAGATCGCGGTCATGGAGGCGGGTGTGCTGCAACAATTCGCCAGCCCCGAGCAGATCAAGACAGCGCCCGCAAACCTGTTCACCGGCACTTTTGTTGGCGAGCCGCCGATGAACACCTTTGCGGCCAAAGCGGTAACTGAAGGCGACGCGCTGGTGCTGCGTCTGGAGGACAACGTGGTGCTGCGATACCCTGCAACGGATTTTGCACCCGAGGTGCGCGCCGCGATCCTGTCGCGCGGTGACGTGATGCTTGGGCTGCGACCGTATTCCGTGCGCATGAGCCGCACAGGGGGCAGCCCGGCCCAGGTTCTGGCCAATCAATGGCTGGGCGATCAGACCCATATCGCGGCAAGCTTTGCAGGGGGCACATTGGTTCTGGTCGAGCATGACCGCGCGGATGTTCAGGTGGGCCAGAGTATCGGGATCGCCCTGCCAGCGGATGCGCTGCATATTTTTGACCCGGAAACAGGCCGCGCCATCAGTCACGGGACGGAAATGGCATGAGTGTTACGGGCGGTGATATCCTGATCGGGATCGATGCCGGAACATCGGTGATCAAATCCGTGGCCTTCTCGCTGGCGGGCGCGCAACTGGCCGTGGCGTCGGTTCCCAACAGTTACACCACGCGACCCGATGGGGCGGCCGTACAGGATATGGCGCAGACATGGCGTGACTGCGCCCAGACCTTACGCATGCTGGCTGGGAAACTGCCCGGACTGGCGGGGCGCGTTGCGGCGATTTCGGTGACAGGGCAGGGGGATGGCACCTGGCTTGTCGGCGCGGAAAACAGCCCTGTGACCGAAGCCTGGCTGTGGCTGGACGGGCGCGCGCATGACGAGGTCACACGCCTGCGGGCCGATCCCGCTGATCCCGCCCGCTTCGCGGCGACCGGGTCGGGGCTGAATGCCTGTCAGATGGGTACGCAACTGGCCCATATGCAGCGCCATCATCCCGATTGGCTGGCGCAGACCGAGGTTGCGTTGCATTGCAAGGACTGGCTGTATCTGAACCTGACCGGCATACGCGCGACCGATCCCAGCGAGGTCGGGTTTACCTTCGGCAATTTCCGTCACCGCGCCTATGACGAAAGCGTGGTCGAGGCGCTTGGCTTGTCGGCGCAACGCCACATCCTGCCGCCGGTGCTGGACGGGGTGACAACCAGTCATCCTCTGACCGAGGCCGCAGCGCGCGACTCTGGCCTGCTGGCCGGAACGCCGGTCTGTCTGGGGTATGTCGATGTGGTCTGCACGGCGATGGGTGCGGGGATCTATACGCCCGGCGCGCTGGCGGGGTGCACCATCGTCGGATCGACCGGGATGCATATGCGCGCGACAGCGATTGCCGATGTCACACTCAACGAGGCGCGCACGGGCTATGTGATGATCCTGCCGGTTCCGGGGCTTGTGGCGCAGATCCAGTCGAATATGGCCGCAACGCTGAATATTGACTGGCTTTTGAAACTGGCCGCCGAGATGATGGCGGAATTCGGTCATGAGGTCAGCCAGGCGGATTTGGTCGGCCGCATCGATGGCTGGCTTTCGGCAAGCAAACCGGGACAGATCCTTTATCATCCCTATATCTCGGAAGCGGGCGAGCGCGGTCCTTTTGTCGATGGATCCGCGCGCGCGGGGTTTGCCGGTCTGGCGTCGGCGCATCGTTTTGGCGATCTGGTGCGCGCTGTGATCGAGGGTCTGGGATATTCGGCCCATGACTGTTACCGGGCGATGAGCCCCATCCCGGCAGAGATCCGCCTGACGGGCGGTGCCGCGCGGTCGCGGGGGCTGCGCGATATCATGGCCGCGGCAATCGGTGCGCCTGTGCGCAGCTCTGGCCGCGAAGAGGCGGGCGCTGCGGGTGCCGCGATGATCGCAGCCTGCGCCATCGGTGTGTATGATGACATGGACGCTTGCCTGCGTGATTGGGTCGAACCCCAGCTTGGCCCTGCCGAAACCCCGCGTCCCGAATTGCAGGCGCGATATGCGCATCTGTTCCCCGCCTATCTGGCCCTGCGCGAAGCGGCCCCGCCGGTCTGGCGGCGGCTGGCAAGCAATCCACTGGAGAGACTGGAATGACTGTCAAAATTGCCATCATTGGCGATCTGTTCATGCTGCCTTCGGCTTTCGAGACGGCGATCCGTGCCGTATGCCCGAACGGTGTGGAAATCCGCAGCCGACAGGATGCCTGGCCTGATTTGCCGATGGAACATGGCTATGCGGTCGAGGGCATGGACGGGCTGAAAGAGTATTTCGGCACTGCCGATGATGTGGTGGAATTCATTGGCGACGCACAGATCCTTGTGACGCATCTCGCGCCAATGTCGCGCGGGATGTTCGCCCGATTGCCCGATCTGCGCATGATCGCAGTGTCGCGGGGCGGGCCGGTCAATATCGACATGGCTGCGGCGCGTGCACATGGTGTGCGGGTGGTGAACACGCCGGGGCGCAATTCGACCGCCGTGGCCGAGTTCACCTTGGGCGCGATCCTGTCCGAGACACGGCGCATCCGCGCCGGGCACGAGGCCCTGCGCGCGGGTGAATGGCGCGGCGATCTGTACCGGGCGGATGTGACAGGGCGCGAATTGAGTGAAATGACCGTGGGCGTCATCGGCTATGGCGCGATCGGATCGCGCGTCGTGCGGCTGCTTCGGGCCTTCGGGACCAAGGTGCTGGTCTGTGATCCTTATGTTCAGCTCAGCGAGGCAGATGCGCGTGACCCGGAAATCTCGCATGTTGATCTGGAGACGGTTCTGACGGAGTCTGACATAGTTTCGATGCATGCGCGCGTCACCGAAGAAACGCGCGGCATGATGGACAGCGACGCGTTCGCACGCATGAAGCCGGATGCGATTTTCATCAATACGGCGCGCGGGCCGCTATGTGACTATGAAGCGCTCTATGAGGCGCTTGTGTCTGGACAGATTGCGGGCGCGATGCTGGAGACCTTTTCCGTGGAACCTGCGCCCGCCGACTGGCCGCTCTTGCAGCTCCCGAATGTCACGCTGACCCCGCATATTGCCGGAGCCTCTGTGCGGACAGTGACCTATGCTGCCGAACAGGCCGCCGAAGAGGTCCGGCGCTATCTCGCCGGTGAAAGTCCGAGGAACCCGTGCTGAGATGAGCGATCTTGACCTGACACCACCGCCGGATCTGCAAGCGCTGGCTGCGTTATCGGCACGGATCGGATCTGACCCTCTGCTGATACAGGCCGCAGGTGGCAATACATCCATCAAATCGGCTGGCGTGTTGTGGATCAAGGCGTCTGGCACATTGCTCGCAGAGGCAGAGCAGCGCGACATTTTCGTGCCTTGCGATCTGGAAGCGATGCGCGCGGCGCTTGCGCAGGACGTGGATCAGGCAGACCGCGCGCAGGATTTCGGCCTGTCGCAAGCAGGTTTGCGCCCCTCCATCGAAACATCACTGCATGCCGTTTTCACGCAACGGGTTGTTGTGCATGTGCACTGTGTTCACACTCTGGCGCATGTGGTGCAGGCCGATCCGGTCGCAGCCATCGGGACGCGGCTCGACGGGTTTCGCTGGTGCCTTGTTCCCTATGCCAAGCCAGGGGCGCGCCTTGCCGTTCAGGTGGCACAGCATGTCGCCTCTGGTCAGGTGAATGTCGTCCTGCTGGGCAATCACGGGCTGATCGTTGCTGGCGATGATCTGGCGCAGACAGCGCAACTACTGGCCGATGTGCATGACGCGCTGGCGATTGCGGCTGCCGATCTGCCAGCGCCTGATCTTCCGGATGACTTGCCGCCGATATGGCGGCCAGGTCCGGACAGCCTGTCGCGCATTGCATGCGATCCGGCGCGACTGTCACTGGCACTTGGCGGCAGCCTCTATCCGGATCATGTGATTTTCTGCGGTGTCGGGATGGTGGCAGTCGATACCCCCCCCGCTGAGGCAGGCACATTGCCGCCTGTCATCTTGCTGAGAGGGCGTGGCGTGCTGGTCGCGCAGAGTGCCAGCGCCGGGACATGGGCCCTGGCGCAATGTCTGGGCGATGTGCTTGCGCGGGTTCCGGCGGATGCGCGACTGTCCTACCTGACTGCAGAAGAAAACGATGCTTTGGTGAATTGGGACGCGGAGAAATACCGCCAGAAGCTCAATGGCTGATTTGTATCTGGGCATAGATCTGGGAACATCCGGCGCGCGCGCCAGTGTGATCGATGCCCATGCGCGCAGATTGGCCGAGGCGAAATCCGCGCTTGCAGAGCATGGCGCGGATCATCGTGACCCTGCGATCTGGTGGGCCGCTGTCACGACCGCGTTGCACGCAGTCCTTGCGCAGATCGATGCCCGTCAGGTCAAGGCGCTGGCCGTTGATGCAACCTCTGGCACCATGCTCGGGCTGGATGCGAATTGGCAACCGATGGGCAATGGGATCATGTATAACGATCCTTGCGCAGACACAGAGCTTTTGGCCACGATCACAGCCGCCTCTCCGGCGCAGACTGCGGCGCGTGGTCCGAGTTCTGCCTTGGCCCGCGCGATCGTGCTGGCGCGCGCCGGGGCGTGCCGCGTTGTGCATCAGGCCGACTGGATCGCCATGCAGCTTGGTGCCCCTTGGGTGAGTGATGCCAATAACGCGCTGAAAACCGGCTATGATCCCGTGACTGAAGTCTGGCCCGACTGGGTGCTGTCCTTGGCGTCGGGCGATATCCTGCCCCCGGTCGTGGCCCCCGGAACGCCTGTGGGGCCTGTCGGCCTGACCCCGTTCGGTCTGCCGCCGGACTGCCTGATCGTTGCGGGCACGACAGATGGCTGCGCTTCATTCCTTGCGACAGGTGCCGAAGAACCGGGTGAGGGCGTCACGGCACTTGGAACGACAATGACGATCAAGTTGCTGTCCGACCAGCCGATCTTTGCGCCCGAATACGGGATCTACAGCCACCGGATTCTTGGTAAATGGCTCGCAGGAGGGGCGTCGAATACTGGCGGCGCGGTGATCCTGCGGGAACTGCCCGGCGCCGACCTGACCGCCTTGTCTGCGCGAATTGATCCCTCAGTCAGCACTGGTCTTGACTACTATCCCCTGCCATCTCCGGGAGAGCGTTTTCCGGTCAATGACGCCAGCCTGATGCCGCGACTTGGCCCGCGCCCCGCGGCCGATCATCGCCATCTGCAGGCGATTTTCGAAGGGCTCGCATCGGTTGAGCATCTGGCCTATCGCCGACTTGCGGAACTGGGAGGGCCAGTGCTGCGTTCCGTGCGTTCCGTGGGTGGTGGGGCGGAAAACCCTGTGCTTGCCGCAATCCGCGCGCAGCGTCTGAATGTGTCCATGCCTGCATCGCTTTCGTCAGAGGCCGCTTTCGGGGCGGCACTTCTGGCGCGCGCGGGGAGTGTCGCAGATGGGTGACTGGACGACATTGATGGCGCTTGCCGGACGCTACGACGCCTTTCTTGTGGATCAGTTCGGTGTGTTGCTTGATGGCCAAGGTGCCTATCCCGCTGCACCTGCGGCTCTTGCTGCACTCGTGGCAACGGGCAAGCCCGTTCTGATGCTGTCCAATTCGGGCAAGCGTTCCGCGCCCAATATGGCACGTCTCGGGCAATTTGGCTTCGCTGTCGAAGGCACGCGCGGCGTCCTGTCTTCAGGTGAAGTGGCGTTTCGCCAGATTGCTGATGATCTGGCCTCTGGTCGCATCGCGGCTGGAAGCCCGGTCTGGCTGCATGCCCGTGATGGCGATATCTCGGCAATCGATGGGCTTGATCTGGTGCAGGTGTCGCAACCGGACAAGGCGGCGGTGATCGTGATTGCGGGCAGTCAGGGCGACCAACTGGCGCTAGAGTGGTATCGTGAACGACTTCTGGCCCCGGCGCAGCGCGGTGTTCCGGCCTATTGCACCAATCCTGATCTTGAAATGCTGTCCGGCGGTGCGCGATATTTCGGCGCGGGCGCGATTGCAGCCCTCTACGCTGAACTTGGCGGTCCGGTGCGCTATATCGGCAAGCCATGGCCGCTGATCTATCAGGTCGCGTTGCGGCATCTTGGACAGGCCGATCCGGCGCGCGTGCTATGTATCGGAGACAGTCCGGCGCATGATGTGCGCGGCGGGCGTGATGCGGGCATGGCGACTGCGTTAGTTACAGGGACAGGGCTGCATTCCGGGCTGGCGCCTGACGCATTGGAAAACCTATGTGCGCAGCAAGGAGCAGTGCCGGACCATTACCTGACGGCATTTCAATGGTCGGATGGGGTGTCTGATGCCGCTCTAGATGTGTAATAAATATCTGCTACTGTAATAAAATACAACTGAGAACTTGAAACTGTGGTAAAATCAGAGCAGAAAACGCTGGGCGCGGCGATGGCGCACAAAGCGCAGTCGCCCCTTGATGGGAAGTGAACACATGCCAGAACAGAACATGGTTGATCTGTTTGTGATCGGAGGCGGCATCAACGGGGCAGGGATTGCCCGTGATGCGGCTGGCCGTGGCCTTAGTGTTGTGCTGTGCGAGAAGGATGATCTGGCCGAAGGCACATCGTCGCGTTCCGGAAAGCTGGTGCATGGCGGGCTGCGCTATCTTGAATATTACGAATTCCGGCTGGTGCGCGAGGCGCTGATCGAGCGAGAGGTGCTGATGAATGCGGCCCCGCATATCATCTGGCCGATGCGCTTCGTCTTGCCCCATTCCCCCGAAGACCGGCCTGCGTGGTTGGTGCGGTTGGGGCTGTTTCTGTATGATCATCTGGGTGGGCGCAGAAAACTGCCTGGAACGCGCGTGCTTGACCTGCGCACGGCACCAGAAGGCGCGGCCTTGCTGGACAAGTATGCGCGCGGTTTCGAATATTCCGATTGCTGGGTCGACGATGCGCGGCTTGTGATCCTGAATGCACTGGATGCAGCCGAACGCGGGGCGCAGGTTCTGACCCGCACAGCCTGCATGTCTGCCCGACGTGACGGTGCATTCTGGCGCGTAACCACACGCAGCACTGTGACCGGCGAGACCCGTGAATTCATGGCACGGATGCTGGTCAATGCCGCCGGGCCTTGGGTCAGTGACGTGATCACGCGCGTGGCAGGGTCAAATTCGGCCCGCAATGTGCGGTTGGTGAAGGGTTCACACATCATCGTGCCGAAATTCTGGACCGGGCAGAATGCTTATCTGGTGCAGAACAATGACAAGCGGGTGATTTTCATAAATCCCTACGAAGGCGACAAGGCGCTGATCGGCACAACGGATATCGCCTATGACGGTCGCACCGAGGATGTGGCGCCAGACGAGTCGGAAATCGACTATCTGCTGTCCGCCGTGAACCGCTATTTCAAGGAACAACTGACGCGGGCAGATGTTGTCGAGAGCTTTGCCGGGGTGCGGCCGCTGTTCGATGACGGTCAGGGCAACCCTTCGGCTGTCACGCGGGATTATGTATTCGACATCGACGAGACGGGTGGTGCGCCGATACTGAATATCTTTGGTGGCAAGATCACGACCTATCGCGAATTGGCCGAGCGCGGTTTGAACCGCATTTCGCGGTTTTTTCCTGACATGGGCAAGGTCTGGACACGCGCCGCACCGCTGCCGGGAGGAGACATGCCGCAGGCTGATTTCGATCTGTTTCATGCCGCGCTGAAAGCGGAATATCCTTGGATGCCCCGCCCCCTGCGCGAGCATTATGCGCGGCTTTATGGCACCCGCCTTCGCAAGCTGGTCAATGGCGCACAGGATACGGCCGGGCTTGGGCGCCATTTCGGCGGCCTGCTCTATGAGGCGGAAGTGCGCTATCTGGTCGCGCATGAATGGGCGCTCAGCGCCGAGGATATCCTGTGGCGGCGCACCAAGCACCGGCTGCATCTGAGCGCGCAGGAGCAAGCCGCCTTTGCGGACTGGTTCGAGCGCACTTTGGCACAGGCGGCGTGACCATGGCACTGACGCTGTCGTTGAACACCAATCCTCTGGTCAATCGCTTTGCGCAACCCGATGACCTGATCCAGACCGTGGCGCGCGATTTGCGCATCCGTGACCTGCAACTGACCCATGAGTTCATCAATCCGTCCTGGCCTGCTCCGGTTGTGCGGCGTCTGACCCGGCAGATGGCCCAGGCCCTGAACCAGACCGGGGTGCGGATCACTTCGGGGATGACCGGACCTTATGGCAGGCTCAATCACTTCGGCCATCCCGATGCCGATGTGCGACGATATCATGTGGAATGGTTCAAGACCTTTGCCGATATCATTGCCGAGTTGGGCGGCAAGAGCATCGGCACGCAGTTTGCGATCTTCACTTATCGCGATTTCGACGATCTGGCGCGACGCGAGGCCTTGATCGATGTGGCGATCGCGTGCTGGGCTGAAGTTGCGGAACACGCAAACTCGGCGGGCCTGTCCTTTCTGTTCTGGGAGCCGATGAGCATTGGCCGCGAATTCGGCGAAACGATCGCCTCGAGCCTGGCCTTGCAGGATCGGCTGTCAGCAACCGCGATGGCCTTGCCGATGTGGATGATGGCAGATATCGACCACGGGGATGTCACCAGCCCTGATCCTGCGGATACGGACCCTTATGCCTGGGCCCGTGCTGTGCCTGCGGTCAGCCCGATCATTCACATCAAGCAGTCGATGATGGACAAGGGCGGGCATCGCCCCTTCACGGCGCAACACAATGCACGCGGGCGCGTCCAGCCCGAACCGTTGATGGCGGCGCTTGCCGAAGGTGGTGCGCTGGACAACGAAATCTGCCTTGAGCTGAGCTTCAAGGAACGCGAACCTGATGACCGTGCAGTGATTGCACAGATCGCCGAGAGCGTGGCATTCTGGGCCCCTTTCATCGATACGGGCGCACAGGATCTGAAATAGCCAGCATATCGGCGCGATCTTGACTGATCGCGGCAGGCGCTGTGTCGCCTGGGCCGATGCGGGCTGGACCGGCAGCGCCGCTGACCGACAAGCGATCCGCAAGGCTGGCGCGATCAGCATGCAGGGGTGCCGGGTTTCCTGCTTCCCAACCACTTCCGAGTCTTCCCCACGATACATGCCTGTGACCGGGCAATGTTGTGATTGCGATTGAAATCGGAAATTGTATAATATGCAAACCAATGAAATATAATAATAAAAATAGATAAAATAACATTATTCAAATAATATTTGACATATGAAGGCAGATTGATACATCCTGTAGCGGGACGGAGGATCGAGGAGGAGACGATGACCCAGCCGCTACTGGAGGTGCGTGGTCTGACCAAGAGTTTCGGGGGCGTTGCAGCGCTGTCGGACGGTCAGTTCACGCTGATGCCCGGCTCGGTCCATGCGCTTTGCGGGGGCAATGGCGCGGGTAAATCGACATTTCTGAAAATCGTCATGGGGATTGAGCAGCGCGACAATGGCACGGTCAATGTGATGGGGAAGGCCGCTGTTTTCTCACGTCCCTCCGATGCGTTGACGGCGGGCATCTCGATTATCGAGCAAGAGCTGAGCCCGGTTCCGGCGATGAGCGTTGCCGAGAATATCTATCTGGGCCGGGAACCTGTCGGGCGCTTCGGGCGGGTTGATTTCCGCAAGATGAACCGTGACGCCCAGGCATTACTTGACGATCTGCATTTCCGCATTTCTGCCCGCAGCCTGATGATGGATCTGACCGTCGCGGAATTGCAGCTTGTCGAGATCGCAAAGGCGCTGTCCTACAACGCCGAGATCATCATCATGGATGAGCCGACAAGCGCCTTGGGCGAAGCGCAGGCTGATGAGCTTTTTGCGGCGATTGCGCGACTGAAGGCGCAGGGCAAGGGCATCATCTATGTCACCCACCGCCTGTCCGAGATTTTCGGAATTGCTGACAGATACACAGTGTTTCGCGATGGGCGCTTCGTTCAAAGCGGCGCGATGGCAGATGTCTCGCGCGAGCGCCTGATCGAGATGATCGTGGGCCGCCCGCTGACCGAGGAATTCGCCAAGACCAATACCCCGACCGACGAGACGGTGATGACAGTCACAGGGCTGAATTCCGCCGGTTTCGTGCGTGATGTGAGTTTCGATCTGAGGCGTGGCGAAATCCTGGCTTTCTACGGGTTGATGGGCTCGGGGCGTAGCGAGATTTTCGAGCGCCTTTTCGGTCTGCTACCTGACGAAGGTGGCGAGATCACCTTGATGGGCAAGCGTGTTTCCCTTGCTGCGCCAAAACAGGCGATTGACGCAGGACTGGCCTTCGTGACCGAGGATCGCAAGGGCTCGGGTCTGAACCTGATGGCCGATGTACGCGACAATATCTGCATGGCGCGACTGGAAGACCTGTCGCGCGCCGGGTTGATGAGCCGCAAGCGCGAAGCCAGCGCCGCGCGCCAGATGATCGAAGCTTTCGGGATCAAGACACCGACCGACCGGCTGGATGTCTCGGGGCTGTCCGGGGGCAATCAGCAGAAAGTGGTGCTTGGCAAATGGTTTCTGACCCGTCCGCATATCCTGTTGCTGGATGAACCGACACGCGGGGTGGATGTGGGCGCCAAGCGTGAAATCTACCGGGTGATGTCGGAATTCGCCCAAGGCGGTGGGGCCGTGATCATGATCAGTTCGGAAACGGACGAGGTGCTGGGCATGGCCGACCGCGTGATCGTGCTGCGCGACGGGCGCATCAGTGGCGAAGTCGGGCGTTCGGAACTGTCTGCCGCCGCTTTGCTGAATCTGGCCGCGTAACCCGCGCCGCGAAAGGAGACTTGGGGAATGAACACCACTGCAGCGGATCGCGACATCAAGACCATGGCCGTGCAATATGGCCAGAAATACGGCATCCTGATCGCGCTTTTGCTGGTCTGTGTCGCGTTGTCGGTGGTCAATGAGTTTTTCCTGACCCAGCGCAACATCATCAATGTGCTGCGCCAGGCCTCGATCAACGGGATCCTTGCCATTGGCATGACCTTCGTGATCCTGACGCGCGGCATTGACCTGTCAGTTGGATCGGTCGTGGCCTTGGCCGGGGTTGTGTCAGCGTCAATGGCCACCACCTCCAGTACTGCGGCCGTCGCGGGGGCACCATATGCGTTCTATATCGCTTTCGCTGTCGGCATCCTTGTGGGCATGGCCGCGGGCTGGATCAACGGGATTCTGGTGGCCTATTTCAACGTTCCGGCATTCGTGACGACACTTGGCATGTTGTCGGCGGCCCGCGGTCTGACCCTGCTCTATTCCGGGGGGCGTCCGGTTCCGTCACTGACGCCGGAATACCGCTTCATCGGCACGGGCGACCTGTTCGGGGTTCCCATGCCCATCGCCCTATTCGCACTGGTCTTCGTGCTGGCCTATTTCGTCCTGTCATCCTCCCGTTTTGGCCGTCATGTCTATGCGGCCGGGGGCAACCCGCATGCAGCGCGGGTGTCGGGGATCAATGTCAAACGCGTCCGCATGGTGGTCTATGTCATATCAGGTGCGCTGGCCGGCCTCGCGGGAATGGTGCTGGCTGCGCGGACGGGCTCGGCGCTGCCGCAGGCCGGGGTCGCCTATGAGCTTGATGCCATCGCGGCAGTGGTGATCGGCGGCACGTCGCTTTCGGGCGGGGTAGGGCGCGTCACCGGGACATTGATCGGGGCATTGCTGATTTCGGTTGTGAATAACGGGCTCGATCTGATGGGGGTGGAATCCTACTACCAGCAGGTCATCAAGGGGATGCTGATCGTGGCAGCCGTGATGCTGGATCAGGCGCGTCACAAGCACGCCTGACATCTGAGCCCTTCAAGAGTTCTGGCACCCACTTGCATGTGGGTGGACAGAGAAACTGTGCCAAATCCAAGGGAGGACACGCACGATGACGAAACTTCTGAGAACCATGACTATCGCCGCTGCACTGCTGGGCAGCACATCCGCAATGGCGCAGGACGTGCCGCGCGTCGGTGCCGCGGTCTACGGCCTGAATGCAGAGTTCATGCAGCTCTGGGCGGCCGCGCTGGCACAGCATCCTGCCGTTGTCGAGGGCAAGGTGAATGTGACTGTCTTCGACGGGCGCTATGATGCGCTGGTCCAGCAGGAACAGTTCGAGACAATGATCACGCAGGGTTTCGATGCGATCATCTTTGTTCCCATCGACATCGAGGCCGGGGCCACTGCTGTTCAGGCTGCGCATGACGCGGGCATTCCGGTCGTCGGGTCGAACACACGCGTCAACAGCGATCTGTTGTTGTCCTATGTCGGATCGAACGATGTCGAATCGGGTTATATGGAAGCGCGCTATGTGCTTGACCAGATCGGCTGCGAAGGTGGCGTCGTGATCATCGAAGGCCCGATCGGCCAGTCGGCGCAGATCGAGCGTCTGGAAGGCAACCAGAAAGCTTTGGCCGAATGTCCGAATGTGACAGTGCTGGAGCAGCAGACCGCCAACTGGTCGCGCGCCGAGGCGCAGACGCTGATGGAAAACTGGCTGACGCGGCATGGCGACAATATCAAAGGCGTGATTGGCCAGAATGACGAGATGGCGCTTGGTGCGATTGAAGCGATCCGTGCTGCCGGTCTGGATGTTGCAGATTTCGCCATTGCCGGGATTGACGGTGTGACGGATGCGCTGCTGGCGGTGAAGGCCGGGGACATGGCGTCGATCCTGCAAGATGGTGCGGCGCAGGCGCAAGGTGCGCTCGATGTCGCGCTTGCCGCAGTGATCGATGGGTATGAGCCGATGTCAAGCATCTGGGAACAGTATCCTGACATGCCGTGGAACGGTGGCGCGGATGCCCAATATAACGTGCCATGGACGCCGGTAACGCTTGAAAACGTGGACGCATTGCTGGAGATGCGTCAGTAATGCACTGCGCCAACCCGCCCGGCTGGCATCGCCAGCCGGGCGGGCTGTACCAGACAATGACAGGAGGCCCGGTATGACAGCAGGTCCAGACACTCTCGATTATGATTTTCCGTTGCGGGGCAAGACGGCGCTTGTGACGGGCGCGGCTTCGGGCATCGGTGCGGCAATCGCCGGGGCGCTGGCGGCCAAGGGCGTGCGCGTTGCGGTTGTCGATCTGAATGCAGAGGCCGCGACCGCGCGCGCTGCCGCACTTCAGGATGCTATCGCCTGCGCCTGCAACGTCGCCGATCCGGCTTCGGTCGCGAAGGCTGTGGCACAGGTGCGCGCCGGGTTTGGGCGCATCGATATTCTTGTCAACAGCGCGGGCATCGTCGATCTGGCACCAGCCGAGGATATTTCGTTTGAGGCATGGCAGCGCACGCTGGATGTCAATCTGACCGGCAGCTTTCTGGTCGCACAGGAAGTGGGCCGTGTGATGATCGCTCAGCGGTCCGGGCGGATCATCAATCTTGCCTCGCAGGCAGGTAGCGTGGCGATTGACCAGCATGTTGCCTATTGTGCCTCGAAATTCGGTGTAATCGGGCTGACCAAGACGCTTGCGCTGGAATGGGGACAGTATGGGATCACGGTCAATTCGGTTTCGCCCACTGTGGTTCTGACCGAATTGGGCAAATCCGCCTGGGCCGGTCCAAAAGGAGAGGCCATGAAGGCACAGATCCCGACCGGCCGTTTCGCCGAACCTTGTGAAATCGCTGCGGCTGCGGTGTTTCTGGCCTCTGATGCGGCGGGTATGATCAATGGGGCTGATCTGATCGTCGATGGCGGCTTTACAGTCAAATAAGGACAGAAACATGCAACGTTTTTTCAACAATCCCGATGATATCGTCGATGAAACCGTTGCCGGTTTCGTGCGCGCCCATCGTGACATGGTGCATTTGTCGCCGGATAATCCGCGCGTGGTCGTGTCGAACTGGGCGGCGACGCCGGGTCGGGTTGGCGTCATCACAGGCGGCGGGTCCGGGCATGAACCTGCCTTCATTGGCTATGCCGGGCGCAACATGCTCGATGCGGTCGCGGTTGGCGAGCTGTTTTCCTCGCCCACGGCCAAGACCTTTCACGATGCGATCCGGGCGGCGGATGGCGGGGCGGGCGTCGCGGTGTTGTATGGCAATTATGCTGGCGACAACATGAATGTGAAAATGGCCCGCAAGATGGCCACCAAGGACAACATCACAGTGGAAACCGTGGTTGCCAATGATGATGTCTGCTCGGCCCCGCCGGACGAACGCGAAAAACGACGCGGTGTCGCTGGTGAGATATTCATGTGGAAAATAGGCGCGGCCAAGGCGGCAGAGGGTGCCGATCTGGCGGGCGTGATTGCGGCCGCACAGAAGGCCATCGATAATTGCCGTTCGGTGGGTGTGGGTTTGGGGCCATGCACGCTGCCTGCAGTCGGGCATCCGAATTTCCAGATCGAGCCCGGAAAGATGGAGGTCGGCATCGGCCATCACGGCGAACCCGGTGTGCGGGTCGAGGCGCTTGGCCGGGCCAATGATGTGGCCGATGACATGGTGCGGATCGTGCTTGACGATCACGACCTGCCTGCAGGTGCCGAGGTCGCGGTGCTGGTCTCGGGCCTCGGGGCGACGCCGGTCAATGAACTCTATGTCCTGTATGACCGAATGGCGCAGCAGATTGAAGCGCGGGGGCTGAAGGTCTGGCGGCCCTATGTCGGAAATTACTTCACCTCGCTGGACATGGTGGGGGCCACACTGACCGTGATGGCGCTGGATGATGAGTTGAAGGCGCTTCTCGATCTCGATTGCGCTTGCCCTGGCTTCTGAAAGGACAGGATGATGGATGCCATTCCAAATGCCGGGGCGGGCGAAATCCTGCGTGAAATTGCGTCTGTGATCGTCGCGAACAAGGCCTGGCTGTCCGAGATCGACGGCAAGATCGGTGATGGTGATCACGGGATCAACATGGCCAAGGGCTTTGGCCGGGCTGCCGAACGGATCAGCCCCGAAGCAACGCTGACCGAGGCGATGGAAACCCTGTCCGATGTGTTGATGTCGGAAATCGGCGGGTCGATGGGGCCGCTTTACGGGATGATGTTTTCCGACATGGCCGATGCGCTGTCCGGGGCTGATGCGATAGACAGCGCCGCTTTTGGCCGGATGATCCGGGCAGGCTTGGACGGGGTGCAGGATATTGGCGCGGCCAAGGTCGGCGACAAGACGCTGCTGGATGCGCTGGTTCCGGCGGTAGAGGCGTTCGAGCTTGAACAGGCGCGCGGCGCGGCGTTTGGCACCGCGCTTGCCGCGATGCGCGCCGCCGCCGAAAACGGGCGCGACAGCACAGTGGACATGGTGGCGAAGATCGGGCGATCGGCCCGGCTGGGCGAACGCTCGCGCGGGGTGCTGGACGCGGGTGCAAGTTCCTGCGCCCTGATCCTGGCCGGTTTCGCAGAGGGGTTGAGCCGCAGGCTGGAAAGCGCTTGAAAACCCCTGTCGAAAGCGCCAACCATAGCGCCATGACAGGGATCGATGCGCCATTCATCGCGGATATGTTCCGGCTCGCCACCGTGCGGCTGGAAGGCAAGCGGCAGGCGCTGTGCCAGCTTGATGGCGAAATCGGCGACGGCGACCACGGCATCTCCATGGCGAATGGTTTTGCCGCGATTGACCGGATGCTGCGCAAACGCGGCCCGGCAGCGCCGCCCGAGTTGATGCGCCTCGCCGCGCAAGCCTTTCTGGGCGAGGTCGGCGCGACGGTCGGCCCGCTTTATGCCTCTGCCTTTCTTGAAGCCGCGACCTGTCTGGAAAAGAACGCCCCCCTGACACTGGACCAGTTGGGGTTGATGCTGTCGGCCTGTGCCGAGGGTATCCGCAAACGCGGTCAGGCGCAGCCGGGCGACAAGACCATGCTCGATGTCTGGTTGCCCGCGTCACAGGCCGCGCAGCGTGCAGCGCGTGCAGGGCTACCGGCTTCTGACATCGCCCGTCAGACCTGTGACGCCGCGCGCAATGCCTGCGCGGAAACTGCAGCACTCATGTCGGCAAGGGGGCGCGCGGCCCGTCTGCAAGAGCGCAGCATCGGGCATCTGGACCCCGGCGCAGTGTCGAGTGTCGAAGTCATCTGCGCGATTTGCGACACTGTGCTCGAGCGTGCAAGCTGATGGCGGGCACGCGCGGGCGCCCCTTGCGCGAGGCCGGAACCATCCGTCCGCCGATGCGCTTCGGAGATGATCCTCTGCTCTGGGCAAGCTGGCTGTATTATCAGGAAGGGCTGACCCAGAGCGAAATCGCGGATGCAATGGGGGCGTCTCGTCCGACGGTCAATGCCTATCTGGCCGACGCGCGGGCGCGCGGGATCGTCAATATCTCGATCTCGCATGAACATATGCGCTCGGTCACGCTGGCGCGCGCGCTGGAAGATCAGTTTGGACTGGAAAACTGCCTTGTGGTGCCCTCGCAAGGCGAAGGGCGATCGCTGATCGAGCGCGTGGGCCACGCTGCTGCAGGCATCTTGCCAACCCTTGTGCATGCTGGCGATACACTTGCGATCACTTGGGGGCGCACGATGCTGGCCCTTGCACAGGCCGCAAGGCTGGACGGATTGCGCGATGTGACGGTGGTTCAGGCAACTGGCGGCACCACTGCCAAGATCCCGTATTCGCCCGAATCCTGTGCGACCCGGCTTGCCGACAATATTGGTGCGCGCTGCGTTCCGATTTCGGCACCCGCCATCGTCTCGTCGGCGCAGGCACGCGATCTGCTGTTGGGCGAGACGGTGGTGGCAGAGCAGTTGCAATATCTCTCGCGACTTGATCGGGTGTTGTTCGGTGTGTCCTCGCTGCGCCCCAAGTCGACAATCCATAGCAGCGGCTTCTTCGACAATGCGCTGCAACAGCACGATTTCTACGATCAGGCCGTTGGATCGCTGGCAGGGCAATTCATAGACGCGCACGGTGCGCCTGTTGCGGGACCATTGTCCGAGCGTTTCATCGGCCTGTCGCTGGAGGATTTGCGCAAAGTGCCGACACGCTTGCTGGTCGCGGCAGGGTTCGACAAGGTGCAGCCCATCCTTGCCGGTTTGCGCGGCGGCTATGTCACCACGCTGGTCATCGATTCGGACACGGCAGAAGGTATCCTGCGCACGCTAGATATCCGGCTGGGCCGATATGTCAGCACCACGCGCACCAAGGACGCGCCCCTGACCGATGGCACAACCCCGGCACCGGGGCGCACGCAGATCAAGAAGTTCCTCAACGATCCGCGTGATGTGGTCAATGAGGCAATGGAAGGCGCATGCGCTGCCTATCCGGGGCATATCCGGTCAATCGACGGATCAGCACGCGCCATTGGGGCCAGTGCGCCACGCAAAGCGGGCAAGGTCGGTATCGTCATCGGCGGCGGTGCGGGGCACGAGCCTGCCTTTCTGGGCTTTGTCGGACAGGGGCTTGCAGATGCCGTGGCCATCGGAAACGTGTTTTCCAGCCCGCCGCCGGATCGGATCCTGACCTGCACGCGGTTTGCAGATCAGGGGCAGGGGGTGCTCTATATCTACGGAAATTATACCGGCGATGTGATGAATTTCGACATGGCCTCTGAACTGGCCGCCGCCGAAGGGATACGGGTGCGGACAATCCGCACAACCGATGACATTGCCTCGAGCGGGTTCGAAGACCGCGATGCGCGCCGCGGCACTGCCGGAAATGTGTTTGTGTTCAAGGTCGCAGGGGCTGCCAGCGCACGCATGGACAGTCTGGACGAATGTGAGCGGCTTGCGCGCAAGGCCAACGCTGCCTGTCACACCATCGGTGTCGCGCTGGAACCGTGTTCGATGCCAGAGACGCGCCGCCCGAGTTTCACACTGGCCGAGGATGATCTGGAATTCGGCGTTGGCGTGCATGGAGAACCCGGCGTGCAGCGCCAGAAGCTTTTGACAGCAGATCGCATCGTCGATCAGATCTGCGACCAGCTTTTCGCTGCGATGGATTTGCAGTCTGGTCATCGAGTGGCGGTGCTCGTCAACTCATTGGGCGGAACGCCGATGATCGAGTTGATGGTCCTGAACAGACGGTTGCAGCAACGTCTGGCCGCGCGCGGGGCCAGCACACATATGACCCTTGTCGGGCATTACTGCACATCGCTCGATATGGTTGGGGCCTCGATCACACTGATGTCGCTGGACGAGGAACTCGCCAGCTTGCTGGACGCGCCCTGCGACGGGTTTTCCTGGACCCGGTCGTGAGCTTTCATCCCGCATTGCGGTATTTTGCGTCGACATCGTCAATGGCGCGGACATTGCTGGCTGATCGGCCCTCTGGGTCGAAGGATTGCGCGAGATAGGCGTCGGCAATCGCCTTGGCCAGTTCCACCCCGATCACTCGCGCGC
This sequence comes from Natronohydrobacter sp., assembly GCA_020832585.1. Classification (GTDB taxonomy): domain Bacteria; phylum Pseudomonadota; class Alphaproteobacteria; order Rhodobacterales; family Rhodobacteraceae; genus Roseinatronobacter. Next base: position 42,963 of record JAFIEL010000002.1, on the reverse strand, counting down.
CCATGGTGATGATTTGCGCATTGTTTGACAGGGCCGCGCGTTCGGCGGAATAGGTGTCATGGCACTGGGCCGCACGGATGCCCGGCACCTTGTTCGCGGACATGCACACCCCGATCCCCGTCCCGCAAACCAGTATTGCGCGGTCATACTGCCCCTGCAGGACCGCAAGGGCCACGCGCTCGGACAGGTTGGCGTAGAAATCATCGGGCAGATCGGCTTGGCGCGAGATCTCGGCCACTTCATGGGTGGCTTTCAGATGGTCGGCGAGCATCTTCGCCAATCCCTCGCCAGCGCTGTCGCCTGCAACTGCAATCTTCATCAGGTTGGTCCTTTCAGGTTTGTAGTGCCGCCGAACAGCGGTCCAGAATGTCAAGATAGCCTTCCACAGCCCAGGCGGCGCGCCCGATGAACAACCCGTCGATATGTGGACAGGTGATCAACTCGGCGCAGTTCTGGGCATTGACCGAGCCCCCATAGAGGCAAGGAATGCGTCGTCCCAGAACCTGACAGGCGATGTCGATGATCTCTGCGTGACGCGCGTCCGCATAGTCTGATGTTGCAGGGATTCCGCCCTCGCCAATAGCCCAAACAGGTTCATATGCGAGCAGGATCTGCGCTGATCGTAGCACTTCAGGAATGGACGACAGCGCCGCGCGAACCTGCTGTGCCAGCACGTCAGCAGCCCGACCGCTTTCACGTTCGGCTAGCGTTTCCCCGATGCAGATGAGCGGTATCAGCCCATGGCGCAGGGCAGCGGCTGTTTTCAGACCTACGGTTTCGTCGGTTTCGCCAAAATGCCTGCGCCTTTCGGAGTGACCCAGTTCGACCATGTGCAGCGCGCAGTCGGTCAGCATCACCGGGGACACCTCGCCCGTCCAGGCGCCGTGATCGGCCCAGTGCATGTTCTGCGCGCCGACCTTCACCGAGGTTGCGTCCAGACTCTTCCGCACTTCGCGCAGCATGGTAAAGGGCGGAATGACAAAGCGCTGGATGCGCCTGTCACGCGCGCCATCGGCCTGTGCCAGCCGCTGTGCGAATTCTTCCGCTTCTGCCAGCGTCTTGTTCATCTTCCAGCTTGTGCCGATCCAGACATGCGGTTGCGTCATGTGTCATCCTCTGTGGCTGTCGCAACGGTCAACGCCAGACCCTTGCCTGACAATTCCGCGACAAAATCAGGGCCCGGACAGCGGTCCGTGATGATCCGGGAAAATTCCGACAGGCTGGCCAGACGATGCAGCGCGATCTGACCAAAGCGCGTGTGATTGACCAGCAGCACAGAATGCGCAGCGGCCATCATCATCGCCCGCTTTGATCTGACCACGCTGTCATCCATGTGAAAAACGTCAAGCCCCGAAACGGCAGGCGAGGAAATGAAGGCAATGTCGGCCCGCAATTGCGTCAAGGCGTCTTCCGTCACCTTGCCGAAGAAGGCATTGAATTTCACCGAATACACGCCCCCCAGCGCGATCAGGGTGATCCCGGCTTCACTGCGGAGCATGTCGATGACCGCTGCGTTATTCGTGATCACGGTCAGCGGGCGCTTCCTGACCAGGTGCTGACCAAGGACCGCCGCCATGGAGCCGTCATTGATGATGACGGTCATCCCCGGCTCCACCAGGTCGGCAGCGGTCTGGGCCATCAGGGCCTTGGCCTGTGCGTCGCGCCTTTCGCGGAAGCGGAAGTCGCTTTCGAACCGGGTTCCGGAACGAATGGTCGCCCCGCCCCTGATCTTGCGCAACAGCCCCGCCGCTTCCAGCTCGTCAAGATCACGGTGAATGGTCATGCGCGATACGGCAAAATGAACGGCGAGGGCGTCCAGCTCGACCTCTCCCTCTGCAACCAGCAGATCCATGATCTCTTGGTGCCGTTCTTCGCGTTTCATGCTGCGCCTCCCCACTATCACACCCTATATCACAAAAATAACGCTATCAATGTTAAAATGAGATTATATATTGTGATTTGAAAAGCGGTGCAGTAATTGCTGCGGAACTTTGGCCAATGCCTTACCCAGCGCAGGAGTCGGACGATGATTGACATGGTGCAGCCCGCCCGCCGCTTGCGAAGCTGGGTGTCATGATGGCAGTTGCAAGTCTTGTGCTTGGGTCGGACGCGAAGATCACCGACCCGTCGCTTCAGGAGTTTCTGAAAGCAGCCGCAGGCACGGATCAACAGTCCCTGGCGCTTGCAGAACTTGTTTTGCGGATCGCACAGGCAGGTATTCCGCTTTCCCGGCGGCTGGCGCAAGGGCGGTTGCCCGGTGATCCTGCGGCGCGGATCGGGGAAAACAGCTCTGGCGATGCACAAAAGGCCCTCGATCTTGGCGCACATCAACATTTTCTTGCGTTGTTCCGGGATTTGCCTGTCGCCAAGGTTCTGTCAGAAGAGGCCGATGCCGTGGTCGAGCTGGATCCCGATGGGCTGTTTGATATTGCGATGGACCCCATCGACGGATCGGGCAGTATCGGGATCGGAGCCCCGCTCGGGGCCTTGTTCTGCATCTTCCCACGCGGCGAGTCCTTCCTGCGGCCCGGTCGTCAGGCCATCGCCGCCGCCTATCTGTCCTTCGGGCATTCGGTCGATTTCGGCTTCAGCCTGGGGGATGGGGTCAGCATTGCGACACTCGATCCGGTCTCGGGTCAGTTCCATGTCGGAATACCGCGTGCGGTGCTTGCACCAGACTCTGCGACCATTGCTTTCAACGCGTCCAACCAGCGTCATTGGCCAGTTGGCCTGCAACGCTATGTTGCTGATCTCCTGCATGGGGCCGAGGGGCCTCGGGCGCGTGATTTCAACATGCGCTGGATTGCGGCAGCGGTTGGGGATCTGAACCGCATCCTGCACAAAGGCGGGGTTTTCTTCTACCCCGCAGATCGCCGTCCCGGATATGAAAACGGCGTTCTTCGGCTGTGCTACGAAGCCAGCCCGATCGCGTTTCTGATCGAACAGGCCGGGGGTGCCGCAACGGACGGGGCGATACCCATCCTCGATATGATTCCCGACCATCCGCATCAGCGCGTTCCGCTGTATTTCGGGGCACGCGCGGAAGTTGCGACCCTTGGCGACTATCTTTCTCAAACCGGACATCAGGAGCCCTGATCATGCCCCGCATCACCCTGCGCCAATTGCTCGACCATGCCGCCGAAAACGGCTATGCGGTTCCGGCTTTCAACATGTCGAACATGGAACAGGGGCTTGCCATCATGGCCGCTGCCGATGCCACCGGATCGCCTGTCATCTTGCAGGCCAGCCGGGGTGCGCGCGCCTATGCCAATGATATCGTTCTGGCAAAGCTCATCGATGCGCTGACCGAACTGTATCCGCATATCCCCCTGTGCATGCATCTTGATCACGGCAATAATCTGGGCACCTGCGCCACCGCCATCCAGCATGGTTTCACTTCGGTGATGATGGATGGCTCGTTGCGCGAAGATGGCACGACGCCTGCGGACTATGCCTATAATGTTGCGGTCACACGCGAGGTGGTCAGGATGGCCCATGCCGCCGGGGTTTCGGTCGAGGGGGAACTGGGCGTTCTGGGGTCGCTGGAAACCGGAATGGGCGATCAGGAAGACGGGCATGGCGCGACCGGAAAGCTGAGCCACGAACAGCTTCTGACCGACCCGGACGAAGCCGAGCGTTTCGTCGCGCAAACATGTGTCGATGCCCTGGCCGTCGCGATGGGCACCAGTCACGGGGCCTACAAGTTTACCCGAAAACCCGACGGCGATGTGCTGGCGATGGATGTTATCGAAGCCATTCACAAGCGCCTGCCGGATACGCATCTTGTGATGCATGGCTCGTCGAGTGTGCCGGAAGAGCTTTGCTTGAAAATCAACCAGTTCGGCGGCGACATCAAACCAACCTGGGGCGTGCCGATCGAGGAGATCCAGCGCGGGATCCGACACGGTGTGCGCAAGGTGAATATCGACACCGATCTGCGTCTGGCCGCGACAGCGGCAATCCGTCAGGTCTTTGCCGGGTCGCCATCGGAATTTGATCCACGCAAATATCTCAAGCCCGCAATGGCGGCGATGCAGGCGCAATGCGTCCTGAAATTCGAAGCATTCGGCACGGCAGGGCAGGCAGAACACATCCGGGTGCGGTCATTGGCCGAGATGGCGCTCCGCTACTGAACCCGAATACGCACATTCTGCCAGCCTTGCCGCAATATCACCAATCCCATGGGCAAGGAATCGGGATTGCAGGCCAGTTGTCAGGGCATCGATGTCATAACGGATCTGCCTCGCCCCCGCTTGGATAGCCCACAAAGCGACGCGGCCGTATCGTCCGCACCGGTCAAAATGACTCCGGCACCCAAAGTGCGGGCTCGAACACGATGGCGCGGCGTGGTGCTGTCTTCGGGTCTTGTGTTGCGCGCAGCATGGCCTCGACCAGTGACGTGGCCAGCGTATCGACAGGGGTCGCGATGGCCAACATTGCATAGCGATCCGCAAGCGCCGCGCGACTTTCCGAAGTCAGTTCATTGACGATCAACGCCACCTTGTCCGCCGGGCGCACTTCTCTGAGGGCGGCAATCGCCCCCTCCATTCCGCCCCCGGCGACATAGATACCGCGCAGGTCCGGATGTCGGTCGAGCAGATTGAGTGTCGCCTCATAGGTCACTTGCCGGGTCTCCAGATTGACCAATGTGTCCAGCACATCCATTTGTGGTGCATATTCGCGCAATGCGCTCCGAAATCCGGTTTCGCGCAGGGCGTGACCATGCCAGCGGTTGCCGCCGACAAAGACAGCCGCGCGCCCGCCCGCTTGCAGTCGTTGCGCCATCATCCAGCCTGCGATCCGACCGACACGCAAATTGTCCAGTCCGAAGTATCCGAAATGAGCATCGCGGCCAAAGTCGTTCAGCAGAGCAAAGATCGGCAGGTCACATTGCATCAGCCGCGCGCCGAACTTTGCCACTTTTGCATGCGTGATCGCCGAAGTCGCCAAGGCTGCACAGGTCTCGCTGACGACAGCCAGTTCAGCGCAGAAATCATCTGGTGCCTGCGAAGCCGCATAGCGGAATTCAGGTGTGATGTCGAAATCGCTGCGCGCATGACACGCGCGCTCAAGGGCAAGGGTCAGATTGCGATAGAATTCCTGATTGCCCTTGTGCAGAACGAACCCCAGCCGAACCGGGGCAGGTGACGCGGCTGCAGGCAGGAACCCAGGCGCATGAAAGCCTGTCTGTGAAGCTGCGGCCTGAATCCGTGCCAAGGTGCGGGCCGAGACATGACCCCGCCCATGAAGTGCACGGTCGACTGTGGCCAGACTGACCCCTGCGGCCTGCGCCAGATCCGTCAACGTCGGTTTGCGCGCCATGATGAAAACACCTCAATTCTGTCAGTGATTTTGACGTGTTTTGAGGTTTCTTCAAGCGAGAAATCTGGTGCATGAGCAAGAAGCGCATAATCTGATTTCAAGATTCGGGTTTGGAGGAATCTAATGGCACGAAGAGATTACTCGATGTTGGGACCGGATGCGAAATGCGCGGTCGAGACAGGTCTTGCCGCTGCTCAATGGTATCACACGGAAATTTCCCGCAAGCAGATGAAAGACCTCATGCGTCGTGAAGATGGGCCCGCCATTCGCGATACGATCCTTCTATTCGGGTCGATGTTGGGTCTTGCGGGTGTCGGCATCGCGCTTTGGCCATCCCTTTGGTCGCTGCCTTTCTGGCTGGCTTATGGGGTGCTTTACGGCTCGGCGATGGATTCGCGCTGGCACGAATGCAGCCACGGCACAGCTTTCAAGACGCGCTGGATGAATGATTTCATCTATCAGGTTGCCAGTTTCTGCATGATCCGCAATCCCCATACCTGGCGCTGGAGCCATGCGCGCCACCATACCGATACCATCATTGTGGGCCGCGACCCGGAAATCGCGATCATGCGCCCGCCGGAATTTGCACGCCTGATCGCCAATTTCTTCGGGCTGGTCGATGCCTGGAATGGGTTGGGTCGGATGCTTTACAATGCGGGGGGCAAGATCCATCCAGAGGAAGCCACCTACATCCCTGACGCTGAGCAATACAAGGTCGTTCGGGTGGCGCGCATCTGGGTTCTGATCTATGCGACGGTTATCGCGCTTGCCATTGGACTGGGGTCAATCCTGCCGTTGATGGTGATCGGTTTTCCGCGGCTTTACGGGGCCTGGCACCATGTGATGACCGGACTGTTGCAGCATGGCGGGTTGGCCGACAATGTGATCGATCACCGGCTGAATTCGCGTACCGTCTATATGAACCCGATCAGCCGCTTCATCTACTGGAACATGAACTACCATGTCGAACACCACATGTTCCCCATGGTGCCCTATCATCGACTTCCGGAGTTGCATGAAGCGATCAAGCACGATCTGCCGGCACCCAATCGGTCGATTCCGCAAGCTTTCGCAGAGATGTGGCCTGCCTTGCGGCGTCAGTTGAAGAACGAGGATTTCTTTCTCAAGCGCGCCCTACCTGCGACGGCAAAGCCCTATCGCGAAGATTTCCACCATGCCGCGCTTGGGACAGCGGCTGAATGACACCTGATTTGCGAGGAAAGACAAATGCCCTGGATTGATGCCTGCGCCACCAATGATATCGAGAGTGAAGACCTGATCCGTTTTGACCATGACGGTCGAACCTTCGCGATCTATCGCAGCCCTGATGACGAGTTTTTCTGCACTGATGGACTTTGCACGCATGAACAGGTGCATCTCGCAGACGGGCTGGTGATGGATTATGAAATCGAATGTCCCAAGCATAACGCGACCTTTGATTACCGCACGGGCGAGGCCAAGCGCGCGCCCGCCTGCGTCAACCTGAACACCTACCCTGTGAAAACCGAAGCCGGGCGTGTCCTGATCGAGGTCTGAACACTGGCGTGCATTGTGCGTATCGGCGCTGTTGCGGCACATAAAGCCCGTCTGAACACGAAGGACAATTCATGAGCCTCAGATCTACACGGCCTACGGTGGCAGATATTCGCGCGCTGAAAGGAAAGCGCCAACTGACGATGCTGTATGTCGAGAGCGTCGAAGAAGCTGCGGCAGCAGCAGAGGCGGGGATCGACATGTTGTCGATCATTGGCCCGCTCTGGACGCCCGAGATGCGCGATGCAGCGGGTGATTGCTTCGTGCAGGTCGGTCTTCTCTACGGCCAGTTGGTCACGATGGAAGACTATCAGCGCGCAGCACATGCAGCGATGCAGGCTGGCGGCGATTGCGTTTATTGTGCGTCAGCGCTCGGCACGATCAAGGCGCTGGCCGATGATGGCATACCTGTGGTCGGCCATGTGGGGCTCATCCCCTCGAAAGCAACCTGGACCGGTGGGTTCAAGGCCGTGGGCAAGACAGCAGAGTCGGCCCTCGCGGTCTGGCGCCATGTGCGGGCGCTTGAAGCCGTCGGCGCATTCGGGGCCGAACTCGAAGTGGTGCCGGACCGGGTGGCCGCAGAGATTTCTCGGCGCACATCGCTTGTCATGCTTGGTATGGGGGCCGGGTCCGGCGCGGATGCGCAATATCTGTTTGCGGAGGACGTGCTGGGGTGTACGCGCGGTCACAAGCCCCGTCACGCCAGGACATATGCCGATTTCGCGACGGAGTATGAGCGGTTGCAGCAAAAACGGATCAGCGCTTTCGAGGCTTTTCGCCAGGATGTGGAGCGCGGGACGTATCCCGGACCGGAACACGCCGTACCGATTGCCGATTGCGAGTATGAGCGGTTTCTGGGCGAGCTTGCCACCACCTGAGAGTTGAACGCGGAGTGAGATTCTGTCATGATGACGTAATTACGTCATCATGTTCGGAAAACAACATGGTTAAGCGCCCGACAACACAGGATGTTGCCCGTGCAGCGGGGGTAAGTGTAACGACTGTAGACCGAGCGCTGAATGGCCGCGCGACAGTTCGCGAAGAAACGTTGCGCAAGATTGCGGATGCTGCGCATCGTGTGGGCTATCATGCGCGCGGGTTGCTTGCGCAGAATGTGGATGCGGCCAAGCCAGAGGTCACGTTCGGGTTTGTCCTGATCAAGAAATCGCAGGAGTTCTATCAGAACTTTGCCCGTGAGCTGGAAGTGGCGGTCACTGCGCGCAGGGATGTGCGGGGACGGGCGATCATTCGATATGCCTCGTCCCAGTCCCCGGACGATTTTGCCGATGCGTTGCGTGGTCTGGGCGCACGATGCGACGCTGTCGCCGCAGCGGCGGTCAATCATCAAAGACTGACTCAGGCCGTTCAGGATCTGCAGGACAAGGGTGTCCCGGTCTTTTCGCTTCTCAACGATTTTGCCCAAGGTGTTCGGCGCAACTATATTGGCCTTAACAACATGAAAGTAGGCCGTGTTGCAGCATGGATGATCACCGGCCGCATCAGGCGTCCGGGCAAACTTGCGGTCTTTGTAGGGGGCAATCGCTGGCATGGCCATGATCTGCGCGAGGTCGGTTTCCGGTCCTATGTGCGAGAGAATGTGCCAGGGTGCACTGTGCTTGAAACACTGGTGAATCTGGAGACGCGCCAGTTGACCTATGAGGCGACACTGGATCTCTTGCGTCGGCATCCCGACCTTGTTGGCATATATTGTGCAGGTGGTGGCATGGAGGGCGCGATTGCCGCGCTTCGCGAGGTACATGCCAGTCCACGCGTGGCACTGGTGGTCAATGAATTGACTGCCGATAGTCGTGCAGCGCTGGCGGATGGGTATGCGACCATGGCCATTTGTACACCCCTTGCCGAACTGTGCACGGATCTGGTCGATCTGATGTTGCATGCCTTGCAAGACGGGTCCGACAAGATCACGGGCCAGCACTTTCTGGAGCCAAGGATCATCCTTCCGGAAATGACGTAATAACGTCATAATGCACCTGCAGAAAAACGTCATTTGTGACGCAAAAACATGAGTCCCGGATTGACCGAATCCGCGATAGCAAGCACCGTTCATCCAGATCAAGCCACCAAGGATGACGCAGATGCACTTCGCCCTGAACCAGATGACCGCGCCTCGCATGAGCCTTGTGGCGTTTCTTGATCTGGCGCGCGATCTGGGGTGCATCGGGGTCGAATTGCGCAATGATATGGACGGTATTGGCCGCCCGATATTCGATGGCCTGTCGGCTGAGCAGGTCGGGGAAATGGTGCGGGAACGCGGGCTTCGGTTTCTCGGGCTGAGCCAGGTCTATCCGTTCAACAGTTGGGATGACATGCGCGCAGCAGAAGTGGCCTCGCTGATCGAGATCGCCAGACGCGCGGGGGCAGAGACAATCAGCCTGATCCCGCGCAATGACGGCACCGGGGGGGCAGAGGGCGAACGCCAGGCCAATCTGCGCGTTGCGCTCAAGGCGTGCTATCCGATGCTTGTCGCGGCTGATATGGTCGCTCTGGTCGAGCCCCTGGGCTTCGGGCGCTCGTCACTTCGATCCAAGCAGGAACTGGTCGAGATGATCACTGCGCTGGATATGGCCGACCGTTTCCTGATCGTGCATGACACCTTCCACCACACGCTTGCGGATGGTGGCCCGATCTTCGCCGCACAAACAGGAATTGTCCATATTTCGGCTGTTGTCGAACCGGGTCTGAGTGTGGATCAGATGGAAGACGAACATCGGGTCTTGATTGATGCTGACGACCGGCTGGGAAATATTGACCAGATCGCGGCCTTGATCGCGGGGGGGTACACAGGGGCATTCAGCTATGAGTGTTTCTCGCCAGAGACCCAGTCACTGGACGATCCAGCGACCGCGCTGCGCCAGTCATTCGATTTCATTTCCGCGCAACTTCGGGCCAAGGCTGCCTGAGCGGAAAGAAATTCCGGCAGAGGAGCAAGGTGCGCCGGACACCATCACTGGGAGGAACCAGACAAATGAAGAAGACCCTTCTCGCCGCGACAGCGGCTACTGCTCTCATGGCCTCTGCAGCTCATGCGCAGAACATTGGCGTCAGCATGGCGCTGTTTGACGACAACTTCCTGACTGTGCTGCGCAATGGTATGATCGACATGGCTGCGGGCATGGACGGCGTCACCCTGCAGGTCGAGGATGCGCAAAATGACGTCGCGCGCCAGCTTGACCAGATCAACAATTTCGTGGCCTCCGGGGTGGACGCGATCATCGTGAACCCGGTGGACACCTCGGCTACTGTCGCCATGAGCAATGCCGCTGCCAGCGCCGGTGTGCCGCTGGTCTATGTGAACCGTCAGCCGATCAATGTGGATGAACTGCCCGAAAACCAGGCTTTCGTTGCATCGAACGAGATCGAATCCGGCACCCTGGCCGCTTTCGAGGCCTGCAAGCTGCTGCGCGCGGCAGGCAAGAGCGACGGGGCAAATATCTATATCATGATGGGCGAATTGTCGAACCAGGCGGCGATCCAGCGCACCAAGGATTTCGATGATGTCATCGGCATGGACATGTGCAACTTCATGAACGTCATCGACCGCCAGACTGCCAACTGGTCGCGCGACGAGGCGCGCAATCTCATGACGAACTGGCTCTCATCGGGCGATCAGTTCGATGCAGTGCTGGCCAATAATGATGAAATGGCTCTGGGGGCGATCCAAGCCATGAAATCGGCGGGAATTTCGATGGATGATGTGATTGTCACCGGGATCGATGCCACACAGGATGCGCTGGCCTCCATGCAGGCCGGTGATTTGAATGTCACGGTGTTCCAGAACGCCGCCGGGCAAGGGTCGGGGGCATTGGACGCCGCGATTGCGCTTGCTGCTGGCGAGACAGTCGCGTCCAAAGTCTATGTTCCCTTTGAACTTGTCACCCCGGCAAACCTTGGTGACTTCCTGAGTGCCAACTGATCGGACACAAGATCGGACTGGCTGACGAAGGGGCGACGCTGTTTCGTCGCCCCACCCTCGGAGAGCGACGATGCGCGGGAGTGAGAGCATGGCAGAGGCAACAGTGGGAATTGGTGGTCTGAAATACGACCACAGAAAGCGCTACCGACCGCCGGAACTGAACGTGTTTCTGGCGCTTGTCCTGATTGTCGGCGTCTTCGAGCTACTGGGGCAGACAATGCCCTATATGAACGGCCAAAGCTTCCTGTTCGACACGCAGGGCCGCTTCAACTCGATCTTCAATGAAGCGCGTCTGCAGATCATCATCCTGCAGGTGGCGATCATCGGCATCATTGCACTTGGTGTGACGCAGGTGATCATCACAGGCGGGATCGATCTGTCCTCCGGCTCTATCGTCGGGGCCACGGCAATGATCGCCATGAGTTTTGCGCAAGTGGCAGAAGTCAATGGAAACCCCCACACACGCGCGGTTTTCTTCGAGCAGGGTTGGCTGGATCTGCCAATCATCGTGCCGGTCCTGGTGGGTCTTGGTTGCGGGTTGCTGGCGGGTTTGATCAATGGACTTCTGATCGCCTATACGCGCATCCCGCCCTTTATCGCGACTTTGGGCATGATGGTGGCTGCGCGCGGCGTGGCAAAATGGTGGACCAAGGGCCAACCCGTGTCGTTCCCGACGGAAAGCTATGCTGCCATCGGTGCAGGCATGATGCCGGTCTATATCTTCATCGGTCTGGCTGTGCTGTTTTACCTGATCATGCGTCATACGGTTTATGGCAAGCACACCTATGCCATCGGCTCGAACATGGATGCCGCGCGCATGTCGGGGATCAATGTGCAGCGCCATCTGACGCTGGTCTACACCATTGCCGGGGGGTTGGCAGCAATTGCCGCCATCGTCTTGAGTTCCAAGAACCTGACTGCACAGGCCGGGATGGGCGTGATGTATGAACTCGATGCCATCGCAATGGCGGTGATCGGCGGCATTTCCTTGCAGGGCGGGCGCGGCTCCATCATCGGCACTTGTCTTGGGGCGTTGATCTTCGGTGTGATCATTTCTGGTTTCACGTTCCTGCGGCTGGATGCCTATTACCAGGAAATGGCCAAGGGCGCGATTATCGTTGGCGCGGTTGTCCTGGACCAGTGGCGCCAGCGCCGCGCGGCCCATCGGATGTAAGGGGACAGAAATGAGCGAGTACATTCTCGAAACCCGCAGTCTGACCAAGCATTACGGCGGTGTGCACGCGCTGGAAGACGCCAGTTTCGCCCTGCGCAAGGGCGAGCATGTCGCGATCATGGGCGACAATGGCGCGGGCAAGTCGACCTTCGTGCGCCAGATTACGGGGGTTGAACAGCCGACACGCGGCGAGATCCATTTTGACGGCACGAAGGTCGAGTTCTCCGGTCCGCTTGCCGCTCGCGAAGCCGGGATCGAAGCCGTGTTTCAGACATTGGCACTGGCCGATCATCTGGATGTGCCGGACAATCTGTTTCTGGGGCGCGAAAAGACAAAATGGAACTGGCTGGGCCCGTTCCGGCGGCTGGATTACAAGGCGATGCACGCCGAAACACTGGCGGCACTGGAAAAAACCGGCGTCAAGATCCCGTCCATTCGCAACACGATCCAGTTTATGTCAGGCGGACAGCGGCAATGCGTCGCAATTGCGCGCACGGCGACATTTCATTCCAAACTGACGATCATGGATGAACCGACTGCCGCCCTTGGCGTGCAGGAAACTGCGCAGGTCGAAAACATCGTGCGCACGTTGAAGGAACAGGGCGAGCCGCTGATCCTGATCAGTCACAACATGCGACAGGTGATGGATCTGTGCGACCGGATTGTGGTGTTTCGCCGGGGGCGGATCTGCGCGAACCTGATCGCCCGCGATGTCACAGGCGAAGAGGTCGTTGCCTATATCACAGGTGCCAAGACGCAACCCGACTATTCCACCGAAGGCGCTACATGATGCAGCACAGCCAGACACATGCGCTTATCCTTGGCGGCACGCAGGGCTTGGGGCTTGCCATTGCGCGAAAGCTTGTCGCGCAAGGCTGCACAAAGCTGGTGATCACGGGGCGCGACAGTGCGAAAGGCACGTCCATTGCGGCAGAGCTTGGCGCGCGTTTTGCCGTGACCGATCTGTGTGACACGGCGGCAACTGTCGCGGCTGTCGATCAGGCAGCCGACCATCTGGGCCGAATTGATGCCCTTGTCGTGGCAGGCGCGTTGACGGATCGTGGCTCTGTGCTCGACACAACGCCCGAACTGTGGGACCGGATGATGACCGCAAATGCCAGAACGCCCTTTTTCGTCTTGCAGCGTGTCGCGCAGCGCGCGATCGCCGCGGGGCACGGTGCCAGTGTTGTCAATATCCTGTCGATGGTGGTGCATTGCGGGCAGTCCTTCCTTGCGCCCTATTCGGCCTCGAAGGCCGCGCTGGCCAATGTGACGCGCAATGCCGCGCAAGCTTTGCGCAGTCAGCATATCCGCGTGAATGGCATCAATTGCGGCTGGATGGATACGCCGGGCGAAGACGCAACCCAGCGCAGGTATCATGGGGCGGGTGACGACTGGCTTGCGCGCGCAGAGGCTGCGCAACCTTTTGGTACGCTCGTCAAACCTACGCATGTAGCGGGTCTGGCAAGCTATATGCTAAGTGCCGACTCTGGCGTGATGACAGGCGCTCTGGTCGATTTTGATCAGAATGTTGCAGGCGCCTATCCTGAGTGACAAAGCCCTGAATATGGACAGAAGAAGGATACCAAACATGACACGTTTTGCCGTTCTGGGCGCAGGCCGTATCGGCCAGGTCCATGCCCGCGCGATTGCTTCTGTCGATGGCGCAGGTCTTGTGGCGATTGCGGACCCCGTCGCGGCTGCCGCAGAAAGTGTGGCCACGAAATATGGCTGCGACATCCGCACGATTGAAGCGATCGAAGCTTCGGTGGATGTGGATGCGGTGGTGATCTGCACACCCACTGACACGCATGCAGATCTGATCGAGCGTTTCTGCCGTGTGGGTAAGGCGGTCTTCTGCGAAAAACCGGTCGATCTGGATTCCGCGCGGGTGCGCGCATGCCTGAAAGTGGTCGAAGACACACATGGCCGCGTCATGCTGGGGTTCAACCGCCGGTTTGATCCTGATTTCGCCGCCCTAAAGGCCGCCCTGGATGCGGGCCGTATTGGCAAGGTGGAGATGATCACGATCACCAGCCGCGACCCTGGTGCCCCGCCGGCAGACTATATCACACGCTCGGGCGGAATTTTCCGTGATATGACCATCCATGATTTCGACATGGCGCGCTGGCTGCTTGGCGAAGAGGTCGAAACCGTGATGGCACAGGCCTCTGTCCTGACCGATCCTGAAATCGGCAAGCTGGGCGATTATGACAGCGTGAACGTGATCCTGCGCACCGCCAGTGGCAAACAGGCGATCATCACCAACTCTCGCCGGGCGACCTATGGCTATGACCAGCGCATCGAGGTGCTTGGCGAGGCCGGGATGCTGTCGGCCAAGAACCAGCATGAAGGGAATATCCAGATTGCCGATGCGCAGGGTTTTCATGACGCGCCTTTGCTGAATTTCTTCATGACGCGCTATACCGCAGCTTATGCTGCCGAAATCGCGGCTTTTGTCGCGGCGCTGCGGGACAACACCCCAATGCCTACTACGACGCTTGACGGGTTGCGCGCGTTGGAACTTGCGGACGCCGCGCTGAAATCTGCGCAAATCGGCGCTGCTGTGCGCGTGCAGGATGCTTAATCCAGGCTCGATTGATGACCATTGATGCGATCTCGACATCTGTGGCGATTCAGTCCGGCATGAGGAGCTGAACCTTGAAGAAACTTGATCTGATCACCATTGGCCGCTCGTCGGTTGATCTTTACGGCACGCAAGTCGGCGGGCGGTTGGAGGATATGGGGTCTTTCGCCAAATATATCGGCGGCAGTCCCACGAATATCGCCTGTGGGACTGCGCGGCTTGGTTTGCGCTCTGCAGTGATCACGCGGGTCGGCGATGAGCATATGGGGCGCTTCATACGCGAGCAACTGGCGCGGGAAGGGGTGTGCACTGATGGTGTGGTGACGGACCCTGACCGCCTGACCGCGTTGGTGTTGCTGGGCATACGCGACGAGGATCAGTTTCCGCTGATTTTCTACCGCGAGAATTGCGCGGATATGGCGCTGAGTGAAGACGACATTGACGAGGATTTCATCGCCTCGGCCCGTGCGCTATTGCCCACGGGTACGCATTTGTCCCACCCGCGGACAGAGGCGGCAGTGCTCAAAGCGCTGCGGCTGGCGCGGCAGCACGGGGTCAAGACCGCGCTCGACATCGACTACCGCCCCAACCTGTGGGGGGTGGCAGGGCATGGCGATGGCGAAAGCCGGTTTGTGGAATCGGTGGCAGTGACCGCCAAGCTGCAATCGCATCTGCATTTCTTCGACCTGATCGTGGGCACGGAGGAAGAATTCCACATTGCAGGTGGAAGTACCGACACGATTGCGGCGCTGCGCGCCGTCCGTGCGGTGTCGGACGCCACGCTGGTGTGCAAGCGCGGTGCCGCAGGCGCGGTGGCCTTCGGTGGCGCGATCCCTGACAGGCTGGATGACGGCGAAAGCGGTCCGGGCTTTCCTATCGAGGTGTTCAATGTGCTGGGCGCGGGGGACGGGTTCTTCTCGGGGCTGATGAAGGGCTGGCTCGATGGGGCGGATTGGCCGACCGCGCTGGAATACGCGAATGCCTGCGGGGCCTTTGCGGTGTCGCGCCATGGCTGCACACCGGCCTATCCCTCGCTCGCGGAACTGGAATTCTTTCTGAAGCGCGGCGTGGTGCGGCCTGATCTGCGCAATGACGCGGCACTGGAGCAGATACACTGGTCCACCAACCGAGCGCGCAATCACGGGCCGGATTGGAACGACTACCGCATCTTTGCCTTCGACCACCGCATGCAACTGGAGGAAATGGCGGGTTACACGCCCGAACGCGGCGCGGCGTTCAAGGAGTTGTGCCTTGAAGCAGCACTGGCGGTGCAGGGCGGGCGCGCGGGTTATGGCATCCTGTGTGATGACCGGATCGGGCGGCGGGCGCTGCATGCGGCCTCTGGCACGGGGCTATGGGTCGGGCGGCCTGCGGAATGGCCGGGATCGCGCCCGCTGACGCTGGAACCGGCCCTTGGCCCTGACTGCGGCGGGCTTGAGACTTGGGCGCGCGGCAATGTGGTCAAGGTACTGTGCTTCTGCCATCCCGATGACGCGGAAAGTCTGTGGGCCGATCAGATCGCAACGGTCAGGCGGCTTTTCACATCCTCGCGCCGCAACGGGCTGGAATTCCTGCTGGAAGTGATCCCGTCCAAGGTCGGCGCGGTCAGTGACCAGACCACGGCGCAGGTGATCGCGCGGTTCTACGACGCGGGCATCTACCCCGACTGGTGGAAGCTGGAGCCGCTGACCACGCAGGCCGCCTGGGCCAATGCCATTGCCGCGATTGAAACGCATGACCGCTACACGCGCGGGATTGTGGTTCTGGGGCTGGACGCGCCAGAGGATGCGCTGGCGGCAAGCTTTGCCACGGCCGCACAATTCCCGCTGGTCAAGGGGTTCGCCGTGGGGCGCACGATTTTCGGCGATGTAGCGCGGCGCTGGTTCGCGGGGGCCTGTGATGACGCGCAGGCCGTGGCGGAGATGCGCGCGCGCTACGCACGTCTGTGCAGCGTTTGGGACAAGGCGCGGTTGCGCGCAAAGGATGCGGCCTGACGCGTTGAACGGGGAACAAGCATGAGCAAGACAATTCGTTTGACTGCCGCACAGGCACTGGTGCGCTGGCTGGGCGCGCAACACAATGCCGAAGGAGACCGTTTCATTCCCGGCATCTGGGCGATTTTCGGCCACGGCAATGTCGCGGGTCTGGGCGAGGCGCTGCACCGCGCGCAGCATGGTGATTTATGCGCGACGCCTTTTCCGACATGGCGCGGCCAGAATGAGCAGACCATGGCGCATGCGGCGATTGCCTTTGCCAAGGGGCGGGCGCGGCGTCAGGCGATGGCCGTAACATCGAGCATCGGGCCGGGGGCGACCAATCTGGTGACGGCGGCGGCGCTGGCGCATGTGAACCGCCTGCCGCTGCTGATCATTGCGGGCGATGTATTTGCCAATCGCCGCCCCGATCCGGTCTTGCAGCAGGTCGAGGATTTCGACGATGGCACGGTCAGCGCCAATGATTGTTTCCGTCCTGTTGTGCGCTATTTCGACCGGATCACGCGCCCTGAACAACTTCTGAGCGCCTTGCCGCGCGCGCTACGGGTGATGACGGATCCGGCCAATTGCGGGCCGGTCTGCCTGAGTTTCTGTCAGGATGTGCAGGCCGAGGCGTATGACTGGCCGGAGGATTTCTTTGCCCCCCGCACATGGCATATCCGCCGCCCCGCGCCTGATGCGCGCGAGTTGGAGGAGGTAGCGGGGATGATCGCGCATGCCAAGCGCCCTGTGATTATCTGTGGTGGTGGCGTGATCTACTCGGGCGCGGAAGCGGCGCTGGGGGACTTCGCAAACCGCCACCAGATTGCTGTGACGGAGACCCAGGCGGGCAAATCCGCGCTGGCGCAAGCGCATCCGATGAATTTCGGCGCGGCGGGGGTGGATGGGTCGGCTGCGGCCAATGCGGCACTCGCTGCGGCCGATCTGGTGATCGGGATTGGCACGCGGTTGCAGGATTTCACCACCGGGTCGCGGTCGCTATTCGCGCTAGATGCAAAACTCGTTTCGATCAATATCCAGGGCTATGATGCAGCCAAGCATGGGGCCATCAGCCTGGTGGCCGATGCGCTTGTCGCGCTTGAGTCCTTGTCTGCGCATTTGGGCGATTACCGCGCCAAGCCTGATACGGACGCCCGCGCCACATGGCTGGCGGCAGTGGATGGCAAATGCGGAGCCCCTGTCGCAGCGGGTGATCTGCCAAACGATGCGCAGGTCATCGGGGCGGTGCAGGCTGTCGCGACAGAGGCCAGTATCGCCATGTGCGCAGCAGGCACGATGCCCGGCGCATTGAAGCTGCTTTGGCAACCCAGCGCTGGCGGCTATCACATGGAATATGGCTATAGCTGCATGGGCTATGAGATCGCGGGCGCAATGGGGCTGAAACTGGCCCAGCCAGCGCGCGAAGTGCTGTGTTTCGTGGGGGATGGCAGCTACATGATGGCCAATTCCGAACTTGCGACTGCGGTCATGCGGCGCATCCCTTTCACGGTGATCCTGACCGACAATCGCGGCTATGGCTGCATCAACCGGCTGCAACGGGGCACAGGCGGCGTGCCCTTCAACAACCTATACGCCGATTGTACGGTTCAGGACCAACCGCAGATCGACTATGTGGCCCATGCCGCCAGTATGGGCGCGCATGCAGTGAAAGCGCGTGATTTGGCCGCGCTGAAAGTAGAAATCATCGCCGCCCGGACCCGCGCCATCCCTACGGTTATCGTGATTGACACCACTGCAGCCACCGGCCCCGGCGAAGGCTTGGAGGGCGCAGGTCACTGGTGGGATGTCGCGGTGCCGGAAATCGGCACGACAGATCGGCTGCGCGACGCATTTGAGACCTATATCACCCATGCCGCGAATGTGCGGCAGAGCAATTGAGGACGCCCATGATCCGCTTCGGCACCAACCCTATTGCCTGGGCCAATGATGATGACCAGACCCTTGGCGCGGATATCCCGACCGAGCGTATCCTGCATGAAGCGGGCGTGCTGATCGGTTTTGACGGGATCGAGAATGGCCACCGCTGGCCGGATGATCCAGAAGCATTGCGCGCGCTGCTGGCAAGCTATGGTCTGGCCTTCATCTCGGGCTGGCATTCGATGAACCTGCTGGCCCATTCCGTCAAGGATGAAATCCGCGCGATTCAACCCCATCTGGACAAACTTGCACATAATGGCTGCACGGTCGCGATTGTCTGCGAGACCTCGAATTCCGTTCAGGGTCTCGCGCAACCTCTGTCCACCCGCCCGGTGCTGGACGCGACGGCCATGCGCGATTTCGGGGCGAAGGTTGAGGCCGTTGCTGCATATTGTGCAGGGCAGGGGATCGATCTTGTCTATCATCATCACATGGGAACTGTCGTTCAGACGCCCGAGGATATTGACGCCTTCATGGGCGCGACGGGACCACATACAAAACTCCTCTTCGATGCGGGCCATTGCTGGTTTGGCGGGGGTGATCCCGAAACTGTGCTGCGGCAGCATGTAGGCCGGGTGCGTCATTTCCATGCAAAAAACGTCCGCGCCAAGATCAAGGCCCGGATCGAGGCCGACAATCTGTCTTTCATGGATGGCGTGCGGTCAGGCGTCTTTACGGTTCCGGGCGATCAGGATGGCGCGATAGATTTCGAACCGCTTTTGGCCATCCTCGCCGAGAGCAGCTATGATGGGTGGATCGTGATCGAAGCTGAACAGGATCCAGCAATCCATAATCCGCTTCTGTATCAGACACTTGGTTTGCACACGCTCAGACGTCTGGCCGCAAAGACAGGATTGGTCGGCGCCTCATGAAACTGATCGATGTGCAACATTCTTTCTTCCGCCCGGTCTGGCGGCGTGTCGCCGTGGTGGTCTTCTGCCTTGGCTGGGCAGTCTATGAGCTTGCCACCGGCAGCCCGTTCTTTGCGATCCTTTTTGGCGCGGTCGGCATTTATTGTGCACATCAGTTCTTCATCGCATTTGACCCCAAAGACCCGGAATAGAGGTTACGCCCATGTCATATCTTCTGCGCAAACCCTTCGGCACGCATGGCAAGGTGCACGAGATCACGCCCCAATCCGCTGGCTGGCGGTATGTTGGTTTCAGCCTTTATCGCCTGCGCGCTGGCGAAGACGTGCATGAGGCCACTGGCGCGCGCGAGGTGGTTGTGGTCATGGTAGAGGGCAAGGCTGCTATTTCGGCCGCAGGGCGGGACTGGGGTACCTTGGGCGACCGGATGAATGTGTTCGAAAAGTCCCCGCCGCATTGCCTTTATGTGCCGGCAGGCAAGGATTGGCAGGCCGTGGCGCAGACCGATTGCACCATCGCGGTATGTTCTGCACCGGGCCATGGCGGGCACGCTGCGCGGCGGATTGGCCCGGATGGCATTTCTCTCACACAGCGTGGCGAAGGGTCCAATACGCGCTGGATCAACAATATCGCAATGGAGAATGAAGATTATTGCGACAGTCTGCTGGTGACAGAAGTGTTCACCCCTGCGGGCAACTGGTCCAGCTATCCTAGCCACCGCCATGACGAAGACGACTTTCCGCGCATCACTTATCTGGAAGAAACCTATTACCACCGCGTGAATCCCGCGAATGGCTGGGCGCTGCAACGGGTCTACACTGATGATGGCAGCCTGAACGAGACCTTGGCCGTCGAGGATCACGATGTCGCTCTTGTCCCGCGCGGCCATCACCCTTGCGGCGCGCCTCATGGTTTTGAACTTTACTATCTCAACGTGATGGCTGGCCCTTTGCGCAAATGGCGTTTTGTCACCGCCCCAGAAGTCGAAGGGATGATGTAGGTTGCCGCCATCTTTTATGCGTCCCAGCCAGGATAATCCTCGTTTTTTGACGCCAGACGGTGAATCATCACATCTTCAAGCTGCTGGCGATTGAGCGGTTTGGGAAGCGTATCGGCAAAGCCTTCGGCGAAATACTGAGCAACGTGATCTGTCATGACATTGGCCGTTGCCGCAATGGCAACAGGAAGCGGTCGACCGGATTCAAGCGATTCGGCGCGCATCACACGCAGCGCTTCAAGCCCGTCCATCACCGGCATCGAAATGTCGAGCAGCATCACATCGAATGTCTCCGAGCGCCAGAGATTGCACGCCTCTACGCCGTTCTCTGCCAAACGAACATCCATGCCGAGCCTTGCCAGCATGGCTGCCAGAATCAATCGATTTGTGGCATTGTCATCAGCGGCCAGCACGCGTCGTCCGCGAAGGCCGGCAATTTCCCAGGGGCTGTTGGTGGATAGGTGTGGAAGTGGATTGACCGGGTTCGAAATGACAGGCAGTTGAGCACTTATTTCGACGACCGTACCTTTTCCCGGCGTGCTTTCGATGCGTATTTCGCCATCCATCAGTTCCAGCAGTTTTCGCACGATGGTCATTCCCAGCCCGCTACCGCCGTAGCGTCTGGCTGTTCCTGCCTCGGCTTGTTCGAACTCGTTGAATATGCGGTCTACCTGCTCCTGAGACATGCCGATGCCAGTGTCAGAGATCGTGAAGCTTAACGCCTGTGGATCATTGGCATGGACCCAGAGCGATACAGTACCATGTTCGGTGAACTTGACTGCATTGCCGATCAGATTGTGCAGGATTTGCATGACGCGGGTTTCATCCCCCAGGCGCAGCGCGCCCAAGTCCTGAGTGTGGTGAATAGTCAGATCGACTCCCTTGGCGCGTGCGTTCGGTCCATGCAAAGAGGCAAGGCGGTCAATCAGGCTAGACAGGTCAAACGGACTTTGTTCAAGGCCGAGTTTACCGGATTCGACACGCGCCAGATCAAGTATGTCATTGAGCAAGGTCAACAGGCTCCAGCCGGACTCCCGGATAGTAGCCAGCATGGTCTTCTGGTCGTCGTCCAGCCTTGTTTCCGCCATCAGATCAGCCATGCCCAGAACGCCGTTCAGGGGCGTGCGGATTTCATGGCTCATATTCGCAAGGAATTTGGATTTTGCATGGTTCGCGGCCTCTGCCGCTTCGCGCGCATACATCAGTTCTGTCACATCAATGGCCGTCAATAGAATGGCCGGGCTGCCTGTTGCAGCATCAAGACAGGATCTGGCGGAGAGATCGATCCAGCGCACGCCAGCGGAAAGACGTATCCGCGTGACGAACCGAACCTCGCCATTATTTCGCATCTGGCTTTCCAACAGGTCAAAATCCGACATATCGAAAAAAAGCGAAGCGAGCGTTTGCACGCCAGTCGGCAAGGCGCTTCTGGCAGCGGGGTTCAGGTAGAGGGGATCGCCCTGTGCGCTGAAAAGAGCGATGATCACGTCGGTATGCAGCACGGCCTCTGCGCTGCGCAGGTTATGCGGCTCCGTTTCAACCCCGGCCTCGGCCGTGACCTCGCATAACATGCCCATCCGTCCGTCGGGCAATACAAAGCCACTATATTCCACCATGACACTTTTGGGAACACCGCCGGGATAAAGCGTCCAGAGTTCAGAAAAAGTGGCGTCCGAGGCGGTGAAATCAGATTGATACTGCTTCAGACGCTTGGCCACTGTCACAGACATGTCGGAACCAAGATCACGCGCTCTTAGCGCCTCCTCGTCGGGCGCGCTCCAAAGTGCGCAGGCGGCGTCATTGGCAAATGCGATGCGGGATCTGTCGATATCGAAAACCCAGACCGGCACCCGCAAGCGACGAATGATGTCGAAACCACCATCTGGTTGCACGTTTCCAGATGACAGGTCGCTTTCGGCTACTTCACTTTTGGCTATCATCTCTGCCACGCCTTGGGCTTGCGAACATCATGCGGGATAAGCAGCAAATTGACCAAGCGCTTTGTGAGGCTGCAAATCCGGCGTCAGCAAGGCGCACTCATCCCAGCGTGTGATTTGCGGATAATCCATGTAGTCTATCCCGGCGTCACCAGCAGCATGACGGTATCCGAAATTGGCAATCTCCGCAATGGAATACCCTGAGCGTAGAACAAACTCCCTGTCTGTCAGGTGGCGATTCGGGCGGTCATGGCCAGAGCGCGCGCGGTCTGGCCATGTTGCGATACCGATTGACCGCGTTTTGCGTTCCCTTGGCGGGATCATGGTAAGGAACCTTGCGGGCGATATGAAACGTCCAATCCGGTCTGTTGACCTTGAAGTGCATTGATCACGATCAGTTTCTGGTCCGCTGGAAGCTGTTTGAGCGCCATCCAGTGTCTCACCCAGTTTCCTGACCCGGCACAGGCGCAAAGTTTCATGTCGAACATGCTCCCACTTGTCACTTGACTGGAATACTATTCGCGTGATTGCTAACATTCTTCTAACAGACCAGAACCACGGTCGGGGCGCTTCCTTTGCTGAATCGCTGTCATGTGTTGAGCACCGAACCGGTCACATCATTCGGTCGATACGTCGTGCATCCCTTGCACCCGGTCCGATAAGCCGAGAGATAGACATTCTCAAAGTCTTCGAAGGATATATCCTCCGGACAATTGACGGTCTTGGAAATGGCGCTGTCGATGTGACGTTGGGCGGCTGCCTGCATGCGGATATGTGCCTCTGGGTCGAGATCCATTGCTGTCACGAAAGCCGGGGGTAGCGGAGTGCATTGGCCTTTCAGTTGACGCCACAGTGATACCGCATAATCCACCACTTCTTCGGTTGTGTGTGATCCATCGGGCTGCGTGACGCGACGGAAATAAGAGGCCGCAAAAATCGGCTCGATACCAGAGGATACATTGTTTGCGAACATTGACGTCGTTCCTGTCGGCGCGATTGTGGTCAGCACGGCGTTGCGCAACCCGTGGGTTGCGATGTCGCTTCTCAGGCCGTCGTCGATCCATGCCATCGCCTCGGTAGCCAGATATGGCTCTGCCTCGAAAGCAGGAAAGGGACCTTTCTCCCGTGCGAGTGCGGTTGAGGCCTCAAGTGCGCAGCGCTGGATTTCTGAAACCCATGTCTCGAGTGCCGCCGCCGCCTCTGGTTCGCCATAGACAAGTCCGATCATCGCAAGTGCGTCGGCAACGCCGGTCACGCCAAGACCGATCCGACGTTTTGCCAACGCCTCAACCCGCTGCGCCTCTATCGGGTAGCCAGAGACATCAATGACATTGTCCATGAACCGCACAGCGACAGGCACGATCTGACGCAACCGGTCGAGATCAAGCCGTGCCATCGACGTGAAGGGATCCGTGACCAGCTGCGCAAGATTGATCGATCCCAGCGGGCAGCTTCCGTTCGGTGGCAGCGGTTGCTCGGCGCAGGAATTCGTTGTGCACAAGGTTTCCGTCCAGACCATCGGATTGCGCGCGTTCATGCGGTCGATGAACAACACACCAGGTTCAGCGCTGGCATAGGTGCGCTCCATGATCTGCCGCCAGAGTGCTTTGGCCCTGACGACGCGCACGGTCTCTCCCTGCCAGATCAGCGGCCAGTCTGAATCGGCTTCGAGCGCTGCCATGAACGCATCGGTCACAAGAACCGACAGGTTGAAATTGCGCAGCCGCGTGCGGTCGGTCTTGGCATCAATGAATGCTTCGATGTCAGGGTGGTCGCAGCGCAGGGTCCCCATCATCGCACCCCGTCCGCTACCCTCGACCAGCATGCGGCACATGGCATCGCAGATATCCATGGCAGAGAGCGGCCCGGCTGCCGGGCAGTCGAGCCCGGCCACGAGAGTGCCTTTCGGGCGGATGGTCGAGAAGTCGTATCCGAGACCGCCCCCCATCTTCATTGTCAGCGCAGCATTCTTGAGTGTATCGCAGATCCCTTCGATCGAGTCGGGGATCGTCTGCATGACGAAAGTGTTGATCAGGGTGACTTTTCGGCCAGTTCCCGCACCTGCGAGGATACGTCCAGCGGGCAGGAATTGAAAATCATCAAGGATCCCAAGAAATTGCGACTCCCAAAATAGGGCGCTTTCCACGCCCTCCGGCTGCGCAATTGCCTTTGCAACGCGTTGCCAGGTATCGTCGACCGTGTCATCGAGGTTTATCCCGCCACGGCGAAAGCGATACTTCATATCCCAGATCTGATGCGCGATCGGCACATCGAAACGGTCTCTGCCGATCTCTTTGATTTCTTCAAAGTACATGCCAGGCTCCTTCCAGCATGTTGGCCAATGTCTAATGCGAGGATCGCACAACTATAAGAAGATTCTACCTTAACCAAGTTCGCCTGTCATTGCCATCCAATCAAGTGACTTCCTTGCCAGAAAATCCGCTGTGATCTGCGCTTATGCCGCAACATTGGTCATGATCCCTGCAAACCAAGGCCACGCGACTGATCTCCACGCCAAAGGTTTTGGCAAAGGTCGTCACGCGAGATGCAGTCATTGCATCCGGAAGGAACATAAACAGATCTCCCAAAAATCAGGATTGATTCGCATTCATATCCCAGTTTCCGCTGGCTTTCCGTGTTCTCCATTTCATGGCAATCACGGGTAGCATCGGGTTTTGGTTCAGTCTAGTTCAGGGTTTATGACAGGCGTGACAAAGGGAATGAGGCGATGGACGAGTTGATCGGAAAGCCATGCACACATTTCAAGGGTGGACGATACTATATTGTCGGGTTCGCGAAGCATTCGGAGGATCACAGTGAACTGGTGATCTACCGTTCTGCGACCTCTGCAGAGATGTGGGCGCGGCCCCGAGAGTTGTTTTTCGACACAGTCATAAGTGACGGGAAAGAAGTACGTCGCTTTGCAATCGACAACGGCACGAATGCTTTCTGACGCAGATTGATCGGCTCAGATCTCAATTGGAGAGACATGAATGCAGAATTTTCGTCCGCTGACACATGCGCGCAAGGCCCGGATTGCCGTTCTCGACGATTACATGGGCGTTGCGCACCGTCTTGCTGACTGGTCAATCCTGTCGGATCGTGCAGAGGTGACATTCCTGACCCAAAGCATCCCCCCGGAACGGCTAGCGACGGAACTTGCGGGATATGATGCCCTCTGCCTGCTGCGTGAGCGGACGGACTTCCCCGCAGAGGTGTTGCGCAATCTGCCCAATCTCAAGGCGATTGCCGCCACGGGGCGTCAGAACCGCACGCTCGACAGCGCGGCTGCGGCGGAGCTGGGCATAGCTGTCATGTCCACCGATGGCAGTGGCAACGGTGCCTTTGCGACTGTGGAACTGGCCTGGGGGCTTATCCTGGGCCTGATGCGCCATATCCCGGCCGAGGCAGAGGCGATCCGAACAGGTGCGTGGCAGACGCGGCTGGGAAATGCTCTCTACGGCCGCACTCTCGGGCTTGTGGGTCTTGGCAGGCTCGGCAGTCGTATGTCACTTGTAGCACAGGCTTTCGGCATGAAAGTGATCGCCTGGAGCCCCAATCTGACCCCGGAGCGCGCAACCGCTGTCGGCGCGGAAATGGTGGAGAAACAGGCGCTTTTTCATGCGGCCGATATTGTCTCGCTGCATCTGGTGCTTGGGCCGACAACGCGGGGGATCGTCACGGCATCGGACATCGCGGCAATGCCGTCCCATGCTCTGTTGATCAATACGTCACGCGGTCCGCTTGTCGATCAGGCAGCGTTGCATGATGCGCTGATAAACGGACGGATAGGCGGGGCGGGGATTGATGTATTTGATCACGAACCTTTGCCCGCCAACGCCCCGGAACGGCATTTGCCGCGCCTGCTGGCAACCCCGCATCTTGGATATGCTGTGCAGGAAACGTTCGAGGTCTTCTATCGCCAAACCGTTGAAAACCTTGATGCCTGGCTGAATGGGCAACCGACCCGGCTTGTGACGAGCCAGCCCTGAGAGCTGGGCCTGCTAGGATCGGCCCGCTTTTCCCCAGATCAGCCGCGCCATGATCGGTGCGCCGGTGATGACCACAATCAGGCGCATAAGGTGGTGAATGACGATAAAGCCCAGATCAGCCCCGGCCACAATGGCCAGAACCGTCATTTCCGCCTGACCACCGGGGGCAAAGGACAAGAAAGCCTCCAGTATCGGGACATTCCCGTATGTATGCGCGAGAAAGGTGAAGCCCCCGGCCAATACCGCTAAAATCAGGGCAAAGGCTGCCCCGGCGGCAACATCATGGCGCAGCTCCGTAAAGGTAACGCCCCGAAACTGCATCCCGATCCCCATGCCGATAAAGAATTGCGCAGCCATGATGGCTTCGGCAGGGGGGCGATGGTGGATGATATCACCCAGCGACAAGACCGCAGCCAGGATCATCGGTCCAAGGATCGCCGCGCCAAACAGTCCGATACGCTCTCCGCCTTTCCAACCTATCGCGGCAATTGCAACCATGATGCCCATTTCATGCAATGGCAGGTTGCGCGCGGGCGCACCGATCGGCTGGTCGAGGCTCAGGCCGAAATGTCCGGTCAGCAGGATCGGCACCAGCGTCACGATCACCAGAACCCGCGTGGCGTGGATCAGTGACAGGGCGCGCGGGTTTCCTCCTGCCTCTTGTCCGAACAGCACCATGTCCTGAAATCCGCCGGGCATGGCAGCGTAATAGCTTGTCACCCGGTCAAAACCGCATATGCGCTGAAAAAACGGCACGCCGATCAGCCCGATGATCGCGATATAGACGGGCATCATCGCCAATGTGACGGCCATCAGCGGCACTTGCCCCAGAATCGCCGGTGTGATCGAGGCCCCGACCGCCACCCCCAGCACAGTGCGCGCGGCGACCGAGATTTGACCAGCGCCCTGCATCCTTACACCGGCGAGCGCGGCTGCAAGACAGGCGAACATCGGCCCGAACAGAAATGGCAACGGCAGGTTCAGCGCATGGAACACCGCAACGCCAAGGGCAGCGATGGCAAAGGTCAGCAGGCGGGCGCGCGTCAGCATGTCATGTCCCTCATACGATACTTCTTGCATACTATTGTATCCAAGTGTATTCAATAAAAATCAACCTCCCGCCCCCAAAGAGGCAGATATGCGCAATCCGTCTGACGCCCCCTCCGACTTGCCGCAAGGCCAGAGCGCCTATGATCGATTGCTGGAAGATATCCGCCTCGGAGCGCTTCCTCCCGGTGCGCGGTTGCGGGAGGTTGAACTTGCCGAAAGGCTGGGCATTTCCAGAACCCCGATCCGCGAAGCCATCCGTCGTCTGGAAGCGGATGGTCTGGTCGAACATCTGCCGCGTCAGGGGGCCAGTCTGCGGCGTCTGAGCTATGCTGAAGTGATGGAATTATACGAGATGCGCGCAGTGCTGGAAGGCACCGCCGCGCGGCTTGCGGCGCGCTCGGCCTCGGATCTGGAATTGCGTGAACTGACCGAAATCAATGCCGAGATGACCGCTAGCGTTGATCCTGCCGACATTGCGCGCCTGAACCGGCAGTTTCACGCAGCACTGATCAATGCTGCGAAGAACCGCTATCTCAGGCGCGCGATCGGCGCGATGGCCCGCACGCTTCTGATACTCGGACCTTCCACGCTCCATGATCCTGCGCGCAGCAAGATCGCAGCGCAAGAGCATGCGGCGCTGCTTCAGGCGCTTGGGGCGCGGGATGGCGCACAGGCGGAAACGATGATGCGCGCCCATATCGAAGCGGCGCACCGCATCCGCCTGCGTCAGTTGCGCGAGGCAGGATTGATGGAACTCTCGGACCATGACGGAGGCAGCGATGTCGCAATATGATGTGGTGGTCATCGGCGGCGGTAATGCGGCGCTCTGCGCTGCGATAGAGGCCGCAGAAGCGGGCGCGGATGTGGTGATTCTGGAATCGGCGCCCGAGCACATGCGCGGCGGCAATTCACGCCATACGCGGAATTTCCGCTGCATGCATCAGGGGCCGTTATCCGTCCTGACGGACACTTATGATGAGGCCGAATATTACGAAGATCTGCTGCGCGTGACCAAGGGCCAGACCGACCCGGAACTTGCGCGGCTGGCCATTCGCGAAAGTGAAACCTGCCTGCCCTGGATGGAGCGGCATGGTGTGATCTTTCAGGGCTCGCTCTCTGGCACACTGTCGCTGGACCGGACCAATGCGTTTTTCCTTGGGGGTGGCAAGGCGCTGGTCAATGCCTATTACGCCTGCGCCGAAGATCTGGGCGTCACCATCCGCTACAATGCTGAAGTGCGCCATATCGATCTGAGCGAGGGGCGGTTTTCGGCGGCGGTTCTCGCTGATGGCACAAGGGTCGAGGGGCGGGCCGTGGTGCTGGCCTCTGGCGGGTTTCAGGCCGATCTGGACTGGCTGACCCGCGCCTGGGGGCCAGAGGCCGCGAATTTCCTGATCCGTGGCACGCCCTATAATCGCGGCGTCGTTCTGCGCGATGTGCTGGATCAGGGCGCGGTATCGGTGGGCGATCCCACGCAATGCCACTGCGTCGCCATTGACGGGCGCGCCCCCAAATTCGACGGCGGTATCGTGACCCGGCTGGATTGCGTGCCCTATGCGCTGGTGGTCAATCGCGATGGCGCCCGCTTCTATGACGAAGGCGAAGATGTCTGGCCCAAGCGCTATGCGATCTGGGGTCGGCTGGTCGCGAGGCAACCCGATCAGATCGCTTATGCCATCACAGACCAGAAAGCGCAGGGGCTGTTCATGCCGCCGGTTTTCGCCCCGGTGAAGGCCGACACGATCGAAGGCGTGGCGCAACTGCTGGGGCTGTCGGGGGATTCGCTACGCCAGACAGTTGCAGAGTATAACGCTGCCTGCCGCGATGGCACCTTCACGCCGGGGGTGCTGGACGGGCTGGCCACCGACGGGCTGGACCCGCCCAAGACCAACTGGGCGCGTCCGCTCGATACGCCGCCCTATTACGGCTACATGCTGCGCCCCGGTGTGACCTTCACCTATCTGGGGCTGAAGGTCACCGAACGCGCGCAGGTGCAGGGCGCGCATGGTCTGTTGCCGAATGTCTGGGCAGCGGGCGAGATCATGGCAGGCTCGATCCTCGGCCAGGGCTATCTGGCAGGGTTCGGGATGACCATTGGCACCGTATTCGGACGTATCGCAGGACAGGAGGCCGCAGCCTATGTTGGATAACTCTCTTTCGGACGAAGCCACGCGCCAGTTCCAGATCTGCAATTCCTGCCGCTATTGCGAGGGGTATTGCGATGTGTTTCCGCAGCTGTTTTCCTTGCCAGAGATGAGTGCCGCGCAGGCCACGCATCTGGCCAATCTGTGCCATAACTGCCGGGGCTGCTACTATGCCTGCCAATATGCCCCGCCGCATGAGTTCGATCTGAACCTGCCTGCTGTGCTGGCAGAGTTGCGTCAGGACACATGGGAACGGCATGCCCTCCCGCAGGCGCTTGCACGGGTCTTTCATGCGCATGGCGTGGCTGTTGCTGCCGCGCTGATCGCGGGCTTTGCGCTTCTGTTCTTTGCTATGGCAGCACTACGACCGGAAGCGGGCGAAGGCTTTTATGCCTATCTTAGCCATAATGCGATGGTGTTGATCTTCGCCCCGGCCTTTGTGTTGCCGCTGCTGGGGCTGGCGCTGTCGCTGCGCAGCTATTGGCGCGAGATTGGCGGCGGCTGGGTCACATTGGCGGACCTGACGCGCATGGGCGGATCGGTCGCGCGGATGAAGAACCTGTCGGGTGGTGCAGGGCAAGGCTGCAATTTCGAGAAAGGGTCGCGCTACTCCAATGCGCGTCGCCACGCGCATCAGGCAACGCTCTGGGGGTTCCTCATGTGCTTTGCCGCGACATCGGTCGCGACACTGATGCATTACGGGCTTGGCTGGGAAGCGCCCTATCCATTCTGGTCGCCGCCGAAACTGCTGGGGGTGCCGGGGGGGATATTGCTCTGCCTTGGCACAGGCGCGCTGGCCTGGCTGAAACTGCGTGCTGACCCGGAACTCGGCGCGGCACGGGTCTGGGGTGGTGAAATGGCTTTCGTGCTGTTGCTGTTCACAGTCTCGGCCACGGGACTGGCACTCTATGCGGCGACAGGCACTGCGGCTGTGCCTGCGCTTCTGGCGATCCATCTGGGTGCGGTGTTCGCGTTCTTCGTGCTGACCCCTTATACCAAGATGGTGCACGGCTTCTACCGGATGGCGGCGTTGATGCGGCGGCGGTGAACGTTCGCTTTGACGACTGGACTTGGCATGCGCTTGATAGGCGATATGCGAATTGCCACGCGTCCCGAAGGATGCTTGAAACTCACATCATTTTATGACACTGATATCATATTCATATTTTATAGGCTGTCGAGACATGCCAAACCCCGCATTTGCAAGCACTCAGGAAAAGGCAGCAATGACCGGCTTCATCGATTGGCTGGGGCAGACGCACCCGGACGCGCGCAAGGCCGAACGCACGCGCACCGCGCTTCTTCAATCCGGTGCGGGCCTGCTCCGTTCAACTCCGCCTGATCGGCTGACAGTCGCTGCGATCTGCAAACAGGCAGGCGTGGCGCATGGGACGTTCTATCGTTATTTCGCCGATCGCAACGTGCTGGTTGGCGAAGTGCTGCGCGCACTTGCCGATTATCTGCAGGCTGACATGCGGGCCGCTGCACGCGCGGGCGGGGATGCAATCCGCAATACCACAGCGGCCTATATGCGCCACTTCGAAGAGAATGCAGGCCTGATGAATTGCCTGATCGTCGGGGGCGATGCCGTTCCGCAAGCACGCCGAGTGTTTCAGGAACTCAATCGCGAATGGATCGTCACCGTGGTTCGGGCCACGCAGCGGGACGCGGGTGCTGCAGCGCGTCCGGAAGCCGATCTGATGCGGCGTGCATATGCGTTGGGCGGCATGGTGGATCAGTATCTGACCGCACTGTTCCTGACCCGCGACCCCTGGATTGCCGATCTGTCGCAGGATCGCGAAGCCGTGCTGGAAATGTTGACCGACCTCTGGCGAAAGGGAATGGCACCATGAGCTTGATCGACAAAGCCCATATGATCCCGCTTGCAGATCTGGCCGCCCACCGGCAAGCGCTATGGGAAGACCAGCGCGCCCATGTCGCTGCGCACTCCAGCTTGTATCAGCGCCTGTCGGACGGAACCCAGACCCCCGCCCTGCTGGCGGATTTGCCGGAATTGCCGCTGTCGGACAAGGCAGCACTGCGTCTGTCGCAAGAAGCGTATCCGCCCTTCGGAGATTACCTTGCTGCACCGCGTGCCACCGTGTCGCGTCTTCACCGGACCTCGGGCACAACGGGGCAGGCCATGAATCTTGCGCTGAGTGCGCGCGACTGCACAGTGACCGAGATTGTCGGCGGCCGGGCGCAGGCGCTGGCCGGGCTGGGGCCGGGAATGACTGTCGTGCATTGCCTGAACTATCAGATGTGGATGGGCGGCCTGACCGATCACATGACACTGGAGCGGACGGGCGCCACAGTGGTCCCCTTCGGCGTAGGTTCTACCGAACTGCTCATTCGCACGATCCTGGAGACTGGAATCAGCGCGATTTCCTGCACGCCGTCCTATCCGGCCGTGCTGGAGCGTGTCCTGGCAGAGAAATTCCCTGACCTGAAGCCCACTGACCTGGGCCTGAAACTGGGGCTGTTCGGCGGCGAGCCGGGGCTTGACGATCCCGCCATCCGCCAGCGTTTCCGCGACACCTGGGGGATGGAGCCACGCAACGCCAATTACGGTGTCTCTGATGTGTTCTGCAATTTCGCCGCACAGTGCCCGGACGACACCGATCTGCATTTCGTCGCTCATGACGTGCTGCATGCCGAACTGATCGATCCCGACACCGGCACCACCCGCGCGCTGCAGGCGGGTGGCGAGGGTGAACTGGTGCTGACCCATCTGGTCCGGGACTGCCAGCCGCTGGTGCGCTTCCGCACCGGCGACATCATCGCTGTCAGCGCCACAGACCCCTGCCGCTGCGGCTGCACCGGGTTCCGGTTTCGCGTCGTCGGGCGGTCGGATGACATGGTCGTGGTCCGTGGGCTGAACATGTTCCCGACCATGGTGGCGGGTGTTGTGGCCGAGTTTGCGGAACTGTCGGGCGATTATCGCATCGTGCTGGACAGCCCCCCGCCGCATGATGTCTTGCCAGTGCAGGCCGAGCTTGCGAAAGGGCGCAACGATGATGGCACATTGGTCGCGCGATTGCAGCGCGCGATCAAGGCGCGGCTGGGCGCTACCGCGTCGGTGAGCATCCTTCCAAGCGGAACCCTCCCAGTGACCGAAGGCAAAACCCGGCGCGTGATCAGGACACACCCATGACCGAATTCAGCTATGACACCGTTCTGTCCAGCATGACTGCCGAGGGGGTGCGGACCATTGCGCTGAACCGTCCGAAATCGCTGAACGCCATGAACCGCCAGTTGATCGAAGATGTGGCCGCGGCCTTTGGTGATGCCAATCGCGATCCGGCCACCCGTGCCATCATCTTCACCGGCGAAGGGCGCGCCTTCTGTGCCGGGGACGACCGTCGCGAACATGTCCACCCGGCGACCGAGGATGACGCGCGCGACCTCGTCGAAGCGATCCAGCGGGCCACGGTGAAGATCATGTTCGGCGCAAAGCCTGTCGTGGGGGCCATCAATGGCTGGGCGGTCGGTGGCGGTTTCGAATGGGCGATCAACTGTGATTTTCCAATCTGGGCCGAAAGTGCCGGGGCCTTCTTCCCCGAAGTCTCGCTCAACCTCTTCGTCACTGGCGCGGTGACAGCCCTGCTGCCTGCCATCGTGGGGCCCGTCAAGGCGCGCGAGATGCTCTACCTTGGCCAACGCTACACTGCCGCAGAGTTGAAGACCTGCGGTGTCGCATGGCGGGTCGTGCCCGACAGCGACCTGATGGCCGAGGCAGGTCAGGTCGCGGCTCAACTCGCGGCGCTTCCGACGCTCTCGATTCGCGCGATGAAGCGCGTTCTGAACCAGACGACAGCCGATACGCTGCGCCGGGCCCTTGACCTCGAGACCGAGGCAACCATCGCAGGTTTTCTGGATCCGGAAACCTCTCGCTTGCTGAAGGCCTTCTGACCGATCGCAATCACGATCCGCTTTCGGCCCCGACCGGTTCCATCCATCTTGCGACGGAGGCGCGGTCGTCAAACCGGATTGTCGCCAAAGGCTGATCGCGACGATATCCTTCAGCAGATCTGGTGATCACTGTAGAGAAGTCCCTGTTAAATCATCATAAATCCGAGAGCAAAAGCCTCTTGAGGAACATTTGGGCCACTGCAAGTCAACCGGAAGCAGGGGATTTCGTTGAAAAGCAGTCAACACATGGCAACCTGTCTATTGCGCAATGTCTGGACATTCCGGGCAAGGAAATGTGTTGCGTCTGATTCGGCGTAAACCCCGCCAAGTGCCCGGATCGCCCTTCCTTGCCAAAAGGCAGATTGCTTAAATTTGAATCTGTTCCGCAAATTTTTGCGTCATGTCGGAAGCGCGCCAACGTTCAGGTCAAATTATCTTGACAAGCTGCGGCAGCGTAAAGCACCTTGGCATCGTAGCAACAGTGCTACTCCTGAATTCAACGTTCCATATAGCGTATGATACGCGTGGCAGCATAGCCCCCTTTGGCGACAACGATGTCGCCACAGGGGGTTTTTTTGTTTTTGATCGGAAGCGGTGATGGAAAAACAAGCGCTCGACATCGGCATCGTGATCTCGACTACAGGGTCTTATGGCGCGATTGGGCAGTCCATCTGTGCAGGTGCGCAGCTCGCCATGGACGAGGTTAACACTGACCCGGCAACTCCGTTCAAACTCCGCGCCGTCATGAAGGATCCGGGCGGCGTCACAACGGCCTATAGCGATGCGGTTCAATCTTTGATTGTCGATCAGAAGCTGACCCATATTCTGGGCTGCTATACCTCCTCCAGCCGCAAGGAGGTGCTTCCGCTCTTTGAAAAATACGACGCACTTCTGTGGTATCCCTCGCATTATGAAGGGTTCGAGACCAGCGACAATGTCATCTACACTGGCGCGGCACCCAACCAGCATATCGTTCCCCTTGCGCGCCACTTGCTGAACCATCACGGCAATCGCGGATGGCTGGTCGGATCCAATTACATCTGGGCATGGGAAAACAATCGCATCCTGCGCGAAGCACTGATGGACTCTGGCGGCGCTGTGCTGGGTGAACGATATTTTCCGGTTGGCGAAACCGATCTGGGGCTGCTGGCAGAGCAGATCGTGCGCGATAGGCCCGACTTTGTATTCAACACTCTGATCGGCGATAGCTGCTATACATTTTTTCGGCTTTTGCGCGCTGCCGCCGAAGCCGCCGGGATCGACCAGCCCGCCGAACTGCCTATCGCAAGTTGCAGCCTGTCCGAAGCCGAACTGCCGCTTATCGGTGATGCGGCCGCCGGGCATTTGTCGTCTTCGGTCTATTTCTCGACGATCAAGTCTCAGGAAAACGCCCGTTTCACCGCCAGTTGGGAACAGCGTTTTGGCCATCTGGGGCATGCCTGTGCAGATGCCGAAGCCGCCTACATCGCCATTCATATGCTGGCTGGCTCTATCGCAAGGGCGGGGTCCGTTGCCTTTGCCGATGTGCGCGCGGCGTCGCGCGGGCTGAAGTTTTCCGCCCCTCAGGGTCTGGTCACAATCGACCCGGAAAATCTGCACTGCTGCATGCGGCCGCGCATTGGCAGATCGACGTCAGCTGGAACCTTCGACATTCTCTATGAAGAGCGCGGCCCGGTCAGACCTGACCCCTACCTTGTATGGGCAAGCGCAACGCAAAGCGACACCAGACTCGGCCCGGATCATCTGCGGGTGGTGCCATGAAGAGTGCGGTGAAAACGAATTTCCGCGGCCTGCGTGCGCTTGTCGTGCATGCCGATGACATCAACCGTCAGGTTCTTGCAAGCGTTCTGAGAAAGCTTGGGTTGATCGTTGACCTGATCGATCACCACGAGGATCACACTGATCACGATCTTTCGCAATATGACGTTGTTTTCGTCGATGCCGACCTGAACAACCACAATGCAACACGCTACTGCAAGCTGCCCTGCATCGCGCTGATCGGGACAGAGGCCCCCAGCCAGCTCACACGCGTTGTCCGTCAGGGCTGCATAAGTCACATCCTGAAGCCTGTGCGAAATTCAGGTGTGTTCACCGCGCTTCTTCTTGCGGTGAACGAATATGAAAGACGCCAGCAGATCGAACGCGAGATCACGGGCCTGCGCCAGCGCCTTGCCGGGCGCCGCACTGTGACTGCCGCGTTGCTGAAGCTGACAACAACCGAAGGAATCGATCTGGATGCAGCCTATCAACGCCTGCGTGCCGACGCCATGACCCGGCGCATTCCGGTTGAAGAAATCGCGCGCGAATATCTGGCCCAAGATCCGTGCGCAGCGGGGACAGCACAGTGCCTGGGGGCCGAAAACAATGTCCATAGAAGTCAAACCACCACCACCAACAGGAGACTGACCAAATGAGAATACATCATAATCGTACTCTTATCGCCGCACTGCTTGCAGGCACTTGTCTGGCCTCTGGGCCAGTGTTGGCGCAGGATGGTCCGATCAAGATCGGCGTGCTTGAAGATCAGTCAGGCGATTTTGCCGCCGCGACCAACGTCAAGGTCAATGCGATCCGGCTTGCAACGCAGGAAATCAACGATGCAGGCGGGATCGCTGGGCGACCGATCGAACTGGTGATCTATGACACCCAGTCGGACAACCGCCGTTATCAGGAATTCATGCGCCGGGTGCTTCAGCAGGATCAGGTAGATGTGGTCTTTGCCGGGTTCTCATCTGCATCACGCGAAGCGTATCGCCCTATCGTGAACCAGTTCAACGGTCTGGCCTTCTACAATAACCAGTACGAAGGCGGTGTGTGCGACGCAAACATGATTGTTACGGGCGCTGTGCCTGAACAGCAGTTTTCAACGCTGATCCCATGGATGATGGAAACCTATGGACCGAATGTCTACACGCTGGCCGCTGACTACAATTTTGGCCAGATTTCGGCCGAATGGGTGCGCCAGATCGTTGCCGAACAGGGCGGTACGATGGTCGGCGAGGAATTCATCCCGCTGGGCGTGTCGCAATTCTCGCAGACGATCCAGAATATCCAGCAATCCGACGCGGATTTTGTCGTGACGCTTCTGGTGGGTGCCGCGCAGGCGTCCTACTATGAGCAGGCGAATTCGGCCAGTGTCGGGTTGCCGATGGCATCCTCCGTCAATGTCGGGCAAGGCTACGAGCACAAGCGCTTCACGCCCCCAAGTCTGGCAAACATGTATGTCACGACCAACTACATCGAAGAGATCGACACGCCCGAATCAAACGATTTCGTCGAACGGTTCCGGGCGATGTTCCCCAATGAGCCCTACATCAATCAGGAGGCCGCAAATTCCTACATCGGGATCAACCTCTACAAGCAACTGGTGGAGCGCGCCGGAAGCACCGATCACGATGCGATCCGCGCGGTTATCGCCGAAGGGGATGTGTGTTTTGACGGCCCGTCGGGCAATGTCTGTCTGGACCCGAAAAGTCAGCATATGTCGCACACGATCTATCTGGCCCGTGTCGAAAGCGATCATTCGATCACCTTTCCAGAGGTCTGGGAAAACATCACCCCCTATTGGCTAGGCGATGCAGGCTGCGATCTGACCCAGAACGATCCCAGCGCACAGTACACGCCGTCAAACCCGCCACCGGCACAGTAACCTTCGCTTCCGGGCAGGGACAAACCCTGCCTGGACCAACCACTGTCGCAATCGGGGGCGCAGTTCGTGGAATTCTTGCTGGCGATCTTTTCCATCTCTTACCAGTTTGGCGATGCCTTTGCGTTTCTTGTCATCTCCTGTGCCGGTCTTGCGGTCATTTTCGGGATGATGGGGATTATCAATCTGGCGCATGGGGAATTCATCATGTGCGGGGCCTATGTCACAGCCGCATCCGCGCGCGCCGGCCTGCCGTTACCTATGGCGATCGCCTGTGGCGCGCTCGCGGCAGCCATCATCGGAATGGCGCTCGAACGCACGGTGATCCGCCACCTCTATCACAGGCCCCTGGACTCCATCATCGCAACATGGGGCATCAGCCTGATCGCAACACAGGGCGTCCTGATCCTGTTGGGGCCAACGATGCAAGGCATCGGCACGCCGCTCGGCAGCACACTCATCGGGGATCGCTCCTACTCGATCTACCGGCTGGTGCTGTTCGCAACATCGATCGGGCTGCTTCTGGGTCTGTATCTGTTGTTCTATCGCACCCGATTCGGTGTCATTTCCCGCGCTACCATTCAGCGACCAGATACAGCGCGCGCCTTGGGCGTTGATACACGACGCGTATACGCGCTGACCTTCGGGCTGGGCGCAGGATTGGCAGGTCTGGCGGGTGGGCTTTACGCACCCACAATGACAATGGTGCCCACGATGGGCTCAACCTTCATCGTGGAAAGCTTCGTCACCGTGGTTGTGGGCGGTGCCGATATTTTCCTTGGGGCAGCGCCTGCGGCGGCAATCCTTGCCGTGATCAAGGCTGCGCTGACGGCCTGGTATGGGCAGCTTTTTGGCCAGATCGGACTTCTGGTCGCCGTCATCATCGTGATCCGGGTCATGCCGGGCGGGCTGTCGGCGTTCATCAAGCGGTGGCAGAAATGAACGAGATCAGACTTCCTGATGCAACCGAAGCGCCGGGGCGCAGAGGGCCGCGCTTGTGGCTCTCGCGGCTGGAAGGGCCGCAAACCATGGGACGTGGGCTCGGTTTCTGGATTGCAGCCGCGCTGGTGCTCTTGGCCGCGATCCTCTATCCGGCTTTCAACAACGATTATACTGTTGGCAACGCGGCCTATTTTCTGGTCTGGACCTTCATGGCAATGGGTCTGGGCCTGGTCTGGGGATATTGTGGCGCGCTCAGCTTCGGCCAAACGGCCTTTTTCGGGCTGGCAGGGTATGCCTATGGTGTGATCACAATCAATATCGGCTCGGCCTTTGGCGCGACATGGCTGGCACTTGTGCTTGCTGTTGCCCTGGGCGGCGCATTTGCGCTGCTGATCGGATATTTCATGTTCTACGGACGCATCAAGGGTGTGTTCATCGGGATCGTGACCCTGTCGGTGACGCTGGTTCTTGAAACTTTCATGGCGCAGACGGCAGGGCCGCAATGGCGCATCGGTGAGGCACGGCTCAACGGGTTCAACGGCATGTCCGGCATGCCCCCGCTGACAGTGCCATGGTTCGGCGGCGAAATCCTGCTCTATGCAGGCACGACACTGTATTACGTCCTGCTTGGCATGGTTGTGCTGGTCTATCTTGGGCTGCGCATGTTGCTGAACGCGCCGTTCGGAAATGTTCTGGTGGCCATCCGCGAGAACCCCGAACGCACCGAAATGCTGGGCTATGGCATCCGGCTTTATCAGATGCTGGCATTTGGGCTGGGCGGGGCGCTGGCGGGGCTGTCCGGGGTGCTCTACACGGCATGGGGGCAGTATATCACACCCTCCAGCATGGGGCTGACCGCGGCAGCCCTGCCCATCGTCTGGGTCGCCGTCGGTGGCAGGCGCGATATCACGGCCACGCTTCTGGGGACCCTTATTGTAATCGCAGGCTTTCAGTCCCTGACCATCTACGGCAGCCAATATGCCCTTGTGGTCATGGGCGCGCTTCTGGTGTTCACGGTTCTGGTCACGCCCAACGGTCTGGTTTTCACAGTGATGAGTCAGATCGGACGCATCTTCGGAAAGGGGCGCGAATGACGACCATCCTCGAAGTCAGAAAGCTGAACAAGAGCTTTGGCGGCGTAACGGTGGCCCGGAATATTGATTTTACGCTGCAGGCGGGCGCAATGCATTGTCTGATCGGGCCCAACGGCGCAGGGAAATCAACGTTCTTCCGATTGCTGCTGGGCGAACACACGCCTGAAAGTGGCACCATCTACTTTGGCGGTGACGACATCACGCATTTGCGGTCCTTCCAGCGTATTCGCAAAGGCATAAGCGTGAAGTTTCAGGTTCCCGGCATCTTCAAGGCGCTCAGCGTGCGACAAAACCTCGAGGTCGCATTCCAACATCATCTGCACGGTGCCAGCCTGAGTGAAACTGTCCGGCGTGTTCTGGATTTCACAAACCTGTCCAACGAGGCCACAACGGCCGCGGGCGTGCTGTCGCATGGGCAACAGCAATGGCTGGAAATCGGCATGGCTGTGGGCGTAGAGCCGAAACTGCTGCTGCTTGACGAACCGACAGCCGGCATGTCCCCCGATGAAACGCGCAAGACAGGCGAGATGCTGCATGACCTGAACGCCCGTGGCATCACCATTCTCGCGGTAGAACATGACATGGCCTTCGTGCAGCAGATTTCGCAAAGCGTGACCGTGCTGCATATGGGCAGCATCTTCGCAGAGGGCAGTATCGACGAAATGACGGCGCATCCCGGTGTGCAGGAAATCTATCTGGGGGCCGCCGATGAGTGAACCTGCCCTGTTGCAAACCGAAGGCCTGTTCAGCGGCTACGGGGGTGAGCAAGTCCTGCAAGGCGTGGACCTGACCATTGATGCGGGCGAGATCGTTGCCGTGATCGGGCGCAATGGTGTCGGCAAATCCACCTTGATCCGTACCCTGACCGGATTGCTGGCACCCAGTGCCGGAACGATCCGACTTTTCGGCGAGGACGTGACCGGCCTGCCCGCCAACCAGCGCGCATTGCGCGGGGTCGGGTACATTCCGCAGGGCCGAGAGGTCTTCCCCGAGCTGACCGTGCGCGAAAACCTGATGGTGGGCGAAGTCGCAGGCCGCACACGCGGGGCGCCTGATTACGACATGGTCCATCGCTTTTTTCCGATCCTGAAAGAACGCGCCCGACAGCGTGCAGGCACCTTGTCTGGCGGCCAGCAACAGCAACTTGCCATCGCGCGCGCCATGATGGGCCATCCCCGCCTGATGTTGCTGGACGAACCGTCAGAAGGGATTCAGCCATCGATCATCAAGGACATCTCGCGCAATGTGCGCGCCCTGAATGCACAGACCGGCGTTGCGGTCTTGCTGGTCGAACAGAATCTGGATTTGATCGTGTCTATGGCACAACGGGGCTATGTGATGGAAAAGGGCCGCATCGTCGCCAGTCTTGATCAACGCGAAATCACGTCGCGTGACGAAGTGCGGCGCTATCTGACGATTTGAACGCAAAACGACCAACCGGGAAGGATTAGACACATGAGCTGGCTGGAACAGACATTAATGGCGCGCAAGGGTGTGGCAAAAGGCAAGCCAGGTGCAAGCCACACCATCACCATCGCCGATCAGGGTGAGTTTCACTATGTCTACGGACCCTATGTAGACCCGGTCCTCAAGGTTGCACCCGGCGCTGTGGTCTCGGTGGAAACGCATGATGCGTTCGAGGGCAAGATCACCAGCGAAAGCGACAAACCCTCCGAGATCCTGAATTTTCCTTATCTCAACCCGCAGACCGGACCGATTTATGTGGAAGGTGCGGAGAAGGGCGATGCTTTGGCCGTGCGGATCATTTCCATCACCCCGCGCGGTGCGCAGCCTGTTGGCACCACCTGCCTGATCCCCGAATTCGGCGGTCTGGTGGGCACGGGAAACACCGCCATGCTGAACGCGCCGCTGGCCGAAGTGGTGAAAAAGATCAATGTCGACAAGGACGGCGTCTATTGGTCTGATGCTGTCACGCTACCCTATGAGCCCTTCATCGGAACCATCGGCACCTCGCCGGAAATCGAGGCGATCTCGTCCCTTCAGCCCGACTACTACGGCGGCAACATGGACATGCCCGATGTGGCACCCGGCGCGATCATCTATCTGCCCGTGAATCGCGAGGGGGGGTATCTGTATCTTGGTGATTGCCATGCAATTCAGGGGGACGGGGAATTATGCGGTGTTGCACTGGAAATACCCGCCACGGTGGAACTGCAGATCGACCTTATCAAGGGGCATGGCAACACTTGGCCGCAACTGGAAACCGAGGACATGATGATGTTCATCGGATCCGCCCGCCCGCTGGAAGACGCAACACGCATTGCTTACCGTGAACTGGTGCGCTGGGTTGCACAGGAAACCGGACAAAGCGAAATCGACGCCTATATGTTGCTGACGATGTGCGGCAAGGTGCGTCTTGGGAACATGGTGGACCCGAAATACAGTGTCGGTGCATCGATCGCAAAACGCTATCTGAAGTGATCACACAAATCGGGGAATGGGTAACATGGACCTTGGATTGAAGGGCCTTCGGGCACTTGTAACGGGCGGCAGCAAGGGGATCGGGCGGCGCTGCGCCGAAATCCTTGCTGCCGAAGGCGCGCAGGTAGCAATCTGCGCACGCACGCAAGCGGAGGTATCCGCGACTGCCTCGGAACTGGGCGTGCTTGGAACCGCGGTTGATGTATCCGACAAGGCCGCGCTGGAAAGCTGGGTGAAATCCAGCGCCGACGCGATGGGCGGCATCGACATCGTGATTGCAAATGTCTCTGCTCTGGCTGTGTCCGATGACGAGGCCGCGTGGCAAGCCGGCTTTGACGTGGACATGATGCATTCCGTCCGTCTGGTGAATGCCTCCATGCCCTGGCTTGAGAAGTCAGACGCGGCCTCGATCACGCTGGTGTCGTCGGTGTCGGGCCGCGAGATCGACTTCACAGGCGCAGCCTACGGGGCTTTCAAGGCCGCACTTGTGCATTATGCGCAGGGCTTGGCTTACAAGCTGGCACCGCAGGGCATTCGTGCCAATTCCGTGTCGCCGGGCAACACCTATTTCGCAGGTGGTATCTGGAACCAGATCGAAACGGGGAATCCGGACCTGTTCGCAACCGCCCTTGGCCTGAACCCTATGGGACGCATGGCCACCCCTGAAGAAATCGCGCGCGGTGTGGTCTTTCTTGCAAGCCCGGCATCCAGTTTCACCAGCGGCACAAATCTTGTGATCGATGGCGCGCTGACCAAGGGCGTCCAGCTCTAAGGTGGATCGTCTGAAACGCGTTCAGGGGCTGCGCATGGACGCCCGCACAGCCCCTGCGATACTCAGGAAATCATGACAGGGGCTGATCGCGCCCTTTATGATCAAGGGCGCGATATATTGTGGCAATCAGTTACATCCGCCCAGCGTGCTGCTTAAAGGCATGCCGCGAATAGGGCGCGGGTGTTCTCGCGCGTCATTTCAATTGGATTGCCCCCACAGGACGGATCGAGCAGTGCCATGTCGGTCAACTCGTCCAGACGGTTGGCCTCGACCCCCATCGCAGCCAGATTGGCAGGGATCGAGAGCGCCGCGCGCAGGTCCATGATATGCGCGGCAAATCCGTCAAACCCGCCTGTGATGCCCAGATAGGCGGCGGCACGCGTGATGCGGTCCTCGATGGCGGGGCGGTTGAACTCCAGCACCATCGGCATGACCACGGCATTGGTGGTGCCGTGATGGGTGTTATACACCGCACCAATCGGGTGGCTGAGGCTGTGGATCGCGCCCAGACCTTTCTGGAAGGCGACAGCGCCCATCGCAGCGGCAGACATCATC
The DNA here is from genome assembly GCA_020832585.1 of Natronohydrobacter sp. Taxonomy (GTDB): domain Bacteria; phylum Pseudomonadota; class Alphaproteobacteria; order Rhodobacterales; family Rhodobacteraceae; genus Roseinatronobacter. The sequence continues at coordinate 150 of JAFIEL010000002.1, read as the reverse complement.
TGAGCGCGCGCCTCCAGATCATCCGGGGTGGCATAGACGCGCGGCAGGTTTTCCATCACCAAGCGCATCCCTTCCAGCGCAATGCCGTGGCTCATTGGGTGATAATGCGGGCTGCAATAGGCTTCCAGACAATGGGCAAGCGCATCCATG
>JAFIEL010000228.1 GCA_020832585.1 Natronohydrobacter sp. | reverse complement strand
GCGCCATCGGCAGCACGCAGACCGGGCAGCCGGGGCCGTGGATGAATTCGATCCCCTCATGCACCAGCTTGTCGAGGCCGAAGCGGAAGATCGCATGGGTATGACCGCCGCAGATTTCCATGATGTGCACTGGCTTTTCGCGACTCGCGCCGATCTGGTCGCAAAGCCGCGCGATCTCCGCCAGCAGCGCCTTGGCCAGCGCGGGATCGCGGAATTCGGTGACATGTTTCATTGCGTGCCCTCCAATGCCTTTTGCCCTTCAGCCATGGCTTCCAGCGTTTCCTGTGCCTCGCCCAGATCGCGCAAAGCCTCCAAGGTGCGCGCGGCCTCTTCCTCGTCAATGATGGCCATGGCGAAACCGACATGGATCAGCGCCCAGTGGCCCACCAGTTCTGACAATGGCCGGTCGGCGACAGGCGCAAGCGAGACTTCGCGCCGCACGCCCGACACATCGGCCATGGCCATCAGGCGGGCTTCATCGGTAATGGCCGTGATCTGGCCGGGGATACCAAGGCACATGGGTCAGTCCTCCTCTTCGGTGGCGGTTGCGCCGCTGGGGTCTTCGATGCCGTAACGGTCGATCTTGGCGCGCAGGCCGACACGGCTCAGGCCCAATTCGGCGGCGGCGCGGCTCTTGTTCCAGCGGTGGCGGGTGAGCGTCTCGCGCAGGATACGCATTTCCACCAGTTCCACCCGGTCTTTCAGCGTGCCCTCGCGGGTCAGGATCGGTTCCAGCGCGCGGTCGGCGCCGTCCTCGCTGGGGTCAGCCTGCAGGATGTGGCGCGAGATCAGATCGGCGCCAAGCATCGGCTCTTGCGCGAAGATCAACATGCGCGTGACTTCGTTCTCCAACTCGCGCAGGTTTCCGGGCCAGTCATAGTTTTCCAGAAAGCCCAGGGCCACATCGTCAAACCCGCGCACCTGTTTGCCGTGCAGGCTGGCCGCGTCGAACAGGCAGGCGGTGGCAAGGATCGCCACATCACCGCGCCGCCCGCGCAAGGGCGGCAGGGTGATTTCCCCGCCCGAGATCGCGTAGCCCAGATCGGCGCGCAGCTGTCCGTCTGCCATCAGCGCGCGCAGATCGCCGGTCAGCCCGCAGATCAGGCGCAGGTTGGTGCGGATGGCTTCATGACCGCCCAAGGGCTGAAACGCCCCTTCGCGCAGGACGCGCATCAGCGCCATTTGCATTTTCGCGCTCAGGCTTTCCACGCCCCCCAGATAGAGCGTGCCGCGATCGGCCTTTTGCAGCAGCCCGATCCGGTTGGTGGCCAGCCCCACTACCGCGCCACGCCGCGCGCCGAAGAGCTCCAGTTCCAGCAGATCATCGGGCAGACCCGCACAGTTCAGCGCGAGAAACGGCTTGTCGGCGCGCAAGCTCGCATGGTGCATGGCGCGGGCAAGTTCCTGCTTGCCAGTGCCCGCCTCGCCCGAGAGCAGCACCGGCACATCGAAACTGGCATATTGGCGGGCCATCTCTACCACTGCGTTCATCCGCGATTGCGGGCTGCGCAGGATCGCGTCAAAGCCTTGGCGTTCGCGCAGGTCGCGGCGGCGCTTTTCCAGCTTGGTTTCGGTCGTCGTGCCCAGATGCTTCATTTCCAGCGACAGGCGTTCATGTTCGCGCGTCATCGTGAACAGCGCCGCCGCGTTGCGCGCGGCCATCAGTAGCTGGTCCGGGTGCCAGGGTTTGGTCAGAAACTGGTAGATCCCGGCGGCGTTGATCGCGTCCGCCATATCGCCGGGGTCCGTGTAGCCGGTGATGATGATGCGCACGATTTCGGGCCATGTCTCGCGCACGTCAGACAGGAATTGCACGCCCGTCCGCCCCGGCATGCGCTGGTCGCAGAAGATCACCTGCACCCATTCGTCGCGCAAGAGTGCCATCGCGGCATCGGCGCTTTCGGCGGTCAGCACCTCGAAATCATCTTCCAGCGCCATGCGCATGGATGCCAGCGAATGCGGCTCGTCATCCACGAGCAGGATCGCGGGGCGCGCGGAACGGGTCATGGCCGGGCTTTCGACGCCAGCCCTGCGCGCAGCCAGCCCAGCCATGCGTCCATGCCTTCGCCGGTGCGGGCCGAGACGCGCAGCACTGTGATGTCGGGGTTGATGCGCCGCAGGTTCGTCTCATAGGCGTCAAGATCGGCGTCGCAATGCGGCGCAAGGTCGATCTTGTTCAGGATCGCCAGTTTCGCGGCCGTGAACATATCGGGGTATTTCAGCGGCTTGTCCTCGCCCTCCGTGACCGACAGAATGGCAACCTTGGCATCTTCGCCCAGATCAAAGGCGGCGGGGCAGACCAGATTGCCCACGTTTTCGATGAAGAGCAGGCTTTGCGGGGCGAGGTGCAGATCATCCATTGCATGGCCCACCATATGCCCGTCGAGATGGCAGCCCTTGCCGGTGTTCACCTGCACCGCGCGCGCCCCTGTCGCGCGGATGCGGTCGGCGTCATTGCTGGTCTGCTGGTCGCCCTCGATCACCGCCAAAGGCTGATCACCAAGGGCTTCGATGGTCTTGCACAGAAGCGTCGTCTTGCCCGATCCGGGCGAGGAGACGAGGTTCACCGCAAACGCATCGAGCGCGGTCAGCACGCGCCGGTTTGACGCGGCATAGGCGTTGTTCTTGGCCAGAATATCGGTTTCGATCTGAATCAGGCGGGCTTGCGACAGGCCCGGCACCGAAACCCCGGCAGCGTCTTGGCCGTAATGGTGGTGGTCGTGGTCGTGATCCGCGCCGTGGGAATGGGCGTGGTCATGGTCGCCATGCGTGTGATCGACCCCATGCGTGTGATCATGGTCATGGCTATGGCTGTGGGCATGGGTCTTGCCGTCGATTTTTGGCCCGGAACTGCATCCGCAAACAGTGCACATCAGATCACCTCCATATCCTTGATCCGCATCTCGCTGCCGCCCTGAGGCATGATCTTGCCGCTGCCGCAGAGCGGGCAAGGGTCCAGCCGGTCGGCGATCTCGACGACCTCGCCGCAGTCATAGCAGAGTGCACGCCCCGGCAGATCGATCATCTCAACCCCCGCCCCTTCGGCGCTGGATCCGCGCAAGACCACATCGAGCGCAAATTCCAGCGCCGGTTTCTCGACGCCTGCAAAGCGCCCGATTTCCAGCCGCAGGACTGTCACGCGGCTGAAGCCATGTGCGGCGGCCTGGGTGTCGATGATCTGGCGGATGCCCTCGGCGAGCGACATTTCATGCATGGCCCACCTCGGGCAGTTTGACGGGCAGGCAGGGATCATGC
>JAFIEL010000227.1 GCA_020832585.1 Natronohydrobacter sp. | reverse complement strand
TGTTGATTTGAAAACCTCTTTCATCAGGTGAAAAAGCCCCGCGCGAGTCGCGGGGTTCTTTTTTCATTGGGTGAAAGCTGATTTTGTCAGGCGAAAAATACCACGGCGCGCGGGCTGTTGGGGTGGGAGGGGCTGCGACTCGGCCCTTTCCGCGCCGGGAATCACGGTTAACGGATCGTATCTGTGGGGCGTCGGGGGAAGTTCGGGGGATGGGACAAAGTGCTGCGGATCCTCCCGGCGCGAGAAGCGCCCGCTCATGGCCCGCCCGCCCACCCATGCCATTCGCGGGCGCTGCCCGGCGGTGCCGGGCGGGTGTTGCGGCTATGGCAGTGCAGTTCAGGCCACCGCCTGCGCCACCATGTCGGGATGCTGCGCGATGACCCGGACATAGGCCACCGCGAAATCCGGGGCGGTCACGCGGGCCTGTTCCCAGTCGCGCAGCGTGCCGACCGGAACCCGGAAGCGCGTGGCAAATTCGGTCTGCGACAAGCCAAGACCAGTGCGGGTCTTGCGGATCAGCCGGGCGCGCTGCCCGCGCTCCATGCCTTCAATGGATACGGCGCGATCCTCGGGGTCGGCCGGATCAGCAGGCAGAATGATAGGCTCTTTCTTCACCTGTGTTGCTCCTTCGTACGGAAATGAAGCGGGGAAGATCGTCCCGCCAGACGAATACACCGGTAAACAGCTTCTCGCCCACCAGACCGATCAGCTTGAAGCGCTCTTCTTCGTCCTCAAGGCGGAGTGTGGGCAGGATCAGATGGTTCTCGTCCTCGAAGATGCGGTCGCCAAATGCCAAGGACAGTTTATGCTTTTGCTGGTTGATGGCGTCTTTCGCGGGGTCGAACCGATTCTCCATAAGCAACACTATACGGAAAATCCGTAGTTCCTGTAAAGAAAAATGCGGAATTTCAGTAGTTGATCTGTGATCTGTGATCTCTCCGCCGCGTTCTGCGGAAAACGGCGGGGCAGGCAGGCGCTTTCGCGCGGAATGGGGCGGTCTGGCGGGGGCTTGAAGTGGCGCAACGTCGCGGATCATCCCGGCGCGAGAAGCGCCCGCTCGCCCGCCAATCCATGCCATTCGCGGGTGCTTGTCTTATGGTAATTCTGCTTCTGGAGTGTGCTGGGAGCCGCTGGCCGCCACGCTATTTATGGCGGGTAGCCGCGGGGACGGATCGGATGGCGCTGGGCAGTTCAACAGTTGCGAGACAACTGAAAAAACTAAACGAGAACAAAATAGGGGTTCCAGACTCCCCTATGCAACGGGTATATTGCTCTCACTCCAAAGAGGGGTGTTAAGAAAAGGAGTCTGAAATGCGTTGGCACGACTTCGATGGGCTGTTGCTCGTCGTTCGCCTGCTGCTCGCTGTTCTTGAAAGCAGGAGGTGATTCAGCCCCTCACGGCATTGCAGTGCTGTGGGGGGATTGACCCCTTTTCTCGATACTGACCATACATTGCCTGTCGCACAGCGACAATTAAAAAGTGTAATGTTCTGGCAACAAAGTCCCACATAACCGCCGGACAGCCAAAACAAAAAACCTCTGGTGATCGCGCGCTACTCACATCCCTATGACAAAAGGGCAGACCGCACCACAGTCTGCCCCTCAAATCCTGCGCCAGCGTGACGTCTTAGCCCGCGGCCATCTGGTTGTGCTTGCGCGCCACGAATTCCTTGGCGGTCTCGACCGCGACCGCCGCATCGCGGCAATAGGCGTCAGCACCGATGGCGCGGCCAAATTCCTCGTTCAGGGGGGCACCGCCGACCAGCACGATATAGTCGTCGCGCTTGCCCTGGGCGATCAGCGTGTCGATCACGACTTTCATATAGGGCATGGTCGTGGTCAGCAGGGCGGACATGCCGAGGATGTCGGGCTGTTCGGATTCCAGCGCTTCAAGATAGGCCTCGACCGCGTTGTTGATGCCCAGATCGACCACTTCGAACCCGGCCCCTTCCATCATCATGGCGACAAGGTTCTTGCCGATGTCATGGATGTCGCCCTTGACGGTGCCGATGACCATCTTGCCCATGCGCGGCGCACCGGTTTCCACCAGAAGCGGTTTCAGGATCGCCATGCCCGCTTTCATCGCATTGGCGGCGAGCAGCACTTCGGGGACAAACAGGATGCCGTCGCGGAAGTCGTGGCCGACGATGGTCATGCCTGCGACAAGCGCCTTGGTCAGGATGTCATAGGGGGTCCAGCCGCGTTCGAGCAGGATATTCACCCCTTCCTCGATCTCGTCTTTCATCCCGTCATAGAGATCGTCCATCATCTGCTCGACGAGTTCGTCATCGGCGAGTTCAGAGAGGATGATTTCGTCTTCGTCGGACATGGCGCTTTCCTTCACGGCCAAACCCCGGTGGCGGGGATATTCAAGTCTGTCTTGTGCTTTCGACCAGATCGCGGGTGGGCACTGTCCCAATTGCGACATGGGCCAGCGTTGTGGCGACCTCTAGCCGTCGCTGCGGCGTCTGCCGCCGGTGCGGGGGCGGCGCGAGACCGGGCCGGAGCCATCGGTTTCGGTTCCGTCCACAGTTGACGAGAAACCCCCAAGCGCGGCCTTGATCTGGTCGAGCGAGGGGCGGGGGCCGGGGGCGCGGGTTTCCAGCGCTTCGCGCATGGCGCGCAGATGCGCGGGCATGGTGCCGCAGCAGCCGCCGATGATCTTTGCGCCGCAATCGCGGGCGAGGACCGCGTAATCGGCCATCAGGTCAGGCGTGCCATCGTAATGGATATGGCCGTCATGGTATTTCGGGATGCCGGCATTGCCTTTGGCGATGATGGGCAGGTCGGTGCCCGCCTCGACAAAGCCCAGCACGGTGCGCAGGAGATCGGAGGCGCCGACGCCGCAATTTGCGCCGAAAGCCAGCGGCTTGTGTTTCAGCTTGCCCACCATCTGCGCCATGGCGGCAGAGGTCACACCCATCATGGTGCGGCCTGCGGTGTCGAAACTCATGGTGCCGCACCAGGGCATGTCTGCAAGGGCTGCGGCTTCGGCAGCGGCCTTGTATTCCTCTGGGGCGGAGATGGTTTCGACCCAGAGCACATCTGCCCCGCCGGCTTTCAGCCCTTCGGCCTGCTCGTGGAACATCTCGACCGCGAGTTCATGGGTGAGGGGGCCCATGGGGGCCATGATGTCGCCCGTGGGGCCGACAGAGCCTGCGACGATGATCGTGCGCCCGGACGCGTCGGCCACTTCGCGGCCGAGTTCTGCGCCGAGGCGGTTCAGCTCATGCACGCGGGATTGAGCGTTGTGCAGTTTCAGGCGGCTGGCATTGCCGCCGAAAGTGTTGGTCAGGAACA
>JAFIEL010000023.1 GCA_020832585.1 Natronohydrobacter sp. | reverse complement strand
GGGGGCATTCACTGTGTAGTCAGCCATTGTTTCTCTCCTCTGGTTCAGCCGCGGGACGGACCGGGGCGCAACGCCTCGACCATGCTCGCGTCAACTTCTTCAGCGCCGCCTTCGAGCGCGGCTTTTTCAACCGCATCGCGCAGACTGCGCGCGGCGGAAATTCGGGTCAGGATCGGGTGTTCGGCCACGATCCGGTCGAGTTCGATCTTGGCCGCTTCGGACCAGGGCAGATCGCGCTTGAGTTGGGCAGGTGTTGCGTCATGCGCATCCATCTGGCTGCCCAGTGGCAGGATGTGGAACAGCGCATCGAACAGCCCATTGCACACTTCTTGCAGCACATATGTCGCGCCTGCGTAGCCCATGACCGGCGTGCCAGTGTGGCGACGGATCGCGGCACCGGGGAAGCTGGAGGGGATGAAGGCAGGCGCGGGGCCGAAGCCTGCTTTCATCTCGGCCAGATACATTTTCTCATTGATCGAGCCAAAGACGATCAGGGGCCGCTTTTCATGCATCAAGGCGCGCACACGGTCATTGTCGGTCTTGGCACCGCGCACGCGGGCAACCGCAAAGGCGCAGGGCATGCCAAGATCGTTTTCCAGGAAATTGCGGATGCCGCGCGCATAGGTTTCATTGGCGACGACCGCGAAACTGGCCGTGGCGTAGAAATCCTGCGTGACCGAGCGCCACAGATCCCACATCGGCTTCAGCGTCGAGTGTTTTTCCCGCGTGATGAAGGGTTCCGGGTCCAGCCCCAGCATTTCGCCCAGTTTGCGCAGGAAAAGCGTGGTGCTGTCCATGCCGATGGGCGCTTGCAGATAGGGCTTGCCAAGACATTCCGCCAGACCCCGGCCAAATTCGCGATACATCACGATATTGGCGTCGGCATTCACCAGATTGCGCATCTCGGCCAGATGGGCACCGAGCGGCATGACCATATTGACCTCGGCCCCGATGCCTTCGACCAGACGCCGGATCTCGGCCAGATCGGACGGCATGTTGAACGTGCCATACATCGGCCCAAGGATATTGACGCGGGGTTTTGCGCCTTCTTCGCGCTTCTTCTCGGGCGGCATGCGGCCCTTGGTCATGCCGAATTCGGTGAAGATCCAGGTCATCGCGCGATCGGCGGCTTCCCATTGATCCTCGTCGATGGTGCGCGGCAGGAAGCGCTGGATATTCGTGCCCATGGGCGTGACACCGCCGCCGATCATCTCGGCGATGGAGCCTGTGACCACGACAGCGGGCAAGGCAGGGTCGAGCGTCTTCCAGGCGCGTTTCATGGCGCCTTCGGTGCCGTCCCGACCCAACTCCTCCTCGCCCAGGCCCGTGACCACGATGGGCAATTCATGCGGCGGCAGCGCATCCGTGTAATGCAGGACGGATGTCACCGGCAGGTTCTCGCAGCCCACCGGGCCATCGATCACCACTTGCAGGCCCTTGACGGCGCAGAAAGCGTAGATCGCCCCCCAATAGCCGCCAGCGCGGTCATGATCCTGAACCAGCATCAGATCATCTCCTGCGCTTTGGCGGCGCGCGCCTGTTTGTCCAGCTTCTTCTGATGCTGTTCGCGGAAGTCAGGCCGCAGATTTGGGCTGCCTTCCCAGATACCGGCAGTGTCACCGGTCCCCACGCCCTCGAAGAAGTCGCGCATCTTGTCCATGCGTTCTTTCCCGGCGATGGCGGCATTGACCACCTCGCCCAAGGAACCTGCACCTGCCGGACCCATCAGGGGCCGCGCCGAAATCAGGTTGGTGAAATACAAAGACGGCGTGCCCTTCTGCTTGGCGTGTTGCACCACAGGGGTTGTGCCGATCACCAGGTCGGGGTCCAGCCCATCGCATGCGGCCAGATCATCACTCAGCGAGGCGCGGAATTTCACCGCCACGCCACGAGCTTCCAGCCACTCCTTGTCAGCGGCATTCCAGCGCGATCCCGCGCAGGCCGTGCCGACATAGGCCACATCGGCGCCACTCTCGATCAGCAGACGTGCGACCAGCAGTTCCGAACCCTCATAGCCCGACAGCGTGATCCGTCCCTTGATCGGGGCCGCGGCGAGCGCGCCCTTGATCGCAGGCAGAAACGCGTTCTGCGCGGCAGCGATCTGTGCCGCAGACACACCGTAAGCCGCGCCGATCCCGGCCAGCCAGTCATGCGTGCCATCCACCCCCACAGGGGCAGAACCGACGATGGGCCGCCCTGCCGCTTCGAACTCGCGCACGGCGGCGGAATAAAACGGATGGATCGCGGCCACGACCGAACAATCGAGCGCCGCATAGAGTTCACGCCATTCGCGCGTCGGCACCACGGGCCCAGCCGCCAGCCCCATCGGGGCCAGCATCGCGCCGATCATCATCGGGTCCGCCGGGAACATTTCGCCCAACAGCGCCACAGTCGGACGGTCCGAACGGCCCGCAACTGGCGCAGGCACTGGCCCTGCCGCGATTTCCTGACGCGCATAGTTCAGCATCGCGCCCGCCAGCACATCCTTGGCCTCGGCATGGGTCGGGATGCCGAAGCCCGGCACATCAATGCCCACGATCCGCACACCGTTGATTTCCTTGGGCAACAAACGCAGCGGCACCCCGGAAGCCGTCGGCACGCACAGATTCGTCACAACAATCGCATCATAGCGTTCGGGATCGGCCATATCATGGACCGCATCGCGGATATCCTCGAACAGCTTGCCAGTGACGAGCGTTTCCGAGTTGAACGGCACATAGCCGACAGACCGCCGCGCGCCGTAGAAATGGCTCACAAACGTCAGACCATAGACGCAGCAGGCAGACCCGCTCAGCACTGTCGCCACACGCCGCATCCGCAGACCCACACGAAGCGAGCCAAAAGCCGGGCACATGGATTCGGGCTTGTCATGCGGGCCGGTGGGGTAGTCCTTGGCGAACTGGTCCAGCACTGCGCCATTGCCCGAAGCGCGCGCCTGCGCTTCCATCTGCTCGGCGGGCGCATGACAGCCAAAACCATCGGCTTTCACGTCAGTCGCAGGCTCACGCTCCACAACGGCCTCAACAGGCGCATCGCCTGCTGTGTCATAGACCGCCTCTCCCTTCATCTTGCCCGAAATACTCCGGGGGGGGGCCGCAGGCCGGGGGGCAGCGCCCCCCTCTTCGATCTGTCCAAAATCCTCAGGCATCGTCATAAACCACTTCCAGCGAGGTCTTGACCACAGCATGTTTGCCGCGCATGTCGGCATCGGTTGCAGGCTCCAGAACGACATCGCCGCCCGTATCCTTGCTGTCGAAGAGCGCCAGCAGACCGTCCTGATCCAGTGGTGTGGGCCGCACGGGTGGTGCTATGCCAACCGCTTCGGCCAGACCCGCGAAAAGCGGTCCCCATTGGCTTTCTGCCGTGCCGACAATCTGATAATTTGCGGATTTCTTGCGCAGATCCTCGTTCGCCGGGATCGTGGCAAGCACCGGGATCTGAACGGCATCGGCGAAAGCCTGCGCCTCGCCCGTGCCGTCATCCTTGTTGATGACCAGCCCCGCGACACCGACATTGCCGCCCATCTTGCGGAAATATTCCACTGCCGAGCAGACATTGTTGGCCACATAGAGCGATTGCAGGTCGTTCGATCCGACCAGGATCACTTTCTGCGCCATGTCGCGGGCAATCGGCAGGCCGAAGCCGCCGCAGACCACATCGCCCAGGAAATCGAGCAGCACATAGTCGAAATCCCAATCGTGGAAGCCCAGCTTCTCCAGCAGCTCGAAACCATGAATGATCCCGCGCCCACCGCAGCCGCGCCCGACTTCCGGGCCGCCCAGTTCCATCGCAAAGACACCGTTTCGCTTGTAGCAGACATCGCCGATCTGCACTTCCTCGCCTGCCAGTTTCTTGCGGGTCGAGGTCTCGATGATCGTGGGGCAGGCCTTGCCTGCGAAGAGAAGCGAGGTCGTGTCGGATTTGGGGTCGCAACCGATCAGCAGCACGCGCTTGCCCTGTTCGGCCATCATGCAGGACAGGTTCGCCAGTGTGAAGGACTTGCCGATCCCGCCCTTGCCGTAGATCGCGATGATCTGGGTGTGTTTCGTGGGCTCGGATTGCGGCACTTCCAGCGTCGGTTCTTCATGCGCTTCATCACGCAGGCGCTGGTCGAAATCCTTCAGGTTCGGGATGTCGAGGGTCATGCATGGGCCTCCCAGTCCAAAATCATTTTCAGGCAGTCAGGGTCGCTGAAAGCTGTCTCATAGGCAGCGCTCGCATCTTCGGGGCGGGCGTGATGCGTGATCAGCCCGTCGAGCGAGAGCTTTCCGCTATCGATCAGATCGCGCGTGGCGATCAGGTCATCGGGTTGCCATTCGGCGGCGATGCGCAGGCGCGCTTCACGCATGAAGGCAGGCACGAAGGCGAATTGCAGGGGTTTCGTGTAGAAGCCAGCCAGCACCAGTTCGCCATTCTTCGCCAGGCGCCCGACAAGCTGGTCGATCAGCCCTTCCGCGCCAGAGGCATCCATGATGCAGGTGTAATCGCGGCGGGTGTCGTCATCGGGGTGGCAGACTGCATAGCCTTGCGCGCCGGATTGGCGGGCCGGGTTCACCTCCCAGACCTGCGGTGCGGGGGCACCGCTTGCGATGGCGATGCGTGCAATCAGACGGCCCAGCACACCATGCCCGACAACGAGGTCGGGCATGGTGGCATGTGCGCCCGCCACTGCGTGACGGGCTGTGGCGGCCAGTGCCAGTAATGCGCCTGCTGCGCCCATGCCGGGATCAATGCGGGTGACCCGCCTTGCATCTGTGACAAGAGTTCGCGCTGCGCCGCCAAAGAGGCCGAAAACCGGCCCCTGTTCGCCTGATTCGAAACAATTCGCACCGGGGACGAAAACCCGCTCACCTGTGCGGAAACCTGTGTTGGCACCGGCCTCGATGACCTCGCCGGTCGCTTCATAGCCGGGAACCAACGGATAGCCCATGCCGGGGAAAGGGGGCATCTCGCCGGACCAGAAAAGCTTTTCGGTGCCTGTTGAAATGCCGGAATGGGCGATCTGCACGACCAGATCATCCGGCCCGGCGGCTTTCAGCGTGACCTTTCCAAGACCAAGCTGGCGTGGTGCCTTAAGGATGATGGCGTTGGTCTGCACGAAACTCCCCCGGTCTGGTCTGTGCTTCAAGACTGCAGGTCAGAACCGAGTCGAAGCAGATAGTGTAATCATAGCTATACAAGTCGGACTGTCAATTAGTATTGACACTTTTTTGCGGAAGCTGCGGGCCTGTCAGCTGCGCCGCGCTTCCAGAACGCTGGTGACAAAAGGTTTATCTGCGTGATATGGTTTGATATCGCTGAATCCGGCTTGCTTTAGAAGCTGCGACAGCTCGGCAGCGGAACGCGTTCGGCCGGTCTGCATTGCCAGTGTGTAAACTGCAAAGTACACATCCGTCTGCGGATCGGGCTTTGCGCCGCCTGACATCGGCTCGATGACAAGCAACCGCCCGCCACTGGGCAGGGCCGCGTGAACCTTGGCAAGAAGCGCGCGCGCTGTGTCGTCGGAATGATCATAGAGCACGCGCACAAGGCTGATCGCATCTGCCCCCTGCGGCAGCGGGTCCGTTCGGAAAGATCCGCCATGGCGGGCCACATCGGCGGGCAAGGCCGCTTGCGCGACCACATCGGGCAGATCGAACAGCGCAAGGTCCAGCCCCGGATAGCGCGCCCGCACGGCGCGCAGGAAAGCGCCAGTCCCACCGCCCACATCGAGCAGGCGGCGCACACCCTTGAGCGATAACTGCGCCAGTGCCGCATCTGCGACCATGCGCTGACTTTCGGCCATAAGATGCGAGTATCGGGCCGTCACGGCCGGGTCCATCGGCCCGGTCGCGCCAAAGACATAAGGCCAGAATCGGGCAAGTTCAGGGTCGGTCTGCCCCTTGATGAAAGCCACCGGGTCCGACAGGTCACGATAGAGCACATCGTGATGGCGCACCATATCGGCCAGCCCCGGAACGGCGAGGAAAGCCGCGCCGCGACGGGCAAGCGTGAAGCTGTCACCCTTGCGGCGTATGAGCCGCATCGCTGCCGCGGCCTGCAAGAGAATCGCCATGCGCGCGGGGGGCAGATCCAGCCGTCGGGCCAGCATTTCGGCTGTCGAAGGGCCATCGGCCAGCAGGTGCAACACACGCAATTCGACCAGCGCCATCAGCATCTGGCTTTGCACGAAACCCTGCATCAGATCGAAGATCGCCGCTCCTTCGCGCCGCGCGATACTGCGCAGGCCGGGAACACGGGCGCAGACTGCCTGAAACCGGGGGGACGCGACCAGCCGGTTGACCCAGCCCGCAGGCCGGAACGGCAGGTCGGGCGCGGGCATGTCCACCATCCGCCTAGACCCGGACAGGCGCGACCGGGGTCATGCGTTCGGCATAGAGGCGCACAAGCTGGGCCAGTCCTGCCTCGCCGGGACAAGAGGGGATCGATGAAATCGCCCCGCTCAGAATATCCTGCAGATGGCGAATCGCGCCCTGGACGCCATATTCCTCGACTGCCGAGGGGCGTTGGTGGATTGCATCCTGCCCGGCGGGCTTGCCAAGGGCGGTCTCGTCATAGAGTGCGTCGCGCAGATCGTCGGCGACCTGAAACGCCTCGCCAATGCGCGCGCCGAGTTCGGCCCAGGCCTCTGGCTCATGCCCGGCTGCGACTGCGCCCATCTGGGTCGCAGCCACGAACAGGGCGGCTGTTTTCGAACGGTGATAGGCACCGAGATCGACCTTGGACTCACTCTCCCAGCCCTGCCCGGCGCAGATGCCATGCGGCATGCCCGTGTGGCGGGCGAGCAGCCGGGTCAGCTTCAGGGCGCGCAGCGCGTCGTCATCGGCAACATCGGCCAGCACATCGAAGGCCGCGATGATCAGGCTGTCACCGGTCAGCACCGCAAGCGGTTCGGAAAAGGCCAGATGCACCGTCGGCTTGCCACGCCGGAAATCGGCATTGTCAAAGGCGGGTAGGTCATCATGCACAAGGCTGGCGCAATGGATCAACTCCAGCGCAGTTGCGGCGCGGTCGGACAGCGCGGGTCGATCATCGCCGCAGGCGAGCGCCACCGAGAGGCAGATTGTCGGTCTGATCCGCGCGCCGCCCGGCGTGACTGCATAGTTCAGCGCTGCGGCCAGGCGGCCCGGTGCACCCTCGCCGTTGCCCTGCGCGCGCGTGATTGCGTTCATCATCGCCCGGTCGATTCGCTTGCTCAGGTCCATATCCGCCTCGCTTTGCCCGATGTGTAAGTCTGAATAGACATAAATATGTAAATTACACTGGACAGTTTGGCGCAAAAAGTCAAGAATCTCTGACATGGCTCGGGAAAAAGACTCAGTCCTTGTGATAGGTGCCGGGATCGGCGGTCTGGCGGCTGCCATCCGTCTGGCGGCGCGCGGGTTGCCGGTGACGCTGGTCGAGGCGCAGGGCTGGCCGGGCGGCAAGATGCGCACGACCGACAGTCGCGCGGGCACGGTGGATGCCGGCCCGACCGTGCTGACCTTGCGCGCTGTGCTGGACGATCTGTTTGCCGAGGCAGGCACGACGCTTGCCGAGCATCTGAGTTTGACCCCCTTGCCGGTCATCGCGCGGCATTACTGGGCTGACGGGGCGCAGCTTGATCTGTTTTCGGACCCGCGCGCCAGTGCCGATGCGATCGGGCAGGGCTTTGGGATGCAGGCGCGCGACGAATTCATGCATTTCGACGCCGCGACACGCGCGCTTTATGACGCCTTTGCCGGTCCGATCATGCTGTCCGGGCGTCCCTCTGCTCTGGGGGCGGCAAGTGCTGCGCTTGCGCGTCCGGCGCTGTTGCGCTGGTTGCGTCCCGGTCTGACACTGGATGCCATGCTGGCGCGGCAGTTCACCGATCCGCGCTTGCGCCAGCTATTCGCGCGCTATGCGACCTATGTGGGGGGCAATCCCCAGCTTGCGCCCGCGCTTCTGGCGCTGATCTGGCAGGCAGAGGCGCGGGGTGTCTGGGCGGTGAAAGGTGGCATGGCGCAACTTGCGCAAACTCTCGCAGGGCTGTTCACCCGGCTTGGCGGAGTGTTGCGGCTGAACACCCCGGTCACGCGATTGCTGACAGCGCAGGGCAGGATCACAGGCGCAGAGCTTGGCGGTGGCGCGGTGATCGCCGCGTCGCAGGTTGTGTTCAATGGCGACCCGGCGGCGCTGCCCTGGCTGCTGGATGCGCCCCGGCGCGCGCCAAAACCCCGCCAGACCCGCCCGCGCAGCCTGTCGGCGCATGTCTGGACCTTTGCCGCGCAGGTTCGGCCCGAGGGGCTGGGCCAGGATGCGCTGGCCTATCACACCGTTTTTTTCGCAGATGATGCGAAAGCAGAATTCGCCCCGCTGGCACGCGGCCAAGTCCCGCATGACCCCACGATCTATGTCTGTGCACAAGACCGCAGCGCGGCCATGCCCCAAGGCCCCGAGCGGTTCCAGTTCATCCTGAACGCCCCTGCCGTGACGACAGGCGCGCCGCGCCCAAAGGACATACCATGCCCGACATCCCCTTGCACGCGACTGGCCCGGTTCGGTCTCTATCTGGACCCGGAACAGGACTCGGTCACACTGACCGGCCCGACCGATTTCGCGGCGCTGTTTCCCCACAGTCAGGGGGCGCTTTACGGGTTGTCGCCGAACAGCCCGCTAGCGACCTTTCTGCGCCCAACGGCACGCACGCGGGTCAAGGGTCTGTATCTGGCCGGGGGCGGGGTGCATCCGGGGGCGGGGGTGCCGATGGCTGCACTCTCGGGGAAGCACGCAGCGGAAGCGGTGCTCAGCGACCGGATTTCCGCCGTCATGTCGCGCCCGATGGCTATGCCTGGTGGTATATCGACGGGATCAGCGACGACGGGGCGCGCGCTGTCTCGGTGATCGGGTTCATCGGGTCGGTGTTTTCGCCCTGGTATCGCTGGTCAGGGCGGCGTGATCCGCAAAACCATTGCTGCATCAATGTCGCGACCTATGGCCCGCAAGGGCGGTTTACCATGACCGACCGGGGCCGCCCTGCCCTGCGCCAGTCCGAGGATGTGTTTGAAGTCGGCCCTTCGTCCATCCGCTGGGACGGCGACCGGCTGGTGATCGAAGTGAACGAGGTCTCCTCGCCGCCCCTGATCAGCCGGGTGCGCGGCACGATTACGCTGCATCCCGAAGCCCTGTTCGGCCAGACCCACGCGCTCACGCCAGACGGTCGCCACCATTGGCAACCCTTCGCACCGATTGCGCGGATCGAGGTTGATCTCTCGCCGGGGCATAAATGGCAAGGGCATGGCTATTTCGATGCGAATTTTGGTACCGCGGCGCTGGAAGCCGATTTCGACTACTGGACCTGGGGCCGGTTTCCGCGCGCGAATGGGGCGACCTGCTTTTACGACGCGATATTGCGCGACGGGTCACAGCAGGAAACGGCACTGCATTTTCACCCGGACGGACGGATGGATCATATCACCCCGCCGCCCCGCGCAAAGATGGCGCGCAGTCGTTGGGCCGTGCGGCGCGAAACGCGGGCAGATGCGGGGGTCACGCCACAACAGCGACTGGCGATGCTGGATGCGCCGTTCTACACGCGCGCGACCGTGCAGACGCAGATCGAAGGCGAAAACTGTATCGGCGTGCATGAGGCGCTGGATTTGCGCCGTTTCGCCAGTCCGCTGCTGAAACCGATGCTGGCCATGCGGGTGCCAAGGCGGCGAGGCTGGACCTTTGCGCAATAGCCCGCCCGCGCGCCAAGCGCGGGCAGCGCCCCCGCGGGGCATGGGCGGGCGGGTGGGCCCCAAGGGGGCGCTTACCCCTTCAGCCCGGTTCGCGCACCAATGAAAGATTGCCCCGCGTCGTGGCCAGAAAGGGCAGGATCGCTTCGGCCACCCGTTCCGGCGCTTCCTCATGGACCAGATGGCCGTAGCCTGCAATCTCGTGATAACGCGCGCGGCCCAGCACTTTGGCGGCATCGCGCGACACGCGCGCAGGCACGGCGCGGTCCTTGTCCGATGCGATCAAGAGACAGGGCACCATGATCTGTGCCAGACGCTCGACCAGCGGTTCCAGTTGCCATTGCGCCATCATGCCCAAAGTGCCCTCGATATGGCGCGGGTCGGTCACAAGACGCTGATAGAGCGCAACCCCTTCGCCGGAGAGCTGCGAGCCGGTGCCTTTGAGCAGGCTTTCGACCTGCTTGCGCTTCGACGCCATGCGCGTGACGATCGCCGCCACGAAAGGGCTGGCGGACATGGCTTTTGCGAGCTTGGGAAACAGCCAGCCTGCGAAACCGTCAAACGGTCCAAGGGCTGCATTGATCCCGATGACCCCATGCGGCGAGATGGGCAGCACTTCGGCCATGCGCAAGGCGACAGCCGCGCCCGCAGAATGACCGATGATCGCGACGGGTCGCCAGTCCTGATCCGCGCAGAGCGTGACCAGATCATCGGCCATCGCATCCAGCCCCAGCCGGTGCATCCCGCCCGCCCGCGTGAACCCCTGTCCCGGCAGATCGGGGATGATCAGCCGATAGCCCGGCAGTTCCGGCACCAACGGGTGAAAACTATGCGCCGAGGCCCCTGCCCCATGCAGCAACAGCACATCCGGGCCTTGCCCGATGATCTGCACATGCCAGTCATGCGGGCGGCACCGGATACGCCGCGAATGATGTCGCAGCGGCCAGTTCGGGGGGATGAGCTGCATCGCCCTACCCCCCGAGTGCCGCAGAGAGCGTGGTCTGCAAGCTGCGCGCATCTGCGCGCGGCAGGGCGATCAACGTCGCCCGCATCTGGTCGGCCAGGTCGCCAAGCTGCGGCTTGGGGCGCAGACTGGTATCGACGATCAGAGCAGGAATCCCCTTGGCGGCAATGACGCGGGCAAGCTGCGTGGCCTCGAGCGCGGCCTGTGCGCGATCCGGTGTGCCATCGAGCGCGATATTGCCGCGACCGTCGGTCAGAAAGGCCAGTGTCGGGGTCATGCCATGACTGCGCGCCTGTTCGGCAGTCGCCAGCGCGACTTGCAGCGCACTTGCCAGCGGCGTGGCCCCCCCACCGGGCAGACCGGCAAGGCGGCGCTTGGTCTGCACGAGCGAGCGCGAGGGCGGCAGGCTGAGGTCTGCGTGATGGCCGCGAAACGTGACAAGGGCCACATGGTCGCGGGTTGAATAAGCTTCGGCCAGCATCAGTTCCACCGCGCCCTTGGCTTCGGCCAGACGGGCGACAGCGGCCGAGCCTGACGCATCCACCACGAAGATCAGCACGCGGTCGGTCTGGTCCTGATAGCGTTTGATGCGAATGTCCGAGGGCATCAGAAGCAGGCGGTCGCCCCGGTCGGGCAGCATCGCGCGGCGCATCTTCTGCCAGGGCGCGGCCTGACGCAGCGTGGCGATCACATCGACCCGCGCGCCCGAACCGGGCTTGCCTGCACGCGAGGGCATGGGCCGCCCGCGTCGCATGGATTTGCGCCTGTCCCCTGAACCGGACTGCCCGCCCATGGCGCGCGATATGCGCGCGGCCTGAAGCTGGGCGATCAGACCGGGGGGCAGGGCGGTGCGCGCGGCCTCGATCAGCATCTCGTCGGGGATGTCGGTTTGCTGGCTCTGGTCGCGGTGCGCGTCCGGCTGGTGTTCTGGTTCGGGCGGCGGGGGGCTGGTGTCCTGCTCGGGCGCGTCTTCGGGGAAGTGCTGCGCCTTGTGCGCATAGCAGAGTTCAACTGCGATCTGCAGGTCTGATTCGTCGATCTGATCCGCCCCGCGCCATGCGGCATGGGCCCGCGCGCAGGCATTGGCAAGGAGCGGCGCGCGCAGGCTGGGGATGCCAAGATCGAGCGCGACGCGGGTCAGGCGGTGCAGCGCATCGCCCGGCACGATTGCGCCCAGCCGCACTTGCGCCGTTGCGATCAGGGCGGGTCTGAGGGTCAGATCACTCGTCTCGCCCCATGCAAACCCGTCGAGATCGAGGAACAGGCCAAGCCGGTCGGCCAATGCGGGCGGCAGGCCCTCGCCTTCTTCGGCGGCTTCATCGAGCGCGATCAAGGCAAGTCGCGGGTCGCGATCCAGCGCCTGACCCAGCCGCACGGCCAGCCCCGGTGGGCAGCGTTCGGCCATGGTGAGTTCCAGCAGGCCGGGGGTTTCCAAGAGCCCCGCATGGCGCTGCATTTCGCCGGTCGCGAGTGTCGCGGACAGGTCGAGGCCGCCCATCAGCGCTTCGTCACTTGTGAACGGATGCAATTTGCGGGGGGACAATGTGGCAAGCGCGCGCTGGACGCGGTCGCGGACCGGACCGGCGCGCGCGCGCAGCCACAACCCGCGCAGGCCAGCCGGGTCGATGGCCAGCAGCGTGAGCGCAAGACCCACCAGCGCCCAGGGGTCGGCCTGTGGCTCTGGTCGGCCGGGCAGGCCGCTGGTATCGTCATAGGGGGTCATGGGGTTTTGTTGAGGCTGAGCTGGTTGGGGGGCGCTGCCCCCCGGCCTGCGGCCTCCCCCCGGGATATTTTTGCAAGAATGAAAGCAGGGGTCATGGCAGGGTCTCGGCCAGTTGGCGCGCGACGCGGGCGGTTGATCCGGCCTCGTCCAGCGGATCGCGGCGCAGGCGGTGGCGCAGTGCCATGGGCGCGGCAGCGCGGATATGAGTCCGAGTGAGGTCTGTCGCGCCTTCATAGGCGGCCAAGGCGCGAGCCGTGCGCAGAAGCGTGAGTTCGCCGCGCAGCCCGTCGGAGCCGAGCGCGAGGCAGACCGAAGCGCAGTCATGCAGGGCGACATTGGAGGTGCGGACCTTTGTCAGGGCTTCGCGGGCCACAAGAATGCGGGCGCGCAGGTCTGCGTCCTGCGGTTGCCAGTCGGCCATGAAGGCGGCGTGGTCGTTTTCATAGGCGTCGCGGCGGCGGATGACTTCGATCCGGGTCTCGATCTCTTTCGGGCTGGTCACTTCGACCGAGAGGCCGAACCGGTCGAGAAGCTGGGGGCGGAGTTCGCCTTCTTCGGGGTTGCCGGAACCCACGAGGACGAAGCGCGCGGGGTGGCGGATCGACATGCCTTCGCGTTCGACCACGTTTTCGCCGGATTGCGCCACATCGAGCAGCAGATCGACGATGTGATCTTCGAGCAGGTTCACTTCGTCGATATAGAGATAGCCGCGATTAGCCCGCGCGAGCAGACCGGCCTGAAAGGCTTTTTCGCCGCGTGTCAGTGCGCGTTCGATGTCGAGCGCGCCGGTCACGCGGTCCTCGGAGACCCCCAGGGGCAGATCGACGACCGGGGTGGGGCGGGTTTCCACCTCTGTGCTGGTGACTTCCGCCCAGTCAGGGCAGTCCTCTGGCCGCGCGGAATTGACCGGGCAGCCCTTGACGGCCTCGATCGGGGGAAGCAGCGCCGCGAGTGCGCGCACAGCGGTCGATTTGCCGGTGCCACGGTCGCCAAAGACCAGCACGCCGCCGATCTTGGGGTCGATGGCGGTCAGGATCATCGCGGTTTTCATCTCGTCCTGTCCGACGATGGCGGAGAAGGGGAAAGGCGTCATGCGGCCTCCTGTCTGTTTCGTTGGGACAAGGGCGCGCGCCCCTGCCATGTGCCCTGCGTGCCGCTGATGCGGAAGCGGGCATAGAGTTCTTCGTTGAACCAGCCTTCGTCACGCACAGCGCGAATAGCCTCTGCATGGGGGCCACGGCGGGCGAAATCGGCCATCGCCTGTGCATCAGGCCAGACCGAAAATGTCACCTGATGCAGAAGCGGCACTTCGCCGATGCCGATCTTGAAGATCACATTCGGATCGCTGCCGACCTTGGCGGAAATATCCGGCACCCGCCCCCAGAATCGCAGCGCGCGGGCGGGTTTGACAGTGGCGCGGGTCATGGCGGCAATGGGGCCGTCCGGGCCGGACCCTTCGGGCTTGAAGGGCGCGACACCGGCCCAATGGCCGCGTGCGCTATAGGGTTCAAGATAAAGCGTGCAGGATTCGTCTGCTTTTGCACGCCATGTGGTGAAGGGCGCGCGCTCCATCCCGGCCTTGGCCAGATCGCGGCTGTGCCAGGCACAAAGGATCGCCCAAGTGCCCCAGTTGGGTTTGGGGGTGAAGCCCTCGCCCGTGCCCGAGCCGCAAAGTTTCCAGAAGTCCAGCCCCGGCACGCGCGGCAACACAAAGCGCGCCGCCCCCATCTGGCCCAGCACCCAGAGCCGCGCAAGCGCGCGGTCGAAGCGGAACAGGGACAGGGTGACAGTCTGCATGGCGATTCCCGCCTTTCACGTTACCCTTGCAGATTGTCACACGAACTGGACAGAGTAAAGGAGAGAATGTAAACCTTGATTGACAGTTTCGACCGGTGTAAGCTGGTCCAAACACGAAAAGACGGGAACCCGAGATGCTTGATTCGACCGGACTGCCGCGCGCCATTGTTATCGGGGCCGGGCTTGGGGGGCTGGCGTCCGCCATGCGGCTGGGCGCGAAGGGCTATCAGGTGACAGTGATCGACAAGCTGGACCGCCCCGGCGGGCGCGGATCGTCGATCACGCAAGGGGGCCACAGGTTTGATCTGGGGCCGACGATCATCACGGTGCCGCAAGGGCTGCGCGATCTTTGGGCGGCCTGTGGTCGCGATTTCGACCGCGATGTGACCTTGAGGCCGATGGAGCCGTTTTACGAGATCCGCTGGGCGGATGGCTCGACATTCACCATGCGGCAGGGCGATGCCGAGATGGAGGCCGAGGTGAAGCGCCTGTCGCCCGGTGATCTGCCCGGATTTCGCAAATTCCTGTCGGATGCCGAGGATCGCTATTGGTTCGGCTATGAGGATCTGGGCCGGCGCCCGATGAATGAGCTGTGGGAGCTGATCAAGGTGCTGCCGCGTTTCGTCTGGCTGCGCGCGGATCGGTCGGTCTTTGCCCATGCCGCGCGGCGGGTGCGCGACCCAAGGCTGCGGTTCGCGCTGTCCTTTCACCCGCTGTTCATCGGGGGGGATCCGTTTCGCGTGACCTCGATGTATATCCTTGTCAGCCATCTGGAAAAGGCCTTTGGCGTGCATTACGCGATGGGCGGCGTGCAGGCGATTGCCGATGCCATGGCGCAGGTGATCCGTGATCAGGGCGGCGTGCTGCGGCTGAATACGGAAGTGGATGAAATTGTCATCGAGAATGGTCGCGCTGACGGGGTGCGGCTGGTGGGGGGCGACAGGCTGCATGCGGATGTGGTCGTGTCCAATGCCGATGCTGGCCATACCTATACGCGGCTGTTGCGAAACCGGACCCGGCGGCGCTGGACGGATGCCAAGGTCAAGCGCCAGCGTTGGTCGATGGGGCTGTATGTCTGGTATTTCGGCACCAAGGGCACGCGCGAGATGTGGCGCGATGTGGGCCATCATACGATTGTCGTGGGGCCGCGCTACCGCGAGCATATCAAGGACATTTTCATTCGCGGCCATCTGGCCGAGGATATGAGCCTGTATGTCCATCGCCCGTCAGTCACGGATTCCTCTGTCGCGCCGGATGGGGATGATACCTTCTATGTGCTCTCGCCTGTGCCGCATCTGGGGCATGAAAACGGGGTGGACTGGGCGCGCGAGGAAGAGCCCTACCGCCAGAAGATGCTGGCCATGCTGGAAGAGCGGCTGTTGCCGGGGCTGGCTGAGCGTGTAACCGAAAGTCTGGTCTTTACGCCCGACACGTTCCGCGACCGGTATCTGTCGCCGCTGGGTGCAGGGTTCTCGATCGAGCCGCGCATCCTGCAAAGCGCGTGGTTCCGGCCGCATAATGTCTCCGAGGAGGTGCCGGGCCTGTATCTGGCGGGCGCAGGCACGCATCCGGGCGCGGGTGTGCCGGGTGTGATCGGAACGGCCGAAGTGCTTGGCCAGTTGGTCCCCGATGCAGCAACCCTGCTGCCTGTGCGGATGGCCGCAGAATGAGCGCCGAGACGGATATGGAAGCCTGCCGCGCCGCGATCCGCACCGGGTCGCTGTCGTTTCACGCGGCGTCAAAGTTGCTGCCGGTTTATGTGCGCGATCCGGCACTGGTGCTTTACGCCTTTTGCCGCGTGGCCGATGATGCGGTCGATGAAGGGCAGGATGCGCGCGGGGCGGTTCTGCATTTGCAGGACCGGCTGGACCGCGCATATGCCGGGCGGCCCATGGATGCGCCGATTGACCGCGCCTTTGCGCGCATGATCGAACGCCACCAGATGCCGCGCGCCCTGCCCGATGCGCTGCTCGAAGGGCTCGCCTGGGATGCCGAAGGGCGGCGCTTTGACACGCTGTCGGGCGTGCTGGAGTATTCCGCACGGGTGGCGGCGGTCGTGGGTGCGATGATGTGCGTGCTGATGGGCGTGCGCGACCGGCACCGGTTGGCGCGGGCCTGTGATCTGGGGCTGGCGATGCAGCTGACGAATATCGCCCGCGACGTGGGCGAGGATGCACGGCGCGGGCGGATCTACCTGCCGCTGGACTGGTTTCGCGAGGCCGGGATCGATCCGGCAGCCTTTGTGCGTGCGCCCAAGGCGCTGCCGGAAATCCGCGCGATGACCGACCGGCTGCTGCGCGAGGCGGACCGGTTATACATGCGGTCCGAGCCGGGGATTTCGGCGCTGCCTGTCACCTGTCGGCCCGGTATCTTTGCCGCGCGCACGATCTATGGCGGGATTGGTGGCGTGGTCCGGGCGCAGGGTTGCGACAGCATCACGCAGCGCGCTGTCACCTCGCGCGGGCGCAAACTGGGATGGCTTGCGACTTCTGGCTTGCGGGCCGGGGCAAGTGTGCTGCTGCCGCAAATGGCCACGCTCTACGCGCGCCCACAGGCCGAGGTCAGCTTTCTGGTGCAGGCGGCCGCGCGCGAGAGCACGCGATTCAGCAGGTCCGACACGCTCATCACGGCGCTCGCGCGGCTGCGCGCGCAGGATCTGGCGGCGCGCGGTCTGGACCAGAGCCGCGCCTGACCTATATCGTGTCTTATCGGCCCGGACCCGCGCGCCCGGCAACGGGCGCACAAGTAAGGGCTTGCGCCCGGCACGGGCGCTCCGTTAGGTCAAACCGGGCCAGCTTTGAAAAGGCGTGATATGGACTGGATGCTGTTTCTGACCTTCCTTGCTGCCTGTGGTGCCGCCGGGGCGACTGGTTCCATGTTCGAGCCCGGCAACTGGTATCGGGATCTTGAAAAGCCGTGGTGGACGCCACCGGGCATTGTCTTTCCGCTGGTCTGGGTCACGCTGTATGTCACCATCGCCTATGCAGCGATGCGCATAGCCCCGCTTGAAGGGTCGCAGCAGGCGCTGGCCTTCTGGGCGGCGCAGATTGCCTTCAACACGCTGTGGTCGCCGGTTTTCTTCGGCCTTAAGCGGATGCGCGCGGCGATGATCATCCTGTGTTTTCTCTGGACCTTCGTCGCGGCCACGATGATCAGCTTCTGGATGCTTGATCCGCTGGCGGGGATGCTGTTTGCGCCCTATCTGCTTTGGGTGACGATTGCTGGCGCGCTGAATTTCTCGGTCTGGCAGCGCAACCCGCAATTTGCCTAGTGGTTCAAGGCGTAGCCGCGCATCGACCCTGCCTGATTGCCAAAAATCATGTGCAGATGTTTGCTCATGTAGATCCGCAGCCAGGGTGTGAAGCGTTCGGGAAAACGTTCAATCACCGCACGCAGTGCCGAAAGGTTGATCCAGTCGATATCCGCTACCTCTTCGGGGTTGGGGGTCACGCTCAGGTCCGGCATGGCGCGGGCCGTGTAGACCTGCACCAGTTCATGCTCGATCAGCCCGCCCCCTACATCGGCGCGATATTCGATTTCGCCCGCGTGGCGTAAATCCAGCCCCTCGATCCCCAACTCTTCGCGCAACCGGCGCGTCGCGCAATCAAGATCGCTCTCGCCCCATTGCGGATGGGTGCAGCAGGTATTCGCCCACAGCCCCGGCGTGTGATACTTGTGAAGCGCGCGGCGCTGGATCAGCACGCGGTCGCCTTCGGTCACGAAGACCGAGATCGCCTTGTGGCGTAACCCGCGCCGGTGCACGTCCAGCTTGTCGAGCGGTTTGAGCGTGCCGTCTTCCCAGGCCGGGATCAGCCAGCTCATGTGTAGCTCGGTCGGACCAGCCCGGTCAGATGCAGCATGTTCTTGATGCCGATCTTGATATGGGCAAGCGGCCGCGCGGCCACCAGTTTCTTGTTCATATAGGCCTCGAAGGTCAGCCGTTGCACGTCGATATCATGGCAGAGCGAGACGAAGCGCTCGCGCCGCTCATCCGACTTGTAATACGCATCCTGCATGGAACGCAAAACCTTGAACACGGTCTTGTGTTCGCGCATGAACAGTTTTCGGGCAAGTGCAAGGTCTTTTGCCTTGCCAGAGGCAAGCGCGGCCTGTGCCGCTGTGGCCGCAACGCGCCCGCCGACCATCGCGTAATAGATGCCTTCGCCCGAGCTTGGTGCAACCACGCCCGCCGCATCGCCCGCGAGCACCACATCGCGCCCATTGTCCCATTTGTCCATCGGGTGCAGCGGGATGGGCGCGCCTTCGCGCCGGATCGTCTCACAATCCGTCAGCCCGGACATGGCGCGCAGGTCGGCGGTGGCGGCCTTCAGATCGGCTTCGGGCTTTTCCGTGCCCATGCCGACCGAGCAGCTTTTGCCATGCGGAAACACCCAACCGTAGAAATCGGGCGAGATGCGCCCATCATAAATCACATCGCAGCGGTCGGGGTCGTAGAAATCATTCGCAGGCGGGGCCTTGATGATCTCGTGATAGGCAATGACATAAGGGATCTTGTCGCCGCCGGGCACTTCAGCCCGCGCGACATTCGAGCGCGCGCCATCCGCGCCGATCACCAGCTTGGTCAGCGTGCGTTTTTCTTCCTTCGTGGCCTTTTCGCGCCAGACGACATGCGTGCCTTGTGCGTCACGCTCGATCCGCAGGAAGGTGCCGGTCAGGCGGGTGGCGCCATGATCTGCCGCGCGCACCCGCAGGAATTCGTCGAAATGTTCGCGGTCCACCATGCCGACAAAGCCGTTCTCAATCGGAATATCGACCGCGCGACCTGTGGGGGAGATCATCCGCGCGGTGGTGATCTGGGCTACGACCTGGCTCATGGGAATGTCGAAATCGGCAATCGCGCGGGGCGGGATCGCGCCGCCGCAAGGCTTGATGCGTCCTGCGCGGTCCAGCAGCGCCACGCGCTTGCCTGCACGCGCCAGATCATCGGCAGCGGTTGCACCAGACGGGCCGCCGCCCACGACAAAAACATCAAAATCCATCGCTTATTCCCCCGGAACCAGCAGCGCCCGCGGGCGCGGTGACATGACGCGCGCAGCGAGGGCCGCTGACGCAATGAAGAGTGTCGCTTGAAACAGAAAGACCGCGCCGAAAGCATCGGCCACAGGCATGAGACTGCGCGCAAGGTCCACCAGCGCGGCCCCTGTCAGCCCACCAAAACCCGCCGCAATGGCTTGGGAGGCACCCCACAGGCCCACACGCGCGCCTTCGCGCTTCTCGCGGCCTTCGCCTGCGAGTTGCATCATAGCGCCGATGGCCGCGACGGCGAACATGCCGTTGAAGAAGCCGAGTGCAACGACCAGCGGCACCAAGGGCAGCGCCCAGAGGCTTGCGCCTGCGATGGCGAATAGCAGGGCCGCCGACCCGATACAGCCTGCCACGACCCATGTGCGCAAGCTACCGATGCGCAGGCCAGAGGCCGCGACGCCCACCAGCACCATGCCAAGGAACACGCCGCCATTCTGCGCGCCCGACATCGAGGTGGATTGTCCCGGTGTGAAGCCGAATACGAGACCCGCATAGGGTTCCAGGATCAGTTCCTGCATGAAATAGGCGGTCATCGACAGGAACACGAAAAAGGTGAAATGGCGCGCGCGTGTGTCGGCCCAGATTTCGCGCATCCCGTCGCGGAAGCGTATCGACGGGGGCGCGGGGCGGATGACGACGCTGCGCTCGATCCCCCAGACGGCAAGTGTGGTCAGCGCCACAGCACCGGTGCAGATGATCGCGACGATGACCAGCAGGCGTGCGTGGCTGTAGGGGTCAAGGAACTGTCCTGCCGTGATCGCGGTCAACGCAATGCCTGCGATCATCATCAGCCATGTGATTGTTGCGGCTGCCGGGCGGCGATGTTCGGCGGTGGCGGTTGCCAGAAGCGCAAGAAGCGAGGTGCCAGAGGCACCGACGCCAAGGCCGATGATTGCATAGGCGAGGAGCGAGAGCGCCAGACCTAAGCCGAAATGGCTTTCCAGCAGCGGAATCGCCAGCGCCGCGCCCATGCCGCCAAGCGCCAGAAGCGCCATGCCTGCGATGATCCAGCGCGTGCGGTTGCCGCCCTGATCGGCCAGATGCCCCCAGTTGGGCCGGGTGATCTGCACCCCGTAATGCAGCGCCACCAGAAAGCCCGGCAGCACGACGGGCAGCGCCAGTTCCACCACCATCAGCCGGTTGAGCGTCGAAGTCATCAACACCACAATCGCGCCAAGGCAGGCTTGCACCAGCCCAAGGCGGAAAATCTGCGCCCATGAGAGCGTCATGCGCCGATCCCCCGCAGCGCGAAGGCCGCAACCATCATGCCCAGAACATAGGGGCCGACGCCGGTGCCGTTGAACCATGGGGCCAGCTTCGCCGGGTCTTGGCGCCAGCGCCCGAGTGCCCAGATCTGCACGCCAATCCCAAGCGCGATGACGCCTGCATGTATCGGTGCGCCCCAGATCAGCAGCAGGAACACCACGACAAGCTGCGCCAGAACCATCACGGTGCCCGCAACGGTCGCGGCATCCACCGGGCCAAGGGTCACGGGCAGGGATTTCAGACCCATCTGGCGGTCGCCCTCGATGGCCTTGAAATCATTGATTGTCATGATGCCATGCGCGCCCAGACCGTAAAGCAGCGCAATCGCCACGATCTCGAAGCTTGGCGCACCTGCGGCGATGACGGCAGCCCCGGTGAACCAAGGCAGGGATTCGTAGCTCAGGCCCACCAGACCCGGCCCCCACCAGCCCGAGCGCTTCGCGCGCACGGGTTCTGCGGAATAGGCCCAGGCGGCCAGCACACCGACCACGGTCGCGCCAAAGCCCCAGGGCCCAAGCTGCCAGCCGACAAACAGCGCGAAAGCCGACATGATCAGCGCAATATACAGCCCCCAGCGCCCCGGTATCCGCCCTGACGGGATGGGCCGGTAAGGTTCGTTGATCGCGTCCACATGCCGGTCGCACCAGTCATTCGCGGCTTGCGACATGCCGCAGACGATGGGGCCTGCCAGCAACACACCCAGCACGACCAGCGCCCAACTGTCGGGCCAGACGCCGACCGAGATGATGCCACACAGATAGGCCCACATCGGCGGGAACCATGTGATCGGTTTGATCAGCTCCAGCATCGCGCGCGGCTGCGGAAGGCCAGAGGGGTTGGGGCGGGTGTGAAGACTCAGATCGCTCATGATGTAAACTTTGCCTTACATTTTGGATTCCGGCAAGTGTTAATTCGCCCTGACAGCGCGCGGCTTTCCGCGCATGCCGAACGGGCTAACTTGAAGCCGCTGCGCGTGCGCATATCTGCCGCGAAGAAACAGAAGGACTGCGCCCATGAAGCTTCGTTATATCTTCCCTGTCGCACTTGCACTGAGCGCGGCCCCTGCCCTGTCGGATCGTGTGCCGCCTGCCGATGCCTTGCCGCTGTCAGAGATCGTGGCAGGGCTGGAAGCGCGCTTTGACATCCAGTTCATCGACGAGATCGAGTGGGACGAGGATGGCTATTGGGAGGTCGAGCTTTTCACGACGGACGGGGCCAAGGTCGCGTTGAAGATTGATCCTGTCACGGGCGATGTGCGGCGCTAGGATCACGCAGGCGTAATGCGAAACAGGCAACGGGGTGCCCCCGTTGCGGCACATTCCAGTTCCACGACCTGAACATCGGGCCAGACCAGCGCACCGAAGAGCCGCGCAAATACGGCGGCGTGCCAGTGGCAGATCGGCGCTTCTGATGGTCCCTGGGCCAAGGGGTTTGCCACGATCTCGAACAGAAGCGGCCGCTGCGAAATCACGCGAAACGCGCCTGAACCTGCAAAGGTCCAGGCATGTTTGGTAATGGCCTTTGACAGCAGCCAAGCCCCCGCCCAAGCGGGCAAGGACCGGATCAGGCGCTGCGCCAAGGCGGGGATACGGTGCGCGAGGATGTAGTCCCCCGTCGCGCGCCCGGCTTGCGCCTGAATGGCCTGCGCCCGGTCCGGCAGGAACAGGCGCACCGCATGATGCAGACGCGCGACATCGTCTTCCGGTAGCATGCCTGCATCGGCGGGGGGTTCTGCCACCCCCGCGCGATAGAGAAGCGCGCTGCGCAAACGCTCGCCGATGGCCGCATCCAGCACGGGCAGATGTTGCAGGATGGCATTGGGGCCAATGCGGGCCAGGTCGGCCATGATCCTTACTCCGCTGGCTCGCGCAGGCCCGGTGTCGCACCATTGGGCATGCGGAAGGGTCGCGCGGGCGTCTCGCTGTCATCCATCTGCTGCGTGCCGCCGCCACAGGCTTTCAGCATGGTGCGCTCTTCCGCCCGCGCCTTGCCTTGCTCGCGCAGCGCCTCGCGGCGTTCCTGCGCCTTGCGCTTCTTGTCGGCGTGATCTTCCCAATCCGCAAGCTGCGCATCGGCAATCGTGCGAGTCATGTCGAAACCGAAATCCAGATCATCGCGCGATTTCATCGTGAAATAATCTGTCTTTCCAAGGTCATAGAACTGGCGCTGCACACCGGCCTTGAGAAATGCCTTGAGGCAACCCAGCAGATATTTGCGCCGATAGCCCGTGCCGCGCCAAGGGTAGTGGAACAGCGCCTTGCGCATGTAAAAGCGGCGGTAATTCTTCAGCACCCCTTCCAGCAATCCGCCGCGCGTCATGGCCTTGGGCTTCATGATCGGGGTGACGAAATTGTATTTGGAATAGTCGAAGACCTCGACCTGATCGCGGAGCTCCTGAAAGAGCGGCGTGAAGGGCCAAGGCGTGTACATGGCCCAATTCGCCAGGTCAGGCTGCCAGTCCCAAGCCATCTGGAAGGTTTCCTCCAGCGTCTCGGCAGTCTCGTTGTCCAGACCCACGATGAACTGCGCCTCGGTGAAGATATCGGCCTCGCGCAGCAGGCGGATCGCTTCCTTGTTGTCCGCCACCGTGGTTTCCTTGTTGAACTGGTCGAGCTTGAGTTGTGCGGCGGCTTCCGTGCCAAGGCTGACATGCACCAGCCCGGCCTTGCGGTAGAAGCCCAGCAATTCCTTGTCGCGCATGATGTCGGTCACGCGGGTATTGATCCCCCATTGAATCCGGCGCGGCAGGTCGCGGGCGATCAGTTCCTCACAGAACTCGATGAATTTCTTGCGGTTGATGGTGGGTTCCTCATCGGCAAGGATGAAGAAACCGACACCGTGGTTTTCGACCAGATCCTCGATTTCATCGACGACTTTCTTGGGGTCGCGCACGCGATAGTCGCGCCAGAATTTCCACTGGCTGCAGAAGGAACAGGTGAAAGGACAGCCGCGCGCCATGTTCGGAATGGCCACACGCCGGTTCAGCGGCACATAGATGTATTTGTCCCATTCAAGGATCGACCAGTCGGGCTTGATCCCATCAAGGTTCTTGACCGTCGATGCCGCTTGCGTGGCCTTGATCTCATCCCCGTCGATGAAGGCGAGGCCGTGGATCTTGTGCTTGTCGGCAGGCCAGCGACCCTCGGCGATGGCGTTCATCAGGTTGACGACGATTTCCTCGCCCTCGCCGCGCACGATGACGTCGATCCAGGGGGCTTCGGTCAGCACCTGACGGAACATGAAGGTTGCGTGCACGCCGCCCAGAACGGTCACGCAATCGGGCGCGACTTCGCGCGCGATCTTGAGCACCTGTTCGGCGACATAGATCGAGGGCGTGATGCAGGTGGTGCCCACGACATCGGGCTTCAGTTCCGCCAGTTTCACGCGCAGCGCATCGTCATCGACATGGTTGGTCATGGCGTCGATGAAGTGAATATCGTCAAAACCGGCGGCTTTCAGCGAGCCGGTCAGATAGGCGACCCATGCGGGCGGCCAGCTTCCTGCGATTTCAGCGCCGCCGGAATGGTAATTCGGGTGAACAAAGACGATTCGCATGGGTTCCCTCCATTATGTAAATGGAAGTTTACACACATACTGACAACTTTGATTGACACAGATCAAACCGACCGACGGGCCTGCGTCAATTCTCGTCCTTGCTCAGCAGATCGAACTTGCGCAGCTTCACATAGAGCGATTGGCGCGACAGGCCCAGCATCTCGGATGCTGCAACGCGGTTGTTGCGGGTCAGTTCCAATGCGGTCTCGATACAGATTTTCTCGATCACATCCGTCGTTTCCGACACGATGTCCTTGAGCGTCGAAGACCCGACCAGTTCGATCACACCCTGCATGTTGCCGTCCTGCCCGCTGGGGTCGGGGCGAACGCTGGACGCGCTGCTTGCATTGCGGATCACCAGCGCAAGAACCGGGTCGAATTTGTCGTCGAGCCAGGTGGCCGACATCTCGACACCGACTTGCGCGCCAAAACTGGTGTTCAGTTTGGTGGCATACATGCGCAACTGGCCCGCCCGGCGCGCATTGTCCAGCAGCACGCGCAGATCGACCACGCCGCGCGCGAGAAATTCTGCCAGCGACCGGCCCCGCACCGACGCGGCAGAGGGCGAATCCGTCAGGTTCAGAAATGTCTCGCTGGCGGCGAGGATGTTGCCGTCACGATCGGAGAAGACAATCGCATCAGAACCGTGATTGAACAATTGCCGCAGGTTGCCCACCAGCCGCTCGTCACCCACCGAACCGCGCTCTGGATCGGTCAGCCGCACGATCGCCAGTTGCTCGCCAGAGGCGCGGAACAACTTGCCCGTCAATTGCACGATCCGGCCCGAGATTTTCACCTCGACATCAAGCACCACATCCGAGCCGACAGGCTGCGGCGCTTCAAGCGCCGAGACAATCGCCTCTTTGGTCTGGCCCTGGAAACATTCGGCAAAGGATCTGTCGATCAGATCCGCACGCGCGCGGCCAAGAATATTCGCCGCGTTGTGGTTGATGTCGACAATCAGGCCGGAGCCGATCGAAAGCAGCGCGATGGCATCGGTGGAAAAATCCATCAGCAGCCTGTAGCGCGTGTCGATTTCGCGCTGCGCTTCGTGATCGCGCTCAAGTGCGATCTGGGCATTGAGCAGCATCTGCTGCATTTCGATGGTCGGGCGCTGGTCCTGCCCCAGCATGAGGATATTGGCCTGCGCCTGCATCGGATGCATTACATACCGTATCGGCACCAAATCCTTGTCAGACGTGACATGCACCAGCTCGGCCCAATGCGCGCGCCCATTTGCACCGATATCCGCAAGACGCGAAGCCAGCTTCTGCGCAGATGATGTGTCGATCAGGGCAGACAGGGACTGTCCGGCCCAACGGGCGGCCTGCGCCTCGAGCGTTGATCCTTCCTTGGCGCTGGCAGCCAGCACCTCACCCTCGGATGTCGTGACAAGGCAGATATCGGCGACACTCAGCAACACGGATGTCGTGCACGGGTCATCAAGATACCGCGCAAATACATCATTTGTGGAACTGGCCCCATGGTCTGGCAAGGTCACACGTTTCCCTTCTGCCGCCAGAGGCAGCCATACTAGCGGACATATGGCTGAAGGCCCTACTCCGCCGCCGCACTGATCTGCTGAATCCCGCAGGCATGTAGGGCACAGGAAATATCATTTGTGACGATATCTGCGCCAGTTACCGCCGCGATTCGGCCTGAGTCATTATCGCTTATTTCCCGTGAAACCAACCCCCCGCCCAACACGATCATCGTATTTCCCGGATCATGCCTGCGCAATTCGCGCACCAGATCAGCACTAGGCTGTAACGACGTCTCGTTGGAGGCGGAAATGAAAACGCCGTGAAACCTGTTCCTTGCAAGAGTTTCTTTCAGGATGGAAGCGTGACATGTCAGCATCACTTTCACCGAAACCCCGATACGCCGCAACTGGTTCGCGGCAAACATCGCGCCAAGCGTGTGTTGCTCGCCATGTGGCAGCATCAGCAGAACACGCCCGTCAGAGGCCCGTCCGGTCCGGTCCGAAACCCAGGCCTTGCCGAGTTCGCGCAAAACGCTCTGCAATCGCGCAAAAGCCATCGACGCCTGAAGGATGTCGATCTGGTCATCGTGCCAGTCGGAACCGATCTTGCGCACGACAAGGGGAAGATAGACATCCATGATCTCTTCTGCCGTCACCTTGCGGCGGGCCATTTCTGCATTCAGCGCGCCCAGCAAACCCGGATCACCGGATCGCGCATAACGCATCAGGACAGAGGACAACTCTGCCGCAGGTGCGCCCATGCGGGCGCCATTCACGCGCGCAAGTTCCGAGACAACACGCAAAGCAAACTGGCGCACCGGCAAATCATCCGCCAGCACCGCCCCTCCCCAGGCTTTCGAACTCATGTCCATAGCAAGGCTTCTCCCAATCCATCCCCGGGCGCGATGTAGCACAGCGCAACAACGACAGAGTCGTTTGCAAAAAGCCTCTCAAGAAGCTTGCCGATTGTCAAATGAAACTTACATATTCGCGCAGCCGAGAACAAAGAAATTTCCACTTTTGTTATTTTATTTTTTTATTACAATTAGTTAAGTTTATTTTTCCCAAACTCGAAGCGTAAATTATCTGCTCTGATCCGGCGCGCAAGTGTGTAAGTTTTAATTGACACTCAACCATTTCAAGGGCTAGACTTGTTCAAGGAATCGCACAGGTAAGAGGCAAAATGCCGGACTCTCTGCACAAGCCACTCTACACGCCCGAACAGCGCGCACGCCGTGACGCCTCTGTCTGGACGCTGGTTCAGGGTATTCTCGCGCCAGTCCAATTCGTGATCTGCATCGTCTCGGCTGTATTGGTGATCCGCTTCCTGATGACGGGCGAAGGCTACATGGCTGCAACCTGGTCGGTGATCGCCAAGACCCTTGCGCTCTATACGATCATGGTAACTGGCGCGATCTGGGAGAAAGAGGTCTTCGGCCAGTATCTGCTGGCCCCGGCCTTTTACTGGGAAGATGTGGTCAGCTTCGGTGTGATCGCATTGCACACACTCTATCTGGCCGGTCTGCTCTGGGGCTTCATGTCCCCTGATCAGCTGATGATCCTCGCGCTGGTGGCCTATGTCGCCTATGTCGTGAATGCGATCCAGTTTGTCTGGAAACTGCGCATGGCCCGCCTTGCCGCCGCTGCAATCGATGCAGAGTTGAAAGGGGCCACAGCATGACCACCACCTGCACGTCTGCCCCTGTCCTGAAAGAGCGCGGTCAGCGCGAGGTTTTCTGCGGCCTGACCGGGATCATCTGGCTGCACCGCAAGATGCAGGATGCCTTTTTCCTGGTTGTCGGCTCGCGCACCTGCGCGCATCTGCTGCAATCGGCCGCCGGTGTGATGATCTTCGCCGAACCCCGTTTCGGCACTGCGATCCTGGAAGAAAAAGACCTCGCAGGCATGGCCGATGCCAATGCGGAACTGGACCGCGAAGTGGCGCGTCTGCTGGCCCGGCGTCCGGATATTCGCCAGCTTTTCCTCGTCGGCTCCTGCCCGTCAGAGGTCATCAAGCTCGACCTGCACCGCGCTGCCGAGCGCCTCAGCCTGCAACATGGTCCGGCGGTGCGGGTGCTGAACTATTCCGGTTCGGGGATCGAAACCACCTTTACCCAGGGCGAAGATGCTTGCCTCGCCGCGATGGTCCCGGCCATGGACGAGACTTCGGCCAAGGAACTGCTGCTTGTCGGCGCGCTGCCCGATGTGGTGGAAGATCAGGCGCTTGACCTGCTGACCCAGATCGGGATCACCCATATCCGCGTCCTGCCCGGCAAACGCGCTGAACTGGACCCGGCCATTGGTCCAAATACCCATTTCGCGCTGACCCAGCCGTTTCTGGGCGACACCCATGCGGCCCTTGTCCGGCGCGGCGCACAGTTCATTCCGGCCCCCTTCCCCTTTGGCGCCGAGGGTACGACACTCTGGCTCAAGGCCGTCGCCGCCACATTCGGCATCGCGCCCGAAGTGGTGGACCGCGTGACCGCTGCCCCGCGCGCCCGTGCCGAAAAGGCCATCGCAGCCGCCGCCCAGACCCTGCGCGGCAAGTCAGTCTTCTTCCTGCCCGACAGCCAGCTGGAAATCCCGCTCGCGCGCTTTCTGACCCGCGAATGTGGCATGCAGGCCATCGAGATCGGCACGCCCTATCTGCACAATGACCTGCACGGCCCCGAACTCGACCTGATCGCCGCTGGCCCGACCATTTCCGAAGGCCAGGATGTCGATCTGCAGCTTGACCGCGTGCGCGCCGCCCGTCCCGATCTGACCGTCTGCGGCCTTGGCCTTGCCAACCCGCTCGAGGCCGAAGGTCTGAGCACCAAATGGGCGATCGAACTGGTGTTCACGCCGATCCATTTCTACGAGCAGGCCGGTGATCTGGCAGCGCTATTCGCGCGCCCGCTGCGCCGCCGCGCCATTCTGCGCGGCCAGCACCCGAACATGCTGGAGGCCGCAGAATGACCGCAGCTTTCATCTTGCCAAAAATACTCGAAAAAGGACGTCAGCCATGAAGCTCGCCGTCTGGACTTATGAAGGCCCGCCCCATGTCGGCGCAATGCGCGTGGCCACGGGCATGCGCGATCTGCATATGGTGCTGCACGCGCCGCAGGGCGACACTTACGCGG
>JAFIEL010000022.1 GCA_020832585.1 Natronohydrobacter sp. | reverse complement strand
GCGCGGCAGGGGTTTGACGTGATCAAGACCGTGGCGATTCTGGAAGAGCGTCTGGCGCATATCAAGACGCCGATGAGCCTGTCGATCATTGGTTGTGTGGTGAACGGGCCGGGCGAGGCGTTGATGACCGATGTGGGCTTTACCGGCGGCGGGGCTGGGGCTGGTATGGTCTATCTGGCGGGCAAGCAGAGCCACAAGCTGAGCAATGATCAGATGGTCGAGCACATCGTCGAACAGGTGGAGCGCAAGGCGGCCGAGATCGAGGCAGCCGACGCACAGGGCAAGGCGGCGGAATAGGTTCAGGGTGGGTGACACCCCACCCCGGTTCAACCCGACAAGGGGGGTGTCACCTATGTTACGCCCCCATCGCCGCCAGTAGCTGCGCATTGCCGCCGGATGCGGTCGTATCGACGCAGAGATGCCGTTCCAGAACCACATGCCCGGCATCGGGCATGTCGGTGATCAGCGGCAGGATCGGCCCCTCGCGCGCGGCAAGCGCCTGTGCGATGGCGCGGGCCTGATCCTCGGGGCCCCAGAAGATCACACCGGAAATCCCCTGCATGTCGGACAGCTTTTCGGTCGGAATGTCCTGCACCTGTGCCGTGCCGCCCAAGGCCAGCACTGCGGCGCGTTGGGCCTCTGATGCTTCACGCCCCGGTCCAAGGCACAGCAGCGGCGCGCGCGGCACCGCGCGCAAACGGTTCGATTCGCCCGTTGGTCCGGGCATTTCCTGCACGGTTTTTCCCGGTACAGCGGGCTGGGGCGTGCGGGAGGTCGCGGGCGCATGGGTGAAGCGGCGCAGGTAATGCGGCCCGCCTGCCTTGGGGCCAGTGCCGGACAGCCCTTCGCCGCCAAAGGGCTGGCTGCCGACAATCGCACCGATCTGGTTGCGATTGACATAGACATTGCCTACCTGCACGCGTTCCACCACATGCTGCACGCGCGAGTCGATCCTTGTGTGCAGACCGAAGGTCAGCCCGTAACCGGTGGCATTGATCGCGTCGATCACCTTGTCGATCTCGCCTGCCTTGAAGGTCGCGAGATGCAGGACCGGGCCGAAGACCTCGCGTTCCAGTGCCGCGATGCCCGGAACCGAGATGACGACAGGGGGCACGAAAATCCCGTTCTCGGGCCGGGGCAGTTCATGCAACACGCGCCCTTTTGTGCGGGCCTTCCCGATATAGTCCGTGATCTGGTCGCGTGCCGTGTTATCGATGACAGGGCCGATATCGGTGGCATAATCCCACGGATTGCCCAGCCACAATTCATCCATCGCGCCAAATAGCATCTTCTGGAATTCGTCCGCGATATCTTCCTGCACATAGAGGCAGCGCAGCGCCGAGCAGCGCTGTCCGGCGGATTGGAAGCTTGATGCCAGCACATCGCGCACCGCCTGTTCGGGCAGGGCGGTGCTGTCCACGATCATCGCATTCAACCCGCCGGTTTCAGCGATCAGCGGTGCACCGGGGGCCATATGCTCTGCCATCGCGCGGCGGATGCGCAGCGCAGTTGCTGTCGAGCCGGTGAAGGCCACGCCCGACACGCGCGGGTCCGAGGTCAGCGCCGCGCCCACAGTTGCGCCATCGCCGGGCAGCAGTTGCAACACGTTGCGCGGCACCCCGGCTTCATGCAGCAGGCGCGTCGCCAGATGCGCGATGAGGGGTGTCTGTTCGGCGGGTTTGGCCAGCACGCCGTTACCTGCGGCCAGTGCGCCTGCGATCTGGCCTGTGAAAATCGCCAGCGGGAAATTCCACGGGCTGATGCAGGTGAACACACCGCGCGCGGGTGTCGAGAGCTTCTCGGCCTCGGTCGCGTAATAGCGCAGGAAGTCCACCGCTTCACGCAATTCGCCCACGGCATCGAGCGGGGTTTTCCCGGCCTCGCGGGCGAGGATGGCGAAGATCTCGCCGAAATGCACTTCATAGAGATCAGCGGCGCGCAAGAGCACGCGCGCGCGCAGGCTGACATCTGCGGTCCATGGGTGTGCGGCTGCGAGTGCTGTGGCCAGATCGGCGGTGGAGGTCGGGGTCACATGCCCGACCAGATCGGATGGATCAGCGGGGTTGCGCGCTTCGTAAGCAGCTGCGCCTGTCGCATTGCCCGCGATCAGCGGTGCCGCGGTGAATTGCGCCTTGCGCCACGGGTCGCGTGCAGCGGCGATGGCATCGAGGTCGCGCGCATCGGTAATGTCCCAACCTTTGGCGTTGCGTCGCCCCGCACCAAACAGGTCTGGCCCGGTCGCGATTTTCGGGTTCACCCCGCGTGGCAATCTCTCCAGCGCCTCAAAAGGGCAGGCCGCGACCTCGGTGGCGGGCACATCTTCGTCAACGATCTGGTTCACGAAGGATGAATTCGCGCCATTCTCCAGCAGGCGGCGCACCAGATAGGCCAGCAGATCCTTGTGCGCGCCGACCGGGGCATAGATGCGGCAGCGCGTGCCTTCGCGCGAGAGCACCAGATCATGCAGCGCCTCGCCCATGCCATGCAGGCGCTGGAATTCATAATCCAGCGCGCTGACGCCCATTTCTGCCGCCATGTGCAGGATAGCGGCGACTGTATGTGCGTTATGAGTGGCGAATTGCGGATAAAGGCGGGCGCGCATGTCCAGCAGTTTGCGCGCACAGGCAATGTAATGCACATCGGTCGCGACTTTTTGGGTCAGGACCGGAAACCCCTTCAGACCCAGCACCTGCGCGCGTTTTATCTCGGTGTCCCAATAGGCGCCCTTGACCAGCCGCACCATCAGCTTGCGGTCCAGCGCTTCGGCGCGCGCGTGCAGCCAGTCGATCACATCGCCCGCGCGCGGCCCGTATGCCTGCACCACCACGCCGAACCCGTCCCAGCCTTCCAGCGCGCTGTCCCGCAGCACGGCGTCGATCACCTCAAGCGACAATGCCAGGCGGTCGGCTTCTTCCGCGTCGATATTGAAGCCAAGGCCGAGCGCAGCCGCGAGCCGTGCCAGTTCACGCACGCGCGGGACAAGTTCGCGCATCACCCGGTCGCGCTGTCCCAGTTCATAGCGCGGATGCAACGCCGAGAGTTTGACCGAAATGCCGGGATTGGTGCGGATATCATTCCCGCCCGCGCGCGCGCCGATGGCGCGGATCGCTTTCGCGTAGGCCGTGTGATAGCGCGCCGCATCCACGCCGGTGCGCGCAGCCTCGCCCAGCATGTCATAGGAATAGCTGTAGCCCTTGGCCTCCATACCCTTGGCGCGGGTCATGGCGGCGTCGATGGTTTCGCCCAGCACGAACTGGCGGCCCATTTCCTTCATCGCGCGAGCGACAGCGGTGCGGATAACCGGCTCACCCAGTCGCTTGACCGCCCCGCGCAATGTGGCTGCGGCGCTGTTCCCGCGCTCGTCCAGCACGCGGCCGGTCAGCATCAGCGCCCAGGTCGAGGCATTGACGAGGCTGGAGGAAGATTTCCCCAGATGGCGCCCCCAGTCAGAGGGGGCGATCTTGTCCTCGATCAGATCATCGATGGTGGCGGCGTCGGGCACGCGCAAGAGTGCTTCGGCCAGACACATGAGCGCGATGCCTTCATCAGTGGACAGGCCATATTCGGCCAGGAAGACTTCCATCAGGCCGGGGGTGTCGCTGCGGCGGATGTTCTCGACCAGAGCGGTTGCGCGGGCCGCGATGGCCTTGCGGGAGGTGGCGTCAAGGGCTAGGTTTTGGATCGCTGCGTCCAGCACAGCGCCCTCGTCGCGCAGGATGTCATGGCTGATGGCAGGGGGCACGGATGACGCGCTTGGCATTGGTGAGTCTCCTGACAGGACAATGCTCTGATATTCGCAGAAATCTCTGTTGCATGTTGCCTTTTTTCCAGAGAGGATCAGGCGGTAACACTGAGTTTTGAAGGAAATACAGCAAAATGAACCGCGTCAAGCTGGACACGTTCGATCATGCCATTCTGCGAAATCTGGCGGTCAATGGTCGCATGAGTGTCACAGAACTGGCGGACCGGATCGGGCTGACCAAATCCCCGACCCAGGCACGGCTGAAGCGGTTGGAAGAGCAGGGGGTCATCATTGGCTACCGTGCGCAGATCGACCCACATCAGATTGATGCAGCGCATATCGCCTTTGTCGAGATCAAGCTGTCGGATACGCGCGAGGCGGCGTTGCGGGCCTTTAATGACGCCGTGCGCAAGGTTCCCGAGATCGAGGAGTGCCATCTGATCGCGGGGGCGTTCGATTATCTGCTGAAAGTGCGCAGCAGTGATATCGCGTCCTACCGCCGGGTGCTGGCAGAGCATATTTCTGGGCTGCCGCATATCACCTCGACCTCGACCCATGTGGTGATGGAAGCGGTCAAGGAAACTGGCGAAGCGCCCTTGTTCTAGGGGGCGATCTTGAGGATTGCTGTCAACACCGGCATCGGGCCTGCGCGCAGCGTCAGCATGCCGTTCGTGCTGATGTCGAAACCGGTCGCGGCTTCGAGCGCATCCAGAAAGCGCTGTTCAAGCGCACCACGATCCATCGCGCAGGGCAGGCGGGTCGTGCCCAGATCATGAAAGTCCAGCCGGTCGTCTTCTATTCGGGCCTGAGCAACATAGCGGTTGCAGGTGGCGCGGCCCGAGAGGCGGTTGTCGTTCAGTTCCAGCGTCATCTCGGCCCCTGGAGCCAAAGCCATCGGGATCCCCAAGAGGCTGGTCACGCGCCACGGTTCGCCCGCGAGCAGGGAGAGGGGATCGCCAGCGCAGCCCTCGGGCGGGGCGGAGATCGTGTCGATGCGCAAGCGTGCCGTGACGGGATAGATCAGGTCCGCCATGCCAAGCCTGCAGTGGTCATCGAGCAGACGCAGGACCAGTCCGCCGCCCTGCACCGAGACTGTGCCATCGCGCGGGGCGGAAATCACCAGCCCGGTGGTCGAGAGGCTGGTGTCTTCCAGTCCTGGCACTTCGATCAGCGCGCGTTCACGCCCCAGTTCAATGCGCCATTCCCCGCTATGTGCGCGTGCAAGCATGGGCAGGATCGGGGCGAAGAGCGCGATTTCGCACAGATCCTCTGGCCCATCCTGCCAGACCAGTCGCGCGCGATTGCCGTCGCGGGTGAAGGAATATCCTGCCGCGTTGGAATAGATCTGGTCTTGATCAGGCTGCGGTTCAACCCGCACGACAGCACCATCGATTTTCAGGTGCAGCGCTTCGGCGTCATGGGTGACGCGCAGCGCCCCATTCTCGGCGCATTGCCAGATATCGGCGAAGCCAAGCGCCAGCGCAGGATGGAGTCTGTGTTCGGATATGCGGCCTGTGTCGCCATCAAGGGGCTGGACGGCCCCTTGGGCAATCACGCGGCCGTCCTGCGCCAGACCGCCCTGCAGGGTCTGCGTGCCCCGAGGCAGGTGGGGCAGCACAAACTCATGCTCACGCGCCCCTTCGGACAGCGTGTAGCGCAGGCTGAGATTTGTGGCACCAGTGGCGGTGCGAAACGTGAGCACGGCCTCTGTGCCCTCGGTCGCCGGGCTTTCCCAGCCCAGCGAAATCGAAGCGGCCTGTGTCGGCGCAAGTAGCGCCGATAGGCTGAGGACTGTTGCGGCCAGCGGCGCGAGGCGCATGTCAAGCTCCGTCATTCGCGATGGAAAGCGCCTGATCTGGCACAGCGGGCGCCGGCTGCGCCCGTGGATCAGGCGCGTTCGCTGTACTCAAAGGTTTCCGTGTTGACGACGATGTCTTCATCCGGGCCGACAAAGGGCGGCACGAGAACCCGCACGCCATTGTCCAGAACTGCGGGCTTGAAGCTGTTGGCCGCTGTCTGGCCCTTGACCACAGGCTCGGTGTCCACGACTTTGCACACGACTTTTTGCGGCAGGGCCACGTTCAGGGCTTCTTCGCCGTAATATTCCACGGTCACTGTCATGCCGTCCTGCAGGAAGGGGCGGCGCTCGCCGAGGATTTCAGCGTCAATCTCGACCTGTTCATAGGTCTCCATGTCCATCACGACCAGACGACCATCGGATTCGTAAAGGAACTGCTGGTCCTTCTGTTCCAGCCGGACGCGCTCGACCTTGTCATCCGAGCGGAAGCGCTCGTTCAGCTTGCGCCCGTCGCGCAGGTTCTTCATTTCGACCTGAGCAAAGGCACCGCCCTTGCCGGGCTTGACATGGCTGACCTTGACCGCAGCCCACAGGCCCCCGTCATGTTCCAGCACATTGCCGGGTCGAATTTCGTTACCGTTGATCTT
Source organism: Natronohydrobacter sp. (assembly GCA_020832585.1). Taxonomy (GTDB): domain Bacteria; phylum Pseudomonadota; class Alphaproteobacteria; order Rhodobacterales; family Rhodobacteraceae; genus Roseinatronobacter. The sequence continues at coordinate 22,708 of JAFIEL010000022.1, read as the reverse complement.
TGGCATGAGAAACCTTGTGCAAAACTTGATGTTTTCGTCGCCATTCCTATATCGCGGGGACTGGAGCCGCGCAAGAACGCGATATTGTTGCGGAAAACGGCTGATATGCAAAATTTGCATGGGTGGTATGCGTTAAGAGTGTAGCGAATCGTGAGTGAAACCGCGTATGCAGGCTCGAGCGGTGAATGCAAGAGCAAGAAAAAAGGACGAAACGATGTTTGATGCGGCGGATGGAACAGCCTTTACCCATGAGCAAGGCGCCCGCGCACGTAAACTGTTTGCAGCCGTCGTGCTGGCTGCACTGGATGATGCGATAGCGGATGACAAGAAATATGGCAACGGGCCAGAGCAGATCGCGCGCTGGGCGCGGTCGCGCGACGGGCGCGAAGTGCTGAGCTGTGCCGGGATCGACCCGAATGAGCGCGTGGTGTCTGGCCTGATGGAATTCGTGGCCAAGGGCGTTCGTACCTCGGTTGCCTTGTCGCGCGAAGAAAGCGAGCGGCGCAATGCAGCTGCGGCGGCAGAGGCCGAAGCGGCCTGATACGGCTGGCACGTTTGAAAAAGCCAGGGCCCTGTCGTTGGACAGGGCTCTGGCTTTTTGTCAGCGCATAGCGCCCAGGTGTTCCGCAAGGAGATCCAGCCGGTCCTGGCCCCAGAAAGACGCCTCGCCGACTTTGAAAAACGGCACACCGAACACGCCCTCTGCCACGGCCTCTTCCAGATTGCGTGGGTAGATTTCCGCACCCTGCAGCATGCCGCTGAAGGACAGGCCCGGATCGAAACCGGCAGCGGACAGGCAGTCGCGGATCACATCGTCCTCGGCGATATTGCGCTCTTCTTCCCAGCAGGCGCGGGTCAGCCCTGTGACCAGCGCCGCCATATCGCCCCCGCCGGTTTCCTGTGCGGCGATGATCGCATAAGAGGCAGGCGCGGGGTTCGCCGGAAAGTAAGCTGGTCTAAGATTGATCGCCAGCCCCAGCCGCTTTGACCAGCGCGCCAGTTCCTGCATCCGGTAGGCCTGTCGGCTCTCGTGGCGCTCGGCAAGGATTTTGCCACCGGTGCGGGCGAATAATGCGGTCGGGTCCACCGGCTTGTAACGGATCGCGACGCCATCGGCTTCCGCAATCTCGGCAGGGCGCGTGCCTGCCATATGGGTCCAGGGTGAAATCGGGCTCAGGTAATAGTCGATCTGTGTCACGGGCCACATCCTCTGGCAGGCTGATGGTTTGCAAGACCGTAGCGGGGTGATAAGCGGTGTCAACATCTCCGAATCCCCAAGGACCGCCTGATGATCGAACGTTCCGAACCCAAGCTGATTGCCGGTAATTCAAATATCCCGCTGGCCAAGGCGATTGCGCGGCGCATGTCGCTGCATCGTGGCATGTCCGTGTCACTGGTCGATGCGCGGGTCGAGCGCTTCAATGATGGCGAGGTCTTTGTCGAGGTCTTCGAGAATGTCCGTGGCGAGGACATGTTCATCATCCAATCGACCTCGAAACCCGCCAATGACCATCTGATGGAATTGCTGATAATTGCGGATGCGCTGAAACGCTCCTCCGCTGCGCGGATCACGGCGGTCATTCCCTATTTCGGCTATGCCCGTCAGGATCGCCGGACCAAGGCGCGCACGCCGATTTCGGCCAAGCTGGTGGCGAACATGATCACGCAGGCGGGGATCGAGCGCATTCTGACGCTGGATCTGCACGCAGCGCAGATTCAGGGGTTCTTCGATATCCCCGTGGACAACCTCTATGCGGCGCCGGTGTTCTCGCTTGATGTGATGCACAATTTCAAGGGGCGTTTGCAGGATGTGGTCATCGTCTCGCCCGATGTGGGTGGTGTGGCGCGCGCGCGCGAACTGGCCAAGCGCATCGGCTGCGCGCTGGCCATCGTGGACAAGCGGCGCGAAAAACCCGGCGAGATTGCCGAGATGACCGTGATCGGCGATGTGAAAGGCAAGATCTGTATCATCGTCGATGATATTTGCGACACCGCCGGCACGCTGTGCAAGGCCGCCGAGGTGCTGGTCGAGGCGGGCGCGACCGAGGTTCACAGCTACATCACCCATGGCGTGTTGTCAGGCCCGGCGGTCGAGCGGATCACCAAATCGGTAATGAAATCGCTGGTGATCACCGATTCCATCGCGCCCACCGATGCGGTCAAGGCCGCCGAGAACATCCGCATAGTCCCCACCGCGCCGATGTTCGCGCAGGGTATTCTCAACACCTGGAAAGGCACCTCGGTTTCGTCGCTTTTCGACACCGAGACCCTGACGCCGATCTATGAGGGGCTGTACGGGCTTTGAGGCCCATGCTGCCTTCAGTCTTGTTTAAATATCCTCGGGGGTGAATTGGGCCATGGGCCCAAGAGGGGGCGCGAGCGCCCCTTTTAGTCGCTCTCGCCCTGTGCGCGCATCTGAGGCCGTGACCGTTCCGAGGGTGGCAGCGCATCGCGGGAGTCGAAATCATTGATATCGCGCCGCTTCGCGCGGCGCTGACGGTTCCAACGCGACAGGCCCAGCCAGACGGCCAGGCCCACACTGGCCCAGATCAGCCCTTGCACGAAAACATGCAATCCGGGCACCAGCCAGACAAAAAGCCCCGCCACAGCCGCGCCCACTGCAAATCCCAGTGCGACATAGGCTATGGTCAGCATCTCCACGATCAGCAAAGCCGCCGCGATCAGACCCCATATCGTCCAGTCAGGCAGTGCGAAGAGATCCATGGCTCACATCTCCTTGAGGATGGCTGCGGCTTCGCGGAAGGCATTGGACGGCCCGCCCGGCAGCATGATGAGTTTGGCATTGTCGGATTTCGCCAGTCCTTCCAGCGCCTCGACCTGCATCCGCGCGGTCTGGAAGGTCAGGGCGTCGCGCGCGTTTTCGCCCGACATGGATTCGGCCAGCATGCGATTGGCTTCGGCATTGGCCTGCGCGATTGCCCGGATCCCGTCGGCGCGGCGCTGGGCCTCGTAGAGTTCTGCATCCGCGTTGAGTTCGGTCGCGCGCCGCACGCCTTCGGCGCGGGTGATCGCAGCGCGGCGCTCGCGCTCGGCGGCCAGAACTTCGGCCATGGCTTTCTGTGTGGTGTCATTCAGCCGAACGTCGGTGATTTCAGAGCGCGAGATGCGGATCCCGTAGGTCTGGCCTGCATCCTCCAGTGCTTCGAGCAGCGCCACGTTCAGCGAACCGCGATCTGATTGCACGGTGTCCAGTTCCACCTTGCCCAGTTCGGAACGGACCAGCGATTGCACCAGTCCGATCACCAACTCGTCAATCTTGTTCACACGAAACACCGCCGCTTCGGGGTTGTCGATGCGGTAGACGACCAGCAGTTGCGCGCCGAAGACCACGTTATCGGCGGAAACGACTTCGAGCGAAATGTCGTTGAGAACCTGATCATTGACCGGCACTTTTGCATGCACGCGGTCGAGAAAGGGCACGATCACATTGACGCCCGCATCCAGGGTGCGGTGATAGGCGCCAAGCCGGGTAATCACAAAATTCTGCGCCTGCGGGACGATCTTGAGGCCCAGGAGGACGACAATCACCAGCAGAACGACAAGGGCAAGAATGAGTTCCATATGCGTCCTCTTTAACAGGGTGGGGCGCGGGGCGCGCCAAAACGTCAGGCAAAGTTCAAAGCGGGCTGTATTACACGTCTTGGACAATAATGTGGCGTGCAAGCAGCATCAGCGCAAGGGCCATGGCCGCACAGAGCATCATGCCTGCGATCAGCGGCAGCGGCGTTCCGTCATAGGCCAGAGAGATCGGCAGCGAGATCAGCGCCGCGCATACAGTCGAGAAGGACATCACGACTGAGGCCCCGATTCCGGCCATATGGCCCAGTGGTTGCATCGCGAGCGCGTTCAGGTTGCCGAAGGTCAGACCGATCGAGAAGAAGCCCGCGCACATGAAGCCGACAAACAACCCGAAATCCCACGGGTCGGGCAAGCCGATGGTGAGCAGGCCAAGGAAAACGAGCGAAATGGACAATTGCCACAGGAAGGCCAGCGTCGCGATGCGTTGCATGCCGAAACGCAGCACGAGTTTTGCATTGCCGATGCTTGCCGTGCCCGCAACGACCGCTGTCAGGGCAAACCAGAAGGGGAAAGTGCTTGCGCGCGCGTAAACATCATCAAAGATCATCGGCAAGTTTGAGAGCCACACATAAAGCGGCGCGAAGGCGAAAGTCAGGGCCAGAACATAGATCATGACGCGGGGATTGGTCAGGATCTCGACCAGGGCCGCGCCGATCTGGCGCGGGCGAAGCGCGCGGCGGCGCTCTGGTGGCAAGGTTTCAGGCTGGCGCAGCGTCAGCCAAAGCCCCGCGACCAGACCAAAGACCACGAAGGCGAGAAAGATCATCCGCCAATGTGACAGCCACATGATGCCTGCACCGATCGCAGGGGCAAGGGCGGGCACCAGCACGAAAAGCGTCATGATGATCGAGGTCACTCGCGCCATGACCCGCCCCTCGTAGAGGTCGCGCACCATGGCTGTCGCAACGACCCGCGGCGCGGCCCCGCCGATCCCTTGCAGAAAGCGTGCGGCCAGCAGCATTTCCAGACTTTGGGCCATGATGGCCAGAACGGCTCCCATCAGATAGAGTGCAATCCCCACCAGCAGCACGGATTTGCGCCCATAGGCGTCCGAGACCGGGCCACAGATCAGCGTTCCCAACCCCAGCCCCAGCACGAAGCTGGTGATCACAAGCTGGCCGCGCGCGGGCGCATCGGGGGAAAGCTCTTGCCCGATCTGGGGCAGGGCGGGCAGCATTGCATCGAGCGAGAAGGCAACTGACGCCATCATCAGCGCCATGAGCGCCACGAACTCGCCAAAGCGCAGCGGCTTGGTCGGCGTCAGGCGCGCGATCATGCGGGCGGGCCTGTCAGTTCGTCGATCACGTTTTGCCAGACCTGCACAGGCTGCGCGCCGGAAACTGCATATTGTTTATCGACTATGAAGAAGGGCACGCCAGTGATGCCGCGCGCGCGCGCCATGCGGTCGGCGTCGCGGATCCGATCGGCATCGGCGTCGGTTGCAAGCAGGCGTTGGGTCAGGGTCGAATCCAACCCGCTCTCGCGCGCAAGTTCCAGCAATGTGTCACGCCCGCCAATATCGCGACCTTCGCGGAAATAGGCGCGGAACAGGGCCGCAACGATTGCGTTCTGGCGGCCTTCCAACCCGGCCCAGTGGATCAGGCGGTGGGCGTCAAGCGTGTTCGGGGTGCGCGTGATGGCGGGCAGGTTCAGCGTTACACCGGCCTCTTGTGCGGCCTCTATGACCGGGCGGTAGGCTTTGAGCACGCCCGCGTCATCGCCGAATTTCAGCGCCATGTATTCCGCGCGCTCCATACCATTGGCGGCCATGTCGGGGTTGAGCTGGAACGGGTGCCAGCGGATCTCAAACGGGTGGTAGGGCCGCGATTCCAGCGCGCGGTCCAGCCTTGCCTTGCCGATATAGCACCACGGGCAGATCGGATCAGAGTAAATGTCGAGTGAGATCATGACTTTGCCTCGAAATCTTCGCGTAGTGCGCGGCGGGAGAGTTTGCCATTGGCGTTGCGCGGCAAGGTGGGACAATGGCGATAGAGGCGCGGTTGCTTGTAGCGTGCAAGGCGCTCTGCCGCATGGGCCTGAAGCGCCGCTTCGGGCAGGGCCTCTGGCCCAGTGTAGAACGCCGCGATCACGCTGACCCCCTCGCGCACAGTGACTTCGGTGCAGGCGATATCGGTGATGCCAGGGTGATCGGCCAGGGCGCGCTCAACTTCCAGCGGCGAGACGCGGAAGCCGCCTGCATTCATCATGTCATCATCGCGTCCCAGATAGCTGACGGCACCATCCGTCCCCATTTGCGCGCGGTCCCCGGTCAGGAACCAGTCGCCCTGCAGCGGCAGATCGGGGCCTGTGGCGGTCAGATAGCCCAGCATCAGACCGGGATCGCTGCGATGGATGCCCAGCACACCCGCCGCGCCCTGCGCGACGGGCTGGCCGTCGGGTGACAGGATCGCAAGGCAGCGGCCGGGTTGCGGATAGCCAGCGCTGCCCGATGGTGCAGGGCGCGCTGGGCTGGCGGAGAGATAGGTCGAGCATTCCGACATGCCCAAAGCCTCATATATTTCGCGCCCGGTGGCGTCGCGCCATGCGTCGCGCGTCACTTCTGGCAGTTTCTCGCCAGCCGACAGGCCATGACGCAGACGCGGCAGGTCGAGTGCGCGCCCGTCCTTGAGAAGCTGGCGGTAGACGCCCGGCACAGCCGCAAAGATCGTCGCATCGAAGCGCTTCAGCATCAGGCCAAGCGGTGCGCCGGATTCCGGGATCAGCGCCGTGGCCCCGATGGCCCAGGGGTCCATCAGCCCGGTGCCCAGCGTATAGGTCCAGTTGAAGGCACCCGCATGCAGCATCCGGTCCTCGGGTGTCAGCCCATACCAGCCGTCCCACATCATCCGTCGCGCCCAGATCGCACGATGGGCATGGACCACCGCGCGCGGGCTGCCGCCGCTGCCCGATGTGTAGATGATATAGCCGGGGCGGTCTGGCTCGCCCATATGCCAGTCGCAGGGGGGCAGGCCCTGCATGGCGCGTAAGCCGCTCAGGCCCAGGACCGGGGCCGGGTGATCGGGCAGGGCCACGCCTTCGCCTGCGAGCACCAGCGCGGGGGCGATGTCATGGGCGATGCGGGTGATCTCTGGCCCCGTGAGTTGGGTCGAGGTCGGCACGGGCACCAGCCCTGCGGCCAGTGCGCCCAGATAGGCGATGGGGAAATCGACCGAGTTGCCCAGCCGCAAGAGCACGCGCGCGCCGGGTTTCAGCCCTGCGTCCAAAAGCCCGGTTCCCGTGCCGCGCACAGCCGCGATCAGCCGGGCATAGGACCAGCGTTCGGCCCCGCTTGCACGGACGATCTGCAAGGCGATCTTGTCGGGGGTCGCGCTGCCTGCGGCCAGCACATAGCGCGCCATGTTGAACGGCGTGGGGCAGGGAGGGAAAGCGGCGGTCGGATCGGTCAGCGATAGCATGGCCAAGAGCTACGCCCGCCATCTGCCAGTTGCAAGCCCAAGCGCCCAAGGCTAAGTGAAAGCATGAGCGCGCGTGATCCGAAATCTGTCTTGCAACTCTCCCGTGGTGGCGCAGCACTCGAACCTGCGCACCCGATCGATCTGGCCGTCCGCGTGCGGGATTTGCGCAAGGCGCGCGGGTGGACATTGGAGCAGGCGGCGAAATCCGCGGGGCTGGCGCGTTCGACGCTGTCCAAGATCGAGAATGGCCAGATGTCGCCCACCTATGACGCGCTCAAGAAACTTGCACAGGGGCTGGAAATCTCGGTCCCGCAGCTTTTCACTCCGCCCGAGCGGCCGGCGGCCAGCGGGCGCATGACAATAACGCGTGGCGATGAAGGGCAGGCGCAACCGACGCCGACCTATGATCACCGGCTTCTGGCGGGTCAGTTGACCGCGAAGAAGATGCTGCCCTATCAGGCCCGTGTCCGTGCCCGGTCGATGGAGGATTTCGACGGCTGGGTGCGCCATGGCGGCGAAGAGTTCCTGTATGTGCTGACGGGTGAGGTGCGGCTGTTTACCGAGTTTTATGCACCGGTCGATATGAGGCGCGGGGACAGTGCCTATTACGATGCGAGCATGGGGCATAATGTCGTGTCGCTGTCGCGCGAGGATGCGCAGATATTGTGGGTGACTTCGCTGGAGTGAAGATTACAGCTTGTTTTCGCGTGATCGAGGTCAGACCCGGTAACGTGCCCTCTGGCAGGACAACACAAGACTGGGTGTTTCACGATGATCATAGGAAGGGCATCGCCCGCCGATGCGCACAGAATAGCGGAAATTCACTGTGATGCGCGACTGAAGGCAATGCCATGGCTGCCGCTTTTGCACAGTCCAGACAAGGTTCGTTGGTATTTCGAGACCATTGTCCTACCCGTGGAGAAAGTGTTGATCGCGCGCGACGGTGGGCAAGCCGTCGGGTTCATCTCCGTCGCTGAAGGATGGTTGACCCATCTGTATATTGATCCAGAGCGTTGGGGATCTGGGATTGGCACAAACCTGCTGGACGAAATCCGGTCAGAATCCTCATACCTTCAGCTACGCGTGTTCCAGCAGAATTTAACGGCACGGCGCTTCTATTCTGATCGCGGGTTCTGTGAGTGCGAATTGACCGAAGGGCTGCACAATGAAGAGAAAATGCCGGATGTCAGAATGGAATGGGTGCGCGCCGATTGAGTTCTGAGCCCGGTTTGCATTGATCGCCTCCGCGTGGCCCCCCTCCCAACTCAGTCATGCGTGTGCGTCAGTTCTGGCACATCGTCCTGACCGGCCGAGCCGCGTCCAGAAAGCGACGGGTTCTCCACAAAGAACCGGTGGCAGTTGAACAGCTTGCGCTCATCGCCATCGCTGGGCAGCGTGCGGATTGCGGGGCCTACAGGGCGGATGATCCAGCTTTGTGCCTCGTCGGCCAGATTGGCGGCCATGACCTGCCGCACGATCTGTGCCTTGACGGTCGGGTTCAGGATTTCGACCAGTGTTTCCACCCGCCGCACCAGATTGCGGCCCATCCAGTCAGCAGAGGACATGAACACCCGTGCCTGATCCGAGGGCAGTTCTGCGCCATTGCCGAAGCAGACGATCCTGGAGTGTTCGAGGAAACGACCCACGACGGATTTGATGCGGATATTCTCGGACAGTCCTTCGATCCCAGGACGGATGCCGCAGATGCCGCGCACCACGAGGCTGATCTTCACACCCGCCCGTGATGCCGCATAGAGCGCGTCGATCACATCGGCGTCGATGATCGAGTTCATCTTGGCCCAGATCGCGGCAGGGCGACCGTTGCGCGCGTTTTCAGCCTCGGCCTCGATCAGCGAGATCAGGCGCGGTTTCAGGGACAGCGGCGAGATTGCGAGATTCTCCAGGCTGGCCGGTTCGGCATAGCCCGAGAGGTAGTTGAACACGCGCGTTGCGTCGCGCCCAAGTGCGGGATCGCAGGTGAACAGCGAGAGATCCGTATAGATGCGCGCGGTGATCGGGTGGTAATTGCCAGTGCCCCAATGGGTATAGGTCACAAGCCGGTCGCCCTCGCGCCGGACGACGGCGCTGATCTTGGCGTGGGTTTTGTAATTGACGAAACCGTAAACCACATGCGCGCCCGCGCGTTCCAGGCGGCGGGACTGTCGGATATTGGCGGCTTCGTCGAAACGGGCCTTCAACTCCACCAGTGCGGTCACGGATTTCCCGGCCTCGGCGGCCTCGCAAAGCGCGGCAACGATGGGGCTGTCGCGCGAGGTGCGGTAGAGCGTCTGACGGATGGCCAGCACATCCGGGTCGCGCGCGGCCTGTTCGAGAAAGCGCACCACCATGTCGAAGGTTTCATAGGGGTGATGCAGAAGCATGTCCTTGTTGCGGATCGCGGCGAACATGTTACCGCCGTGATCCTGCACGCGTTCGGGCACGCGCGGGGTGAAGCTGGGCCATTGCAGGTCGGCGCGCTCATCCAGCACCAGTTCCTTCAGCGAGGCGATGCCCATGATGCCATCGACCTCGATCACATCGGCTTCGGGCACGCCCAGTTCTTCCATGACCACTTCTCGCAGATTGCGTGGCGAACTGGCAGAAATCTTCATCCGCACCACTTCACCCCGGCGGCGACGTTTCAGAGCCACTTCGAATTCGCGCACCAGATCTTCGGCTTCTTCCTCGACTTCCAGATCACTGTCGCGGAGCACAGAGAAGGTGCACGAGCCCAGAAGCTTGTAGCCCGGAAACAGGTTGTCGAGTTCGGCAAGGATCAGTTCTTCCAGTGGCAGCAGGCGGACGGGGTTGTGGCCCAGACGCAGGAAACGGTCGATCTGGCTTGGGATCGGCACCAGCGCATCCAGCTTGCGCCCGCGCTTGTCCTGCAATTCCAGCGCAAGGCAGAAACCCGCATTCGGGATGAAGGGGAAGGGATGGGCCGGATCGATGGCCAGCGGTGACAGGACCGGAAAGACCTGGTTGAGGAAATAGTTGTTCATCGCATCGCGATCTTCTGCTGTCAGATCGGATTGCGACAGGATGGATATTCCGGCCTTGCCGAGTTCTGGACGCAGCACGGCCCAGACATCCTGCTGATAGTCCATCAGGCGGCGGGCGTCTTCATGGATCAGGACCAGTTGTTCAGCCGGGCTGCGCCCGTCATCCGAAGGGGTCGTGTTCCCGGCGCGCGCCAGTTCGCGCAGACCGGCCACGCGGACTGTGTAGAACTCGTCGAGATTGGTGGCGGAAATCGACAGGAAGCGCACGCGCTCCAGCAAAGGGACGCGCGGGTTCATAGCCTCTTCCAGCACCCGCCAGTTGAAGGCCAGCCAGGACAGTTCGCGATTGAAAAACCGCTCTGGCCCTTGCGGGTCAAAGTTTTCGAGCCTTTGCGGAGCGGGAAACGGGTTGTGCAGGAAATCTGCTGACAGGGCTGTGTCAGGCATTTGCACGAGGGTTGCAGGCTGGGGCGCGGTCATTTGTTTCAGGCTCACGGCTTGGTTTGCACGGGGCAGGGAAAGCGGGTTGGTCAGGTTTACTTGCGTGCCTGTACGGCAGGCACGCCGCCTGCGGTCAGGGTCAGGCGTCCGTTTTCGGCGTCCAGCAGATAGCCGTCGATGCGCAGGAGCGCGCTCGCAAAAGCGCGCTCCTGTTCATCCAGCCCGTCCGGGCAGGCCATCAACGTACTGGCGATGCGTCCGAAAGACAGGATGCCGCCATGGCGGCGGTAGCCCCCGATCAGGCGATTGCATCCTACTGTCGCGCTGACGCGCCCGTCTGCGAACAAGACCAGTTCAGTGCGCGAGGGAAAGAGCGTCGGCTTGTCGCCGATTGCGCTGATGTTCCAGACACCTTGGGTGAAATCGACTTCGGGGCGGGCAAGGCTGCATTCGGACAGTTCCGCCCCGTCGATTTTCAGCAGGGCAGTGTCGCCCTTCATGTGGATTGAACTGGCCGGGTTTGAAGGATCGACATAAAGCGCGCCCGAGGCGGCCGGTTGTGCCGCCATCGACAGCACCTGTTCGTTCAGGCGCAAACGCACGGATTCGGGGAGGAAACCGATTTCGACCAGCGTGTTTCCGCAAGCCAGCAGGGTGGCAAAGCCCATCTGCGGGGCCCTGAGCGCACGGATGCTGCCGAGGTCCAGATCATCCGAACCTGCCGCGATCATGCGGGGTTCGCTGAGCCAGAGCATCTCGTCATCAGCCCGCAGCCCCACGCGCAGGACAAGGTCCATGTCAGCCGGGGCGTCGATGCTGAAATCGAACGGGCTCTGGCGCCCTTCACTGGGGGCACGGCTCTGGACAAGGCTCTGATCCCCGGAGGTGGCGACATCGACGATGATGGTGGTGTCTTCGGGAAGTGCCAGGCGTTCCAGCACCATGATCTGCCCGGAAATGCTGCGCATTTCCGATGCTGCTGCGGGTAAGGCCAGCAGGGACAACAAGGTGATGAGAAATGCGGGGAAACGCATGGTCGTGACCCTCCGGCGTCAGAAAATGGATAGTTCGAGACTAGGCGCGGCTGTGCCAAGACACAAGCGCGAAGCCGGTGAAAACTCTAGTCAAAGTCGAGTGACATTTGCATGACATCTGCGGCAAGCTGTCGCGAAATCGCGCATTTGCGTGCAAGCGACTCGGCATCGAGCCGCGTCACCAGCGCTTGCGCGGCGGCCAGCGAACGTTCCATCCGGGGCAGCAGGAAAGGGATCAGGCGATCCGAAATCCTGACCTGCCGATCCGCGAAGAGTTTCTCCAGAACGCCGGCCAGAAGCGCGTCATCGGGGGAGGTCAGCGCGACATGCTGCGCGGCCTGCAGGCGCGAGAGCAGGTCGGGCAGGCGCAGCCCCCAGTCGCGCACCGGGGCGCGCGCGGCCAGCACAAGGCGACCGCCGCGTTCCGCGAGCATGTTGTGCAGATGGAAGGCTGCGGTTTCCAGTTCGGGTGATGCGGAAAGGGCATCGGCATCGTCGAGCGCAACATAACCGGTTTCGGTGAGTTCCGCCAGATCGGTCTGCGCAAGATCGCATGCGGCCACGCGGCTTGCACCTGTGGCATTGGCCCAGATATGCAGCAGATGTGTCTTGCCAGAGCCTTCGGGGCCATGCAGCACCAGCTTGCCTGCCGGCCATGCGGCACCGCTCCAGTCCTGTGCGCTGAGGGCTGCCAGCGCTTGTGCATTGCAGGGGGCCACAATGAAGCTGTCGCGCGCAAGATCTGCGGGCAGGTCCATTGTCATGGGCATCTGGCGCGGGTTCCGGGTCATGGTTGCGCGTCGTCCCGGGACTCTGCGGAGAGAGTGGATGACTGGTAGAGGGCGCTGCTTTGATATTGCGCGAGTCCGAACCGCACCAGCACGCCGACAGAGGCCGCAACCGGCACCGCGATCAACATGCCGGTGAAGCCGAACAGCATCCCGAAAGCCGAGACCGCGAATAACAGCCAGACCGGGTGCAGGCGCACGGAATTGCCGACGATGCGGGGCACGAGGATATTGCCTTCGAGCACCTGGCCGATGGCAAAGATCACGACCACGGCCCCGATGCTGGCGGGCATGCCCCAGAACTGCCAGAGCGCCACGCCGATCGCGAGCACGCCCCCCACGATTGCGCCGATATAGGGGATGAACGAGATCAGACCCGCCACGACCCCGATGGCCAGCCCGAATTGCAGCCCCACCAGCCCCAGCGCGGTGGCATAATAGGCGGCAAGGATCAGGCAGACCGTGACCTGTCCGCGCACGAAGCCCGCAATCGCTCCGTCGATATCGGCAGCAAGCCCCCGGATCGTGGGCGCGTGCTGGCGCGGCAGCAGGTCATCCGCGCCCGCAACGACGCGCGGCCAGTCGAGCATCAGGTAAAACGCCACGACGGGTGTAATGATCAGGAATACCACCACGCTGACCAGCCCGGAGACCGAGCGCCAGACCCCTTCGGCAAGCACTGCGCCACGATCCCGGATAGCCTCGCCGAGTTTGATGAGCGATGTGTCGAGCGCGTTCTCAAAGGCCGCGACATCGGGGAAGCGCGCGCTGACGGTTTCCTGCAGGCCGCGCAGCAGTTCAGGGGCGGTTTCGGTGAATTGCACGGCCTGTGCAACCACGGCAGGCACGATGAGCAGGAAGGCCAGCACGATAATGCCAAGGGCCGACGCCATCAGAGCGGTCACAGCGAGCGGGCGCGGCAGCCCGAGGGCGGTCAGGCGTGTGACCAGAGGGTTGAGGAAATAGGCGATGGCGGCCCCGGTTACGAAGGGCAGAAGTGCCGGGCCAAGCGCCCAGAGGACAAGCGCGAGGATCAGTGCCGCTATGGCCCAGTAACGCAGTTGCATCTCCGGCGACAGGGCCATGCGTTTGCCTTTGTTCAGGTTTCACTCGGAACCATCACGGGTTCACAATTGCATATGCCGCGCGCGCGCCCCGCGTTCAATGGCTGCGGCATGCAAACGGTCAATTTGCAATTCGTGGCGGATTTCTTCGAGCAGGCGCAATTCGCTTTGCGCAAGCTTGCCATCGGCTGCGGCCACGTCGCAGGCCAGCGCATAGGCCGTTTCCACCAGCTTCTCTGGCAGGCTTTCGCGGATCAGGCCGAACAGGGCGTCAAGCCCGTCTTCTTCCTCCAGCAGATCGAAAACGGTCTGCGCAATGGTCCTGATCCGGTCCGCGTCATAATCCGCGAAGATCGGCAGGTGATTGACGAGCGCCTGAATCGCGACAAGTTCTGCGGTGCGGATTTGCATATCCGCAGCAGACACGGCGATCATGACGGCGACAAGGCTGTCCTGGGGTGACAGCGGGTGTGGCAAAGGGGCCATCGGTGCATCCTTCAAGGGTGTTCGCGCGCCAGATTATTGACGCGGCACGGCAGGGGCAATAGGAAGCGGGGCTTATAGCAATCCCCCACAGAGAAGTGACCAACGCCCATGTCCCGACTGCGTGACGCCGCCCAAAGCTCGAAAGCCTGGCCGTTCGAGGAAGCCCGCAAGCTGGTGGCGCGCTACAAGGGCAAGGTGCCGGAAAAGGGCTATGTGCTGTTTGAAACCGGATACGGCCCTTCCGGGCTGCCGCATATCGGCACGTTCGGGGAAGTGGCGCGCACCTCGATGATCCGGCGCGCGTTCGAGGAATTGTGCGATATTCCCACGCGGCTGATCTGTTTTTCCGACGATGTGGACGGGATGCGCAAGGTGCCCGACAATGTGCCCGACCCTGTGGCGTTGCGCGAACATCTGCAAAAGCCGCTGACCTCGGTCCCTGATCCGTTCGGCAAGTTCGAGAGCTTTGGCCATCATAACAACGCCATGCTGCGGCGGTTTCTGGACACGTTCGGGTTCCAGTATGAGTTTATCTCGGCGACCGAGTTCTACAAATCCGGCCAGTTTGACGAGATCCTTCTGCGTGCGGCGGAACGCTATGATGCGCTGATGGAGGTGATGCTGGCCAGCTTGCGCGAAGAGCGTCAGCAGACCTATTCGATCTTCCTGCCAATCCACCCGGAAACGGGCCGCGTGCTCTATGTGCCGATGAAGCATGTGGACGGGGAAAAGGGCGAGATCACCTTTGACGACGAAGACGGGCGCGAATGGACGCTGCCGGTCACGGGCGGCAATGTGAAGCTGCAATGGAAGCCCGATTTCGGCGCACGCTGGGCCGCACTCGATGTCGATTTCGAGATGTATGGCAAGGACCATTCGACCAACACCCCGATCTATGACCGGATCTGCGAGATCCTGGGCGGCAAGAAGCCCGAGCATTTCACCTATGAGCTGTTTCTCGACGAGAATGGAGAGAAGATCAGCAAATCCAAGGGCAACGGGCTGACGATCGACGAATGGCTGACCTACGCCGCGACCGAGAGCCTGTCCTATTACATGTTCCTCAAGCCCAAGACCGCCAAGCGGCTGTCCTGGGATGTGATCCCCAAGGCCGTGGACGAATACCACCAGCAGTTGCGCGCCTATCCTGACCAGACGCCAGAGCAACAGGCCGCCAATCCGGTCTGGCATATTCATGGCGGCGATGTGCCAGCCTCGGGCATGGTGGTCAGCTTCTCGCTGCTCTTGAACCTCGTGTCGGTGGCGCGCGCCGATGACAAGGCGACGCTCTGGGGTTTCATCCGCGCCTATGCGCCGCAAGCGGCCCCCGAGACGCATCCGGATCTGGATCAGGCGGCGGGTTTTGCCGTGCGTTATTTCAAGGATTTCGTGGCGCCAACTCTGTCCTATCGCGCGCCGTCTGACGCCGAGCGCGCTGCGCTGGAAGATCTTGCCGCCAAGCTGCGCGAGATTGCGTCGAGCGGGCAGGTGCCTGCGGAGTATGCGGGTGAGTTCAGTGTGTTAAGCGAAGAAGTGTTCATGTCGGTTGTACGCGATACCGGCAAGGCGCATGGGTTCGAGAGCCTGCGCGACTGGTTCAAGGTGCTGTATGAGGTGCTTCTGGGCGCAGAGCAGGGCCCGCGCTGGGGCAGTTTCATCGCGCTTTATGGTGTGCCTGAAACTGTCGCCTTGATCGAAAAGGGTCTGGCGGGCGAATTGCGCTAGGAGTTGCGCCAGCGTCGCCACCAGCCCTGCCATTGCCGGATCAATGCATCGGCGGGTCTGTCCATGATCGGACGGGCCTGATCGAGAGCCGCGCGCGCCAGCTTGTTGCGGCGGGCTGCGGCATGGCGTCGAAACAGGGTGCGGGCGTAGTCATCTTCTGGCGACAGGTCCGACAAGGTGTCGAGGAAGCAGATCAGCACGTCAAGATCGTTGTGATCCCCCAGAGTTTCGGCAAGCGCGTCGATCCGGGCAATGTGGCGGGACATGCGTCCGGGCTTGATCTGTGCGAGAAACCGGGCCTGATACCAGTGTCGCTTGAGTGTCTTGCGCCAGTCGTGAAAGGGTTGCGCATCTTGTCCCTGCGCGTAGCTGCTCCGGGCCATGTGCCAGTTCTTGCGTGTTTGCCGCCATGTGCGGTGCAGGCCGCCCCAGACGACGCGATTGGCCTTGTCGGTCAGGGAAAGCTGCGCAAGCTCGGATTGCAGCGTCTCTAGCGCTTCGGCCATCTGTGGCAGGGCCGCTTCGCTGATGGCCATGCGTTGCCGGGCGTGTTCGTCTGCTACACGGGCGCGCAGTCCGTAAAAAAGTGACGGATCGCGCAGAGTGGCCGTGATGGCGTCGAACTGGTCCGGCATCACCTCGGCGTCGCGGGCAGGGGCAAGGCTTTGTGCGGCATCCCTCAAGGCCGCGTTGTGCGGCTTGAACGTGGCAAGGCCCGGTCGCAGCATCTGCAGCAGGCCGCGCACTTCCTTGCTGCGTTTGCGCAGGTCATGCAGCGATGCCGCGCCGCCCTGATTGTCAATTTCTGTCAGCCCGTCTTGCAGACACGTCTGCAGGACACGTTCCAGCGCGGTTTTGGTCGACCGGTCGGTGCGGAGCGCGGCGAGCTTTGTCATGTCAGAAAGATACTGGGCGCAGGACGCGCGAACAAGCCCGTCGCAAGTGATCCGGAAGGGGGGCGTGTCTCGTAAGGACTTCAAGGAGGACCGAACATGCGAATTGCAATCCTGTCTTTCATCACCGCCCTGGGTCTGGCCTTGCCCGGTCTTGCACAGGACAATCCGATCGCGAAAGTCATCTCTGACCAATTGGCCGCTTTTCAGGCAGATGATTTCGAGACAGCTTTCACCTATGCCAGCCCCAACATAAAGCGCCTCTTTGGCACGCCCGAGCGCTTTGGCCAGATGGTGCGCGACGGCTATCCGATGGTGCATCGCCCGGCAGAGGTCAGAATGCTGGACCAGAGCCCGGTCGGGCCGCATGTCATCCAGCGTGTGATGATGCGCGATTCGTCTGGTCGGGTGCATATTCTGGCCTATGCCATGGTGGAAACCCCCGAGGGCTGGCAGATCAATGGCGTGCAGATCCTGCGCGCGCCAGAGGTGGGCGCCTAGGGGCAGCGTGCGCTGACCTCAGCCGGGTTTAACGGCTCATTGGTAATTCTTGTCCGATCCGGAAGATCGGTGGCGCATGGCGCTGTCCTGTCTGTCCGAAAGGCTCAGATCGAACGACAAGAGGGTTACCTTCATGAACATGGCCGTTACTCAGGGGCTGGCGATCATGCCGCCGCCTTTCTCTGCCGGGCTGGATGTCTGGTCGCAATCGACGGGTCGTCCGGGCACGCCGACCTATGACAGCGCCGCTTTCGCGGCTTTTGTGCCGACCGATCCCGATTTTGGCGGGTGTCTTGAAATCCAGAAAATCTCTGCCACAACCCGGCTGCGCTGGATGGGCGAGGTGCCGATCATGCCGGGGTGCTATCTGCGGATCCGTGCGCGGATCAAGGCGATGGCCGGCGTTCTGCCCGATGTCGCGATAGCGGCCTGGGCGGGGACTGCGGCGGGTGTGCAGGTGGGCGGGATCACGACCACTGGCCCCGTCACCAGCCTGACCAGCTATGGCACGATTGTCGAGGTCTCGGCGATTGTGGGAACGGGCGCGCGTCCGGGTGTGGATATGGTCTGGCCCACAAATGTCGCGATTGCGCATTTCGGGATCGACCTGACAGGCCCCACAGGCGGCGTTGTGCGGGTGGATGACATCATCATCGAAGATGTGACAAGCTTCTATGCCACGGATCTGATCGGTGTGGTCGATGTGCGCGATTACGGCGCTGTGGGCAATGGCAGCACGGATGACCGCCCGGCCTTTGTGGCGGCGATGGCGGCTGCGGGCGGGCGTCGCCTGATGGTGCCCGAGGGCACATATCTGATCGGGTCTGATCTGACGATCACGACGCCTGTGATATTTCGTGGCACGCTGAACATGCCCGAAAGTGCCGTGCTGATCCTGCGCGAGGATTTCGACTATCCGAGCTATCTTGCGGCTTTCGGGAATTCCGAAACCGGGTTTCGCAAGGGGTTGCAGGCGCTTTTCCATTCATCGCAGCATGTGAACTTCGATCTGAAGGGCCGGCGTGTCACGCTAAGCGGGCCGGTCGATGTGCGCGCCCTGGTGGGATTTGACGATATTTCCGCGCGCCGGATGCTGAGCAATGGCGTGCTCGATGCCCTGGAGTCGACAGAATGGAATACGGTCACTGTGACGCGGACAGCGACCTATAATGTCTCGAGTCCAACGCGTCTTGAGGGGATTTCCAATGTTTCAGGCGTTCCCGTCGGAGCGCGTGTGTCCGGCGTCGGTGTCGGGCGCGAGGTGTATGTGCGCAGCCGCAGCATCTCGAACAGTCGGGTGACACTCAGCCAGCCGCTGTATGGCGGGTCCGGCACCCAGAGTTACACTTTCGAGCGTTACCAGTACTTGCTTGATTTTTCTGGCTTTTCAAGCTTCCGCAACTTCGAGATGCGCAATGTGGAATTGCGCTGCCGGGGGCGGTGTTCTGCGGTGATGCTGCCCGAAGACGGGCGCATCTTCCGTTTCCTTGGGTGCCAGTTCGAGCGCCCCCGCGACAGGGCCATCACATCGATCGGGGGGGGCTGTCAGGGTATCTGGATCGAATCCTGCCAGTTCGAAAGCTCGCAGCAGCCGTTGAATGCGCAGGATCGGACGGTGATTGCCTTCAACGTCAACAGCAATGACGCGAAGATCCGCAACAACCGGTCTGTGCTCTGGGCGCATTTCGGGATTCTTGCGGGCTCCGGGCACCTGATTTCGGGCAACCATTTCTTTCAGGGGGATACCCAGAACCTTGGGATCCGGCAAGCCGGGCTGATCCTGACAAACAAGAACTGCACGACCAGCTTCTCGGGCAATTATGTGGATAATTGTTTTCTGGAACTGACCAACGAGTATGATCCCCAGCCAGCCCATAGCACCGGGTTCTCTTTTGGCGGGCTGACGGTTGACGGGAATATCTTCTTTGCGATCAACGTGGCGAGTTCGTTCAATTTCATCGTGGTCAGACCTTTTGGGCCCGGTCATTTCCTGCAAGGGCTGCATGTCAATGGCAATGTGTTCCGCACGGTCGGGGCGCGCATCCAGCGGGCCGAAAGGGCCGACACGAGTTTTGCCGCGCTTGCATTCAACCGTTTCCGAAATGTCATTTTCGAGAACAATGCCTATAACGGGATTGATTTTCCTGCGGAAAGCCCGGCTGTCATCGTGCATGACCAGAATTCCGCGGCGACGAACTGGACGGTGGGTACAGGGGCCAAGCTGCCCTTTGGCGGCTTTGCGCGGACTGTCACATCGGTGGTCATGGAAGGCCCGGCACGCGACAGCAACAATACGACGCGCTATGACATGCCTTTCGCCGAGGTTCAGCAGGGCACCAGCAGCAACCAGGTCCGACTGCGTTGGCCGCAGGCCATGCGGGGACGGGCGCTGGTCACGGTCAGGGTTGACCGACCGATCTGAGCGCGTTTGCGCTCCCGTGCCGAAAGCGCGCCATCCTTTCGGGTGGCGCGTTTTTGCATGCGATCACGCGGCGATCCGTCGTGGGAAGCATGCCATCGAGCGCATGTCCGTTTCTTGTCGTGCACGCCCGCCCGCCCTGTTCAGGGGCAGAGCCTGACCGAATGGCTGATGAATCAAAAATGGGGGCAGAATCGCTCCGAATCAGTTTGTGTCGTCATGCCGTGTTCCGGCTTTACGAAAGTTTCGCGGCGTGTTTGCGCTGCCATCGGTTTTGCTTCTGCGGCGCCTCCCTGCAGCAAACCAAAGGACGATCGCACCGTGGCGGCTTCGAAAGTCCATGTTTTTCCACAAAATCTGCAGTGCAGCGAAAACTAATTGACCATATTTACACATATCTTGTGAATAAATTTACAGAAAAATCGTTATTTTAAAAAATGTTACCCAATTCTTGACGATTGTGTTACAAGTCCGCAGGGGAAGTGTGACGCTGCGTAATTTGCGTCGGGAAATCTTGGGGGGATGGTTGGGCGTCAGGCACCGATGCGTCCCCTGCCACTGGAGGAGTATCCATGTCCGATCTTTATCATGCATCTGATGAATTTGTCGCCAATGCACATGCCGACGCTGCGAAATACGAGGAGATGTATGCCGCATCCGTCGCCGATCCGGAAGGTTTCTGGGCAGAGCAGGCGAAGCGCATCGACTGGATCAAGCCTTACACCAAGGTCAAGAACACGTCTTTCGAACCTGGCAATATCAGCATCAAGTGGTTTGAAGACGGCACACTGAACGTATCGGCCAACTGTATCGACCGCCATATCGCCACGCGCGGCGACCAGACAGCGATCATCTGGGAACCGGACGAAACCACGACGCCTGCCAAGCACATCACTTACCGCGAATTGCTGGAGCAGACCTGCCGCATGGCCAATGTGCTGAAAGCACAGGGTGTAGGCAAGGGTGACCGGGTGGTGCTCTATCTGCCGATGATCCCCGAGGCTGCCTATGCGATGCTGGCCTGTGCGCGGATCGGCGCAATTCATTCCATCGTTTTCGCAGGCTTCTCGCCAGATGCCTTGGCAGACCGGATCAACGGGTCCGAAGCCAAGGCGGTGATCACTGCCGATTTCGCGCCGCGTGGCG
Organism: Natronohydrobacter sp.; assembly: GCA_020832585.1. GTDB lineage: Bacteria > Pseudomonadota > Alphaproteobacteria > Rhodobacterales > Rhodobacteraceae > Roseinatronobacter. The sequence continues at coordinate 2,193 of JAFIEL010000022.1, read as the reverse complement.
GGCGCCGCACGCCGCTCAAGAGCAACACGGACAAGGCGCTGCAGCATTGCTCGGACAAGGTGAAATGCCTTGTGGTCAAGCATACTGGCGATCAGACAACCTGGATTGACGGGCGCGATGTGGATGTGAAGGCTGAAATGGCCGCCGCCAGCACGGATTGCGCCCCGGTCGAGATGGGCGCGGAAGATCCGTTGTTCATTCTCTATACCTCAGGCTCGACCGGCAAACCCAAGGGCGTGGTGCACACCTCGGGCGGCTATCTGGTCTATGCCTCGATGACGCAGCAATACACGTTCGACTATCACGATGGCGATGTGTTCTGGTGCACCGCCGATGTGGGTTGGGTGACAGGGCACAGCTACATCATCTATGGACCGCTTGCGAATGGCGCGACGACACTGATGTTCGAGGGCGTGCCGACCTATCCCGATGCAGGCCGGTTCTGGGAAGTCTGCGCCAAGCACAAGGTCAACCAGTTCTACACCGCCCCGACCGCCATCCGCGCGCTGATGGGGCAGGGGACAGAATGGGTCGAAAAGCATGACCTGTCCTCGCTGAAATTGCTGGGGTCTGTGGGTGAGCCGATCAACCCGGAAGCCTGGAACTGGTATAACACTCATGTCGGCAAGGGCCGCTGCCCGATTGTCGATACATTCTGGCAGACCGAAACCGGCGGGCACATGATCACCTCGCTGCCCGGCGCGATCCCCAACAAGCCCGGTTCCGCGACCAAGCCGTTCTTCGGCGTGCAACCGGTTATTCTGGACCCGGCCACGGCGGAAACACAGACCGGAACCAAGGCCGAAGGCGTGTTGTGCATCAAGGATAGCTGGCCGGGGCAGATGCGGACGCTCTGGGGGGATCACGCACGTTTCGAGGAAGCGTATTTCAGCCAGTACAAGGGCTATTACTTCACCGGTGACGGCTGCCGCCGCGACGAGGACGGCTATTACTGGATCACGGGCCGGGTTGATGATGTGATCAACGTCTCCGGGCACCGCATGGGCACGGCAGAAGTCGAATCCGCGCTGGTCGCACATGAGGCTGTGGCCGAAGCGGCAGTCGTGGGCTATCCGCATGACATCAAGGGTCAGGGTATCTATGCCTATGTCACACTGATGAACGGTGTCGAGCCTTCGGATGATCTGCGCAAGGATCTGGTCAAATGGGTGCGTCAGGAAATCGGGCCGATTGCCAGCCCCGATCTGATCCAGTGGGCCCCCGGCCTGCCCAAGACCCGTTCGGGCAAGATCATGCGCCGTATCCTGCGCAAGATCGCAGAGAACGATTTCGGAGCTTTGGGCGATACTTCGACGCTGGCGGAACCGGCGGTCGTTGACGACCTGATCGAAAACCGCATGAACCGGGCCTGAACAAGATGAGCGAGACAATGACGAAACCCGCTGTTCTGATTCTGCTTGGCCCTCCGGGGGCAGGCAAGGGCACGCAAGCCCGCATGCTGGAAGAGAAATTCGGTCTGGTGCAATTGTCGACGGGCGACCTGCTGCGCGCGGCAGTCGCTGCCGGGACAGAGGCTGGCAAGGCCGCGCAGGCGGTCATGTCCGCGGGCGGTCTGGTCAGTGACGAGATCGTGCTGGCAATCCTGAAGGATCGCATGGCCGAGCCGGATACCTCGAAAGGGGTCATCCTGGACGGGTTTCCGCGCACCGAGGGACAGGCGGCGGCACTTGACGAGTTGTTGGCGGCGCAGGGCGCGAGCATTGGCGCGGCCATTTCGCTTGAGGTCGATGATGCAGCCATGGTCGAGCGCGTGTCAGGTCGCTACACTTGCGGGGGCTGCGGCGAGGGCTATCACGACACATTCAAGCAACCCGCTGTGGCAGGTGTTTGCGACAAATGTGGCAGCACTGATTTCAAGCGCCGCGCGGATGACAATGCGGAAACTGTCAGCGCGCGGCTGGAAGCCTATCATGCGCAGACAGCCCCGCTCATCAGTTACTATGATGGCAAAGGCGTGCTGAGCCGCGTTGATGCCATGGGTGAGATCGACCGCGTGGCGGCTGATCTGGCCGCGATCGTCACGCAAGTGACGGGCTAGAGTTCCGGGCGACCGGTTTGGCACCAGCCGGTGCCCGAATGCAGTTCCCTTTTTGCAAGGGGCTGCAAACCCCCTCGATTTGCGTCGTGGGTGGCAAGGAGAGGAAGCTGTTCCGCTTTGGGACAGCACAGGAG
>JAFIEL010000226.1 GCA_020832585.1 Natronohydrobacter sp. | reverse complement strand
TCATTCCCTGTCTGGATGTCGCCGATGGCCGCGTGGTCAAGGGCGTGAATTTCGTTGATCTGCGCGATGCAGGTGATCCGGTCGAGGCCGCGAAAGCCTATGACGCGGCGGGGGCGGATGAATTGTGCTTTCTGGACATTCACGCCACGCATGAAAATCGCGGCACGATGTTCGATCTGGTCACGCGCACGGCGGAGAATTGTTTCATGCCGCTGACCGTGGGCGGCGGCGTGCGCACGGTCGAGGATGTGCGCGCGCTGTTGTTGGCTGGTGCGGACAAGGTGTCGTTCAATTCGGCGGCGGTGGCGGATCCGGATGTGGTGGCACGCGCGGCAGACCGCTTCGGCAGCCAGTGTATTGTGGTCGCGATTGACGCCAAGACTGTCAGCCCCGGCAAGTGGGAGATTTTCACCCATGGGGGGCGCAAGCCCACGGGGATTGATGCTGTGGAATTTGCGCGCACAGTTGCGGCCAAGGGCGCGGGCGAAATCCTGCTGACCTCTATGGACCGCGACGGGACGCGGGCGGGGTTCAATCTGCCGCTGACGCGCGCGATTGTCGATGCGGTGAGTGTGCCGGTGATTGCCTCGGGCGGGGTCGGCACACTGGATCATCTGGTGGAAGGGGTGACAGTCGCAGGGGCGTCGGCGGTGCTGGCGGCATCGATCTTTCATTTCGGGGAATACACGATTGGCGAGGCCAAGGCGCATATGGCCGCCGCCGGTATTCCGGTGCGGCTGTCATGAGCGCGCCAGAGCCAGCAATCGCGCGGCTGGCCGCGACCATCGCCGCGCGGCATGGAGCAGACCCGGAGAGTAGCTGGACCGCGAAACTGCTGGCCAAGGGGCCGGAGAAATGCGCCGAGAAATTCGGCGAAGAAGCCATCGAGGCGGTGATCGAGGCGGTGAAGGGGGATGCTGAGCGGCTGACATCGGAAGCTGCGGATGTGATCTATCACTTGCTGGTAATGTGCGCGGCGCGCGGGGTCACACTGGCCGAGATCGAGGCGGAACTGGCGCGGCGCGAGGGTATCTCTGGTGTGACCGAGAAAGCGGCGCGCAAGCCGTAAGTCGCCTTGCCCTGCCCCGGCACGAGGGGTATGGGACACATGTTAAACAACTCGCAGGCGCGACATGAATGAGTGGCTGCTCTCACTGGTGGGCACCCCGGAAGGGGCGCGACTGGCCACGCTTCTGGCGCTGACCGCCGCCCTGGCACATGCGGTATTCGGGGCGTTGCAGAAGGGCGCGCATGATCCCTGGCTGTCGCGCGGGTCGATTGATCTGGCGCTGGTCGTCATGTCGGCACCGGTCGCGCTGTTCTGGTTCGGACTGCCGCCCATGCATATGTGGCCAGTGCTGGCAGGTGTGGTGGTGATCCATTTTGCCTATAAGCTGGCCATGGCGCTGGCCTATGAAAAAGCTGCATTTACTGTGGTTTACCCGGTGGTGCGTGGCACAGGGCCGTTGATTACGGTCATCGCAGCCATGCTGATTTTCCGCGAATCCTATACGGCGGTGCAATGGTTAGGGGTGGCGTGTCTGTCGGGCGGCATCCTGCTTCTGGCGCTGCGCAACCTGTCGGAAGAGCGCATTGACCCTCGGGCGTTAAAAGTGGGCTTGGGCTGGGCAGCACTGGGGGGCGTGCTGGTGGCGCTTTACACCACCTATGACGCCTGGGCGATCCGGATTTCTGGCGAGCCGCTGGCCTTTCTGGCGTGGTTTTTCTTCCTGTCGTCGGTGGATTTCATGGTGCTGGGGCTGTTGCGCTACCGCAATATGGTGCATCGCCCTGCCCCATTGCCGCTCTTGCTGCGCGGGGTTGCGGGCGGGTTGATCGCTTATATCAGTTTCGGCGCGGTGATGATCGCGACGCTGATCGGCAAGGTCGGCGAAGCGGCGGTACTGCGCGAGACCTCGACGGTCTTTGCGGCCTTCATCGGCTGGTTCATCCTGAAAGAGCGGGTCGGGCCGCGCAAGCTGGCGCTGATGTGCATGATCGCGGCCGGGGCTGTGATCATGGAGCTGGGCCGCGCGTCATAGGCGCGAGGACAGGATGCCCGTGTTGATGCCGCCCATGCGCAATTCGCCGAACAGACGCTGATATTCCATTTTCGGGCAGAGGTTCTCAATCACATCAACACCCTGCGCGCGGGCTTTCTCAGCCGCTTGGGGGTGGCTGACGCCGATCTGCATCCAGATCGTTTTCAGCTTCGGAAATACCGCCAAGGCTTCATCGACGATGGGCGGGACGGCTTCGGACCGGCGGAAGATATCGACCATATCGACCTCTGGCGGGCAATCGGCCAGCGTGGCGCGGATGGTTTCGCCGAAGAGTGTTTCGCCCGCATGGCCGGGATTGACCGGGATAACGCGATAGCCTTTCAGCTTGAGATAGCGCGCAACATAGAAACTGGGGCGGATCTCATTCATCGACACGCCCACCACCGCGATGGTTTTGGTGCGCTCCAGAATGGTTTTCAGCGTGGCGTCTGAGGGTCTGGTCATGGCGGGATGAAAGCGCGCGCGGCGGGGCTTGTCCAGATGAAAAAGCGCCCGGCTTGGGAACCGGGCGCCAGGTGCGGAACGAGGGACAGTAACAAAAGAGACGCGGAGTTCCGGTCCTGCGTCATATCCTTGATGTGGGGGCACTTCGGGCGTTTTCCAGAGGCACTCGCGCAACTGTGAGGGGGTTAGCGCTTGCGCCGCTTCACCCCGCCCCGCTGCCCCGGACGCCCAGCGGTCGAGCGTGGTTTCACGGCATGGTCCACCGCTTCTTCGACCGCGGACTGACGCGCGAGCGGGTCGTCGGCGATGGCGAGTTCGACGGCTTCCAGCCGTTTGACCTCGTCGCGCAGGCGGGCGGCCTCTTCGAATTCCAGATTCTCGGCGGCCTTGCGCATATCGGTGCGCAGGGCTTCGAGATGGGCTTGCAGGTTCGCGCCGGGTTTCACTTTTTCAATCTGCGCCGTGACGCGGGCCATATCTGTATCGCCCTGCCACAGTCCGGATAGCACATCTTCGACATTTTTCCGAACTGTTGTCGGTGTGATGCCGTGTTTGACGTTATAGGCCACCTGCTTTTCGCGGCGGCGGTTTGTCTCGTTCAGCGCGCGTTCCATGCTGCCGGTGATGCGGTCGGCATACATGATCACGCGGCCATCGGCATTTCGTGCAGCCCGGCCAATGGTCTGCACAAGTGAGGTTTCCGAGCGCAGAAACCCTTCCTTGTCGGCATCCAGAATCGCCACCAGCCCGCATTCGGGGATATCCAGCCCCTCGCGCAACAGGTTGATGCCGATCAGCACGTCATAGACGCCCAGGCGCAGATCGCGGATCAGCTCGATGCGCTCCACCGTGTCGACGTCGGAATGCATGTAGCGCAC
>JAFIEL010000021.1 GCA_020832585.1 Natronohydrobacter sp. | reverse complement strand
GCACCGCCTCCAGCGCCTCGCGGCTCACCCCGCCCTCGCGCAGCAGCACCGCGCGGCCTGCGTCAAATCCCACAATCGTCGATTCCAGCCCTACCGCGCAGGCCCCGCCCTCCAGCACCGCTGCAACCCGGTCGCCGAGCCCCGCCACCACATGTGCCGCTGTCGTCGGGCTGATCCGCCCTGACGGATTGGCCGAAGGCGCAGCCACCGGCCCGCCGAACGCCGCCAGCAGCTTACGCGCCACCGGATGCGCAGGCAGGCGCAGCGCAACAGTCGGCAGCCCCGCTGTCACGGCGGGCGCAAGCCCGTGACCCGCGCGCAAGGGCGCGACCAGCGTCAGCGGTCCCGGCCAGAAGGCGCGCGCCAGCACCTCAGCCGCTTCCGGCAGATCAGCCAGCGCCCGCGCGCCTTCAACCCCCGCCAGATGCACGATCAGCGGGTTATGCGCAGGCCGCCCCTTGGCCGCGTAAATCCGCGCCACAGCCGCTACATTCCGCGCATCCCCTGCCAGACCATAGACGGTTTCCGTGGGCATCGCGACCAGCGCCCCCGCCGCCAGAGCCGCCGCAGCGCGCGCGATCCCCTCCTCCGAGGGCGGCAGGATTTCCGGTATATCGCTCATGTCGTGACGCCGCGTTTCTGTTCAGCCCTGCGCCCAAAGCCGCTATGGTCCGGGCATCGCGCTGTCTTTAGGCCCTCGCGCCCGACTTGCCAAGACAACGCATGCCCTGACCCAGACGGAGCCTGCCCATGCCCTATCGCGCCCCCCTTCGTGATGTCACCTTCCTGCTCGATCAGATCGTGGGCTTCGATCAGGTCCGCGCGACCGACCGCTTCACCGAGGCCACGCCCGATACGACGCAAGCCATCCTGACGGAAGCGGCGCGACTGTGCGAGGATGTGATGGCCCCCTTGCAGCGTGTGGGCGATCTGAACCCCGCGCGGCTGGAAAACGGCGTGGTGCGCACCCCGCCGGGCTTTGCCGAGGCGTTCCGCGCGATTGCGACCGGCGGCTGGACCGGCATCGCCTCGGACCCGGCCTATGGCGGGCTTGGCCTGCCGCAGACGCTGGCGACAGTCGTCAACGAGATGATGGCCTCTGCCTGCCTCTCGCTGCAGATCGCGCCCCTGATGGCGCAGGGCCAGATCGAGGCGCTGGAGCATCATGCCAGCGACGAGATCAAGGCGCTCTATCTGCCGAAACTGATCGCCGGGGAATGGATCGGCACGATGAACCTGACAGAGCCGCAGGCGGGCAGTGATGTGGGCGCGCTGCGCACCAAGGCCGAACCCAATGGCGACGGCAGCTATGCCATCACCGGCCAGAAGATCTATATCAGCTATGGCGACAATGATTTCACCGAAAATGTCTGCCATCTGGTCCTCGCCCGCCTGCCCGACGGGGGCGCGGGGACGCGCGGCATCTCGCTCTTCATGGTGCCGAAATTCATTCCCGACGCAGATGGCACCCCCGGCACCCGCAACGGCGTGCGCGCGATCTCGCTCGAACACAAGCTGGGCCTGCATGGCTCGCCCACGGCGGTCATGGAATATGACCACGCGACCGGCTGGCTGGTGGGGCAGGCGCACAAGGGGATGGCCGCGATGTTCACCATGATGAACAATGCCCGTGTCGGCGTCGGCGTGCAGGGTATCGGCGTGGCCGAAGGGGCCTATCAGCACGCGCTGGCCTATTCGCTCGACCGCCAGCAGGGGCGCACGCCGCTCAGCGGGACAGGCGCGATCATCGACCATGCCGATGTGCGCCGCATGCTCGCGCAGATGAAGGCCGAGATTTTCGCCATCCGCGCGATCGCGCTCGCGAACTCCGCCGCCATCGACATGGCCACCGCCACCGGGTCCGAGGAATGGGCCGCGCGCGCCGCCCTTATGACCCCCATCACCAAGGCGCATGGCACCGATATCGGGGTCGATGTTGCAGGCACTGGGATTCAGGTGCATGGCGGCATGGGCTTCATCGAGGAGACCGGGGCCGCGCAATATCTGCGCGATGTGCGCGTGACCACGATCTATGAGGGCACCAACGGGATTCAGGCGATGGATCTGGTGGGCCGCAAGATGATGGACGGGGGCGAGGCCGCCTTCCGTCTGTTGCAGGAAATCGAGGACGGGGCCGAAGCCGCCCGCGCCGACCTGCCCGATCTGGCCGAACCCGTCTGGCAGGCCGCCGAATCGCTGCGCGAAGCGACCGAATGGCTGATCGCGCAAGAGATGAACGACCGTTTCGCAGGCGGCACCGCCTATCTGCGCGCCTTCGCCCGCGTGCTGGGCGCGCATTACCACCTGAAAGCCGCGCAAGCCGAAGGTGGCGCGCGGCTGGCACTGGCGCAGGTCTTCATCAGCCGCATCCTGCCCGACCACGCCGCCTGCCTTGCGGCCTTGCGCGCGGGGGCAGAGGGGTTGTATGCCCTCTCGGACGAGGATCTGGCCGCGTGAAGGATATGCCCTTGGGCCTGCGCTACCCGCATCAGACACCGCCCGACGAGGGCTGCGTCACCGAAATCGCCGAAGGCGTGCTCTGGGCACGCCTGCCGCTGCCGATGGCGCTGGATCATGTCAATGTCTATGCGCTGGACGAGGGCGATCACTGGACGATCTTCGACACCGGGCTGGACAAGACCCGCACGCGCGGCATCTGGGCCAAACTGCTGGCCGGGCCGTTGCGCGGCAAACCGGTGGGCCGGGTGATTGCCAGCCACCACCACCCGGATCATATCGGCCTTGCAGGCTGGTTTCAGGCAGGCGGCGCAAGCCTCTGGACCAGCCGCACGGCATGGCTGTTTGCGCGGATGCTGGTGCTTGATGCACAGGAAACCCCCTTGCCGGAAACGCTCGAATTCTGGCGCCGCGCGGGCATGGATGCAGAGCTTTTCGCCAGCCGCGCGGCCAGCCGCCCGTTTAATTTCTGCGATGTGGTGGCTCCCCTGCCGCTGGGCTTTCACCGGCTGGAAGAGGGTGGCGTGATCCGCGCCGCCGGGCGCGACTGGGATGTGCTTCTGGGGCAGGGACACGCGCCCGATCAGGTCACACTCTGGAGCCGCGACTGCCCGCTGGTGCTGGGCGCGGACCAGCTTCTGCCCGGCATCTCGCCCAATCTCGGCGTCTATGCGACCGAGCCAGAGGCCGATCCGGTGGCCGAATGGCTGGCAAGCTGCGCGCGCTTCCAGCAGATCGCGCGCGAGGATCATCTGGTCCTGCCCGGCCACAAGCTGCCCTTTACCGGCCTGCCGCTGCGGCTGCACCAGAAGATCGAGAATCACCACGGCGCGCTACGGCGGCTGGTGGACCATCTGATCGAGCCGCGCCGCGCCTCCGAGTGTTTCGCCCCGCTTTTCAAGCGCGCGATCACCGAAGATACCTACGGGCTGGCACTCGTTGAATCACTGGCGCATCTCAACCACCTTGTCGCGCAGGGACAGGCAAGCCGCCGCGCGGGGCCGGACGGGGTCTGGCTCTGGCAGGCAATCTGACCCGGTCTGGCCGGTCAAAGCAGGGGTGACAGGCCCGGAAAGATCGGCTATCGGAAAGGCAGACACCGCGAGAACAGGAGGCCAGTCATGGCAGAACACAAGCATGGTTCGATGGATACCCGCGAACAGGAAAAAACCTTTGACGGCTTCGTCCGCTGGGTCGTCTGGGGCGCGGGCATCAGCATCGGGATCCTTGTCTTCGTCGCGCTCGTCAACGCCTGATCCGGGCTGATTTCTCATAACAAGGGTGTCTTCATGACACGTCTTTCCCGTGACCCGGCCCTGTTCCGGGCCTTTCTGCCTGTCATCGCGCTGGCAGCCCTGCTTGTGCTGTCAGCCTGTGGCCAGCGCATCTGGGCCAGTGACGACGCTGTTCAGGCCGCGCGCTACCAGCATGGTGGTCAGGCGGAACTGACGCTGGTCACGATCATGAACTACGCCACCAAGCGTGGCGATCACACGGCGCTCTTCATCAACGGATCCGAACGGGTGCTGTTCGACCCGGCGGGAAGCTGGAAACTGGACACGATCCCCGAACGCAATGACGTGCATTTCGGCATGACCCCGGCAGCGGGCGCGTCCTTTTACATCAGCCATGTGCGCCCCTCGCATTACGCCGTGGTGCAACGGCTGATCGTCACCCCGGACATTGCCGAACAGGCAAAGGCACTGGCGCTGCAGGCCGGCCCTGTGCCGCCTGCACGCTGTGCGGCCGCAACCGCGGCGCTGTTGCGGCAACTGCCCGGCTTCGCCAGCATCGGCGGCACCTTGTTCCCGCAGGTGCTGATGCGCGATTTCGCAGAGCTTCCGGGCGTGCAGAGCTATGAGCTGCACCATGACGACCCAGAAATCAATGCGAAGATGCAGCAGGTGCAGCGGCCCCTGTGACCGGGCAGCTTGCATATATCCCGGCGCAGCAAGCTTCACGGCGTGACTTTCGATGACCGCTTTTGTCTATGCTCCGCCCGCAGGCGATCCGGTGATCCTGCATGAAGACCATGAACTGGTTTTCGTGGACAAACCCTCGGGGCTTCTCTCGGTGCCGGGCAAGGGCGATCACATGACCGATTGCATGATCGCGCGGCTGCGCGCGGTCTTTCCCGAAATCCTGCTGGTGCACCGGCTGGATCTGGACACATCGGGCGTGATGGTCTTTGCCCGCAGCCCCCATGCGCAGCGCCATCTGGGCCTGCAATTCGAAAAACGCCAGACCCGCAAGACCTATATCGCCCGCGTGGCCGGGCAGGTCGCGGGGCGCGAGGGGCGGGTGGATCTGCCGCTGACTGTGGACTGGCCGAACCGCCCGCGCCAGATGGTCTGCCACGAGACCGGGCGGCCCGCGCAGACCGATTGGGCGCTGATCCGGCATGAGGAGGGGGGCTCGCGCCTGCGGCTGATGCCAGAGACGGGGCGCAGCCATCAGTTGCGGGTGCATATGCTGGCGATGGGCCATCCGATCCTGGGCGATCCGCTGTATGCGACGGGTGCGGCGCTGGACCACCCGCGCCTGATGCTGCACGCACAAAGCCTGCGCCTGCGCCACCCGGACGGGGGCAAGGGGCTGACGATCTCAGCACCTGTGCCATTCTGAGAGGGCGCAAGGGGGCTGCCGCCCCCTCTTGCGCCTGCGGCGCAATTCACCCCTGCGAGTATTTTTTGGCAAGATGAAGATAGATAAAAACTATCGAATGACGGATATTCCATATTGATTGCATGCGTGCGCTTTGGCAGGGCTGGGTCAGGCAAGCGAAAGGTGAGCGCGCATGGCACTCGATCAGGCAAGCGGCAAGGGCGTATGGAAATCCGGGCGCGGCAAGGGGCGCAGCACCCCCAAGGGGCGGCAATATGAGGATGGTGCGCTGTCCGATGTGCAGGCGCTGCTGGCGGACCGGCCCCGCAACCGCGATCTGCTGATCGAATTCCTGCATCTCATTCAGGATGAATATGGCCACCTGTCGGCGCGCCATCTGCGCGCGCTGGCCCATGAGATGCGGCTGTCGATGGCCGAAATCTGGGAAGTGGCGTCGTTCTACGCGCATTTCGATCTGGTGAAGGAAGGCGAGACCCCGCCGCCTGCGCTGACGATCCGGGTTTGCGATTCGCTGTCTTGCGAATTGGCGGGATCAGAGGCGCTTTATGACGCGCTGTCCTCTGGCATGGACCCGGCACAGGTGCGGGTCTTGCGCGCGCCCTGCATGGGGCGGTGCGACACGGCGCCGGTGCTGGAACTGGGGCACAATCATATCGACCATGCCACGCCTGAAAAGGTCGAAGCGGCGATTGCGGCGGGTGACACGCATGTGCATCTGCCCGAATATCAGACGTTTGAAGCCTATCGCGGCGAGGGCGGCTATGCGGCGCTCACTGATTTGCGCGCGGGGGGTGACTGGGAGGCGGTGCAGGAAAAGGTGCTTGCCTCTGGCCTGCGCGGGCTTGGGGGGGCTGGCTTCCCGTCCGGCAAGAAATGGGGTTTCGTGCGGGCTGCCGAGGGGCCGCGCTATCTGGCGGTGAACGGGGATGAGGGCGAACCCGGCACCTTCAAGGACCGCTACTATCTGGAGCGCATGCCCCATCTGATGCTAGAGGGGATGTTGATCGCCGCCTGGGCAGTCGAGGCGGCGCGCTGCTACATCTACATGCGCGACGAATATCCGGCGGTGCTGGAGATTCTCGCTACCGAGATTGCCGCGCTGGAAGCCGCAGACATCGTCGCGCCGGGTTATATCGATCTGCGCCGTGGGGCCGGGGCCTATATCTGCGGCGAGGAATCGGCGATGATCGAATCGATCGAGGGCAAGCGCGGCTTGCCGCGTCACCGTCCCCCTTACGTTGCGCAGGTGGGCATCTTTGGCCGCCCGACGCTGGTGCATAATGTAGAAACCCTGCATTGGGTGGCGCGTATCTGCCGCGAAGGGCCGCAAATCCTGTCCGATGTGGAACTCAATGGCCGCAAAGGGCTGCGCTCCTATTCGGTGTCGGGCCGGGTGGCGAAACCCGGTGTCTATCTGCTGCCTGCCGGGTCCACGATCCGCGATGTGATCGAAGCTGCGGGTGGTATGGCCGAGGGGCATGTGCTCAAGGCCTATCAGCCGGGCGGTCCGTCTTCGGGTCTGTTGCCTGCCAGCATGGACGACACTCCGCTCGATTTCGACACGTTGCAGCCGCATGGCACCTTCATCGGGTCAGCCGCTGTCGTGGTGTTGTCGGATCACGACAGCGCGCGCGATGCCGCACTGAACATGCTGCGGTTTTTCGAAGATGAAAGCTGCGGCCAATGCACCCCTTGCCGCGCGGGCTGCGAAAAGGCCGTGAAGCTGATGCAGGCGGACCGCTGGGACCAGCCGCTGCTGGAGGAGTTGTGCACGGTGATGCAGGACGCGTCCATCTGCGGGCTGGGGCAGGCAGCCCCGAACCCGATCCGCCTTGTCATGAAACATTTCCCGCAGGAGATCTGAGCCATGGTCACATTCACGCTTGACGGTCGCGAAGTCACCGCCAAACCCGGCCAGACGATCTGGGAAATCGCCCATGGGCGCGGGCTGGTGATCCCGCATCTGTGCCACAAACCTGCGCCTGGCTACCGCCCTGACGGGAATTGCCGCGCCTGTATGGTGGAAATCGAGGGCGAGCGCACGCTGGCCGCGTCCTGCATCCGCGAACCTGTGGATGGCATGGTCGTGCATACCGACACGACCCGCGCCAAGACCGCGCGCAAGGCCGTGATCGAACTTCTGCTGGCCGACCAACCCGAGCGCGAGGTCGCGCATGACCGCTCCAGCCAACTTTGGGACATGGCCGAGGCGAATGGTATCAGCGAAAGCCGCTATCCAACGCTGGAAGCCGAGCGCATCCCGCTTCTGGATGACAGCCATGTGGCGATGCGCGTCAATCTGGATGCCTGTATTCAGTGTGGCCTGTGCGTGCGCGCCTGCCGCGAAGTGCAGGTGAATGACGTGATCGGCATGGCCGGGCGCGGGCATGACGCCTATCCGGTCTTTGATTTCGACGATCCGATGGGCGAGAGTTCCTGTGTGGCCTGCGGCGAATGTGTGCAGGCTTGCCCCACGGGTGCGCTGATGCCCGCAAGTGTGATGGATGAGGCGCAACAGGGCGACAGCCGCGATATCGACCGCGAAGTGACCTCGGTCTGCCCGTTTTGCGGGGTGGGCTGTCAGGTCAGCCTGAAGGTGAAGAACGACAAGGTTGTCTATGTCGAAGGGATCAACGGCCCCGCCAACGAAGGGCGGCTTTGCGTCAAGGGGCGCTTTGGCTTCGACTATATCCACCACCCCCACCGCCTGAACGTGCCGCTGATCCGGCGCGAAGGGGCGCAGAAGGGGCTGAATGTGGACCCCGGCAACTGGGCCGAGGTGTTCCGCGAGGCGACATGGGAAGAAGCGCTCGACGCCGCCGCCAAAGGGCTTGGGGGCTTGCGTGATACCCATGGCGGCAAGTCGGTCGCGGGCTTCGGCAGCGCCAAATGCAGCAATGAGGAAGCCTATCTGTTTCAACGACTTATCCGCGAAGGGTTCGGGCATAACAATGTCGACCATTGCACGCGGCTGTGTCATGCGTCCTCGGTCGCGGCGTTGATGGAGAATGTCGGATCGGGGGCTGTGACCGCGACCTTCAACCAGATCGAGCATGCAGATGTGGCGATTGTCATTGGTGCCAATCCGATCGAGAACCATCCGGTCGCCGCGACCTATTTCAAGCAATTCACCAAGCGCGGCGGCAAGCTGATCGTGATGGACCCGCGCGGGCAGGCGCTCAAGCGGTTTGCGACCCATATGCTGCAATTCAAGCCCGGTGGCGATGTGTCCATGCTGAACGCGATCATGCATGTGATCGTCGAAGAGGGGCTGTTCGACACCCAGTATATTCAGGCCATGACCGAGAACTGGGACGCGATGCGCGCCCATCTGGCCGATTATGCGCCCGAGAAAATGGCCCCGATCTGCGGCATTGACGCGGACACCTTGCGCGCCGTCGCGCGAGATTTCGCAGGCGCGAAAGCGGGGATGATCTTCTGGGGCATGGGCGTCAGCCAGCATATTCACGGGACCGACAATTCGCGCTGCCTGATCAGCCTCGCGCTGATGTGCGGGCAGGTGGGCCGCCCCGGTACCGGGCTGCATCCGCTGCGCGGTCAGAACAATGTGCAGGGCGCGTCCGATGCCGGGCTGATCCCGATGTTCCTGCCGGATTATCAAAGCGTTGCAGCGGATAGTTCGCGTGATCGTTTCAGCGCAATCTGGGGGGCAGAGATTGACCCGCAAAAAGGGCTGACCGTCACCGAAATCCTAGATGCGGTGCATGCAGGCCAGATCAAGGGCATGTATATCCTTGGCGAAAACCCGGCCATGTCCGACCCTGATGTGACCCATGCGCGCGAGGCGCTGGCGAAGCTCGATCACCTCGTGGTGCAGGACATCTTTCTTACGGAAACGGCGAATTACGCCGATGTGATCCTGCCCGCCGCCGCCTTCTACGAGAAATCGGGCACCGTCACCAATACCAACCGGCAGGTCCAGATGGGCCGCCCCGCCGTGCCGCCCCCCGGTCAGGCGCGCGAGGATTGGGCGATCACGGTGGAGCTCGCCCGCCGCCTTGGCCTCGACTGGGGTTTCACCCACCCGTCACAGGTTTTTGCCGAGATGAAGCTGGGGATGAAAAGCCTCGACAATATCACATGGGAGCGGCTGGAACGTGAGGGCGCTGTCACCTATCCCTCGCTCACGCCAGACGATCCCGGCCAGCCCATCGTCTTCGCCGATGCCTTCCCGCGCGAGAATGGCCGCGCCCGTTTCGCGCCCGCGAAAGTCATCGCGCCCGATGAATTGCCCGATGCGGACTATCCGATGGTCCTGACCACAGGGCGGCAGTTGGAGCATTGGCACACAGGCGCAATGACCCGCCGCGCCAGCGTCCTCGATGCGGTCGAGCCAGAGGCGAATTGCTCGCTGCACCCGTCCACCCTGCGCCGCCTTGGCGTGGAGCCGGGCGGGATGGTGCGGCTCTCCACGCGGCGCGGCACGATCACGGTCATGGCGCGCGCCGATCGCGCGGTCAGCCCCGATATGGTGTTCCTGCCCTTCGCCTTTGTCGAAGCGGCCGCCAATATCCTGACCAACCCGGCGCTGGACCCTTACGGCAAGATCCCCGAATTCAAATTCGCAGCCGTGCGGGTGGAAGCGGCGGAAAGCCCGGTTGCGGCAGAGTAGAGCCAAGCTGTTTCATCTTGCTACCAATACTCCGGGGTCCGGGGCAGCGCCCCGGCCTTCCCCGAGATAAAGAAAGGGCGCCCGCGGGGGCGCCCTTTTTCATGGTCAGGCCGTGTGACGTGCGCGTTCGCGCCCGCCACCGGGCTTGCCAAAGCTCTTGCGCGGCCCTCCCGGCTTGCCCGCAGGCTTCGCGCGACCCGGACGTTGCCCCTCCGAGGCAGGGCGCGCAGAACCACCCCGACCGGGGCCTTTCTTGCGCGCGAGCGCCCGCGCGGCCACAGCCATATCATCCGGCCAGGGCGTGCCACCGGCAACGCTCAGGTCACGCTTCATCAGTCGCTCGATGGCGCGCAGATCACCCACTTCCGCAGGCGCACAAAATGCAATCGCGCGGCCCGACGCGCCTGCGCGCGCAGTCCGACCGATCCGGTGGACATAGTTCTCCGGCACTTCGGGCAGCTCGAAATTATAGACATGGCGCACATCGGGAATGTCGATCCCGCGTGCGGCCACGTCGGTTGCGACCAGCACTTTCAGCTTGCCCTCGCGGAAGGACTGAAGCGTGCGCTCGCGCTGGCCCTGCGATTTGTTGCCGTGGATCGAGCCTGCCTCGATCCCCCAGCCGGTCAGCAGTTTCATCAGCTTCTCGGCCCCGTGTTTGGTGCGCGCGAAAACCAGTGCCAGTTCTTCGGGGTGCTCTTTCAGATAGCCCTCCAGCAGCTTGGCCTTGTCGCCCTGGCTGACGAAATGCACCGACTGGTCGATCTTGTCGGCAGGCTTGCCGGGTGCATCGACCTGAATCCGCTCGGGGCGGTCCAGATAGGCGCTGGCGATCTCGTTCATCTGCTTGTTCATCGTCGCCGAGAACATCATCGTCTGGCGCTCTTTCGGCAGCAGACCCGCGATCTTGCGCAGCGCATGGATGAAGCCCAGATCCAGCATCTGGTCAGCCTCATCCAGCACCAGCATCTGCGTTTCCGAGAGCGTCAGCGCGCGGCGTTCCAAGAGGTCCAGCAGCCGCCCCGGTGTCGCCACCAGAATATCGCAGCCCTTGGCCAGTTTCTGAATTTGCGGCTGCATCCCTGCACCGCCAACCACACGCTGCACTTTCAGCGGCGTCTTGCGCGCGAAACCGTCCAGCGTGGTCGCGATCTGCGTCACCAGCTCGCGCGTGGGGGCCAGGATCAGCGCCTGCGTGGTCTTGGGGGCCGGGCGGCCCGCGCTCAGCAGGTTGTGCATGATCGGCAGGCCAAAGGCCAGCGTCTTGCCGGTGCCGGTCTGGGCCAGACCCAGAATGTCGCGGCCATCCATGATCACAGGGATCGCGCGCGATTGGATGGGGGTAGGGGCCTTGAAACCTTGTGTCTCAAGCCCGGTCATCAGAACGGGTTTCAGCCCGAACATGGTAAAATCAGTCACTTTCAGTCCTTATACTGCCCGCACAAACAGGCGATTGGCCCCGAGCAGATGCCGGGGCGGGTTTGGGGGCACATCGTTACATGCGCCGCCCCCCACGCGTGATGTCGGGAAGCAAATTGCGGGCGGGTGCCCTGACCACAGCGAAAGAAATGCTCACGCGGCATGGCTGTGGTTGTGGTGCAGATGGGGCCATACGCCCGAAAAGTCAAGTCCTTAGTGCGGATCAGGTTGCCGCGCGGCCAGTGCCAGCACCCCGGCCAGCGCGCACATCGCAATCGGGAACATGGTGAACACCCCGAAGCCAAAGGTCACATACATGCCCGCGCTCGATGCCAGCAGTAACGCGCCGCCCACCAGATTGACCGACCGCGCCATGGACGCGCCCGCAATCGCCAGAACCGGCGCAATCAGGCTCATCGCGCGGATCAGCCCCATATTCGCCACGCCCCCGGTAAATTCGGCCAGATCCGGGTAGCGAATCAGCAGATCCGTATAGCCGAAGCTGAAAAACCCGACGATCATGCCCCACAATCCGCCGATCAGTCCAAGGGTCAGGGCCGCGTTGCGCATGTCTCGGTCATCCTTTCTCAATTTTAGGCAGTCCCCCGCCCGGCCTGACCCATATAAGCAAAACTCTTGCGTTTTAACCGGTCTCTGGCAAAATCTTCTCCAGTGATGACAGACTTTCTACGACCGCCTCTGTTTGACAGCCGGCCAAGGAAGACCTGGCTGAACGGTCCCAAGGCAATACCGCCAAGGGGTGGACAAACGAGGAGAAGACCGATGCCGACAGGCACCGTGAAATGGTTCAACACCACCAAAGGTTATGGTTTCATTGCCCCCGAAGGCGGTGGCAAGGATGTGTTCGTGCATATTTCGGCTGTCGAGCGCGCCGGGCTGACCGGTCTCGCCGATGATCAGAAGATCGCCTATGAATTGCGCGCCGGGCGCGACGGTCGGGAATCGGCCAGCGATCTCAGATTGCTCTGAACGCCGCCTCACACCACCCCGAGGGCCGATTGCACATCGGCCTTCCACCCCAGATACAGCACATCCCCCGCGCGGATCACCGGGCGTTTCATCAGGCTTGGATGCGCGGTCAGTAGCGTGTCCGGCGTGGCCTGGCGTTCGTCCTCGGACAGCCCGCGCCATGTCGTCGAGGCGCGATTGACCAGCGCATCGCCGAAGCGGGCCAGAAATTCGGCGCGTTCCTCTGCAGTCAGCGGGTCGGCCCGAATGTCGCGAAATGTGGCGTCCGGCAGCGCCTTGGTAGCCTTGCGGCAAGTGTCACAGGTCTTGATGCCGTAAATCGTGATGCTCATCGCGTCCTCAATTTGCTTTAAACAGGGCCAGCGTCTGTCGCAGGAAATCCGTGCGCGTCGCGGGCGTTTCCATCAGCAATTCATGCAGTGCGCCATCATAGATCGCAAGCGTGCCCTCTGGCCATGCCGCCATGCGCGTCTCGATCGCTTCGGGCGAGACCAGAAGCTCCCGCGTGCCCAACCCGCAAAACGCGGGCAGATCGGGCGCGGGCAAACCGGCCAGCGCCCGTGTCTCGGCCAAAGCCGCTGTCAGCCAGCGCAGACTTGGCGCACCCAGACGCAGGGCCGCATGGGTCTGGACCTGCTGCTGCATCCAGGAATATGTCTCAAGATCGCGCGTCAACTCATTGTCATCGAACGGGTTTTCCCACAGCCGGAATTTGATCCCCGCCCCCGGTATCTCGCGCAGATCGCCCCCTGCCAGCCCCAGCGTCGAGGTTGCCAGCCGCACCGCCTGCGCCAGCGCCTTGCCCACCGGCAACCCCCACATCGGCGCGCTGAAAGCACAGGCGCGGGCGGGAAACCCGCTGATCAGCGCGCGCAAGGCGATGCAACCGCCCATGCTATGCGCCAGCACATAGCGCGGGGTCGCATCGCCCTCCACCTGATCCAGCACTGCGCGGTACGCGGCGACATCCTGCTGATATTCCGCGAAATCCCCGACATGGCCGCGCAGCGGCAGCCCCGATGGGCGGTCCGACAGCCCCTGACCGCGCCAGTCGATCACCGCCGCGCCATAGCCCGCCTGCGCCAGTTCGCGGATCACCCGGCCATATTTCTCGATCACTTCGGTCCGGCCGGGAAAGATCGCGACCAGCCCCCGCGCGCCGACCGGCCAATGCGCGACACGCAGCCGCGCCCCGTCCGCCGCGTGAACCCAAAACACCCCCGCAGGCGGGGGCGCATCGGCTATATCCGCAAAAAACGGCGCAGGCGCAGTCATCAGCTCAGCGCAGAGCCGAGCTTCATCGCCATGCCCATATTGCCCTCGATCTTCAGCTTGCCCGACATGAACGCCATCGTCGGGTTCACATCGCCCTCGATGATGCCCTGAAAGGTTTCGGCACTGGCGATCATGGTCACATCGGCCTCTTCATCGCCTTCCCGCACGCCATTTTCATCGACCATGATGCAGCCTTCGCCCTTGATGTCGAATTTCGCGGTGCCGTCAAAGCCATTCGGCATCCGGTTCGACAGCGCCTCGATGGCTTTGTTCAGAACGTCGCTCATATATCTCTCCGTGGATTTACTGTTTTGTGATGCCGCGCATATGGATTTGCGCAGCCGATGCGCTACACTTGCACCTATGGGTCGTCGGATCAACAAACTCAATCCTGTCGTTGCGGCACTGACCGGCTTTTTGCTGGCCATGCCGGTCATGGCCTCTGATACAGGTGACACCAACGATGTGTCGGCGCTGCTGGCAGAGTTGCAAAAACCCGATCAGGACGGCTGGCAGCGACTGGAACGCCAGATCACCCGCGCATGGTCGCGTTCCGGTTCGGCCAGTGCCGATCTGCTGTTGCAACGTGGGCGCGAGGCGATGCGCAATGGCCAGACCGCACAGGCGCTGGAACATTTCACCGCCCTGATCGACCATGCCCCCGAATTTGCCGAAGGCTATCACGCCCGCGCGACCGCATGGTTCATGGATGGCAAACTTGGCCGCGCTCTCGATGATCTGCGCGCGACACTTGCCTATAATCCCGACCATTTCTCGGCGCTTGCGGGCTTGGGCCGGATTTTCGAGGATCTGCGCGACTTCGAGCGCGCGCGCGCGGCCTATCGCGCCGCAGCGACTATACATCCGCACCGGGCTGACGTAAAAACCGCCCTCGACCGGCTGGACAAACGGCTGGACGGCACGGCGCTGTAGTCGCGCGGCAAAAGGGAATGGGCGGATGAACATGCGCGCGCAGTCGCGGGCCGTCGCGGTGCTGGGGCCGACCAATACCGGCAAGACACATTACGCCATCGAACGTATGCTGGCCCATCGCACCGGGGTCATTGGCCTGCCGCTACGCCTGCTTGCGCGCGAAGTCTATGACCTTATCCGCGCGCTCCGTGGCCCCGATTGCGTGGCGCTGGTCACGGGCGAAGAGCGCATCGTGCCCGACCGCACCCAATACTGGGTCTGCACGGTCGAAGCGATGCCGCTCGAAATCGGTGCCGATTTCGTGGCGATTGATGAAATCCAGCTTTGCGCCGACCCCGATCGCGGCCATGTTTTCACCGACCGCCTGCTGTCGGCGCGCGGGTTGCATGAGACGCTGTTCATGGGGTCGGACACAATGCGCAGCGCGATTGCAGCACTGGTGCCGGGTGTGCAGTTCCAGCGCCGCGAGCGCATGTCGCAACTCAGCTATACAGGTTCGAAAAAGATCAGCCGTATGCCCGCACGCAGCGCAATTGTGGGGTTCAGTGTTGAAAATGTGTATGCGATTGCGGAATTGATCCGCCGCCAGAAAGGCGGCTGCGCGGTCGTCATGGGCGCGCTCTCGCCGCGCACCCGCAACGCACAGGTCGATCTCTATCAGAATGGCGATGTGGATTATCTGGTCGCGACCGACGCCATCGGTATGGGGCTCAATCTCGACATCAAGCATGTGGCCTTCTCCGCCACGCGCAAATTCGATGGCCGCCGCATGCGCCCCCTGCAACCCGATGAACTGGCGCAGATCGCGGGCCGGGCAGGGCGCTACCAGAATGACGGCAGCTTTGGCGTGACGGGCGAGGCCTCGCCCCTGCCTGACGAGGTGATCACCGCCATCGAGAATCACCAGTTCCTGCCTGTGCGCAAACTCAACTGGCGCAATGCGCGGCTGGAATTCGGCACGCCAGAGCGGCTGATCGCCTCGCTGGAGAGCCACACGAATAACGACTGGCTGACGCGCGCCCGCGATGCCGATGACGTGCTGGCGCTGAAAACCCTGACCGCCCAGCCCGAGATCCGCGACCGCCTGACCCACCCGCGCGACCTGAAACTTCTGTGGGATATCTGCCGCGTGCCGGATTTCCGCGGCATATCCAGCGCCGAACATGCGGGGCTTCTGGGCCGGGTCTTCGACTTCCTGCACGGGGACGGGCGGATCGATGCCGATTGGCTGGGCCGCAACATCCAGCGTATTGACCGAACGGATGGCGATATCGACACTTTGTCGAAACGTCTGGCCTATATCCGCACATGGACGTATATCGCGCAGCGCAAGGCTTGGGTCGATGATGAAAACCATTGGCGCGAGGCCACGCGCGCTGTAGAAGACCGCCTGTCAGATGCGTTGCACGAACGCCTGACCCAGAGATTTGTTGATCGGCGCACAAGCGTGCTGTTGCGCCGGTTGAAGCAGAAGGAGAGCCTTGTGGCTGAGGTTAATGACAACGGCGAAGTAACCGTCGAGGGCGAATTGATCGGGCGACTGGAAGGCTTCCGCTTCCGCCCCGACCAGACCGCCAGCGCGGATGAGGCGAAAACCCTGCGGCAGGCGTCGCTTGCAGCCCTGACCCCGCTCTTCCATCTGCGCGCGGACAAGTTCTACAACGCCCCCGATACCGAGTTCGAGTTTACCGAACAGGGCGGGCTGCTCTGGGGCACGACCGCTGTCGGCAAACTGGTCAAGGGCGACGATGCCCTGCGGCCACAGGTCGCGGCCTTTGTCGATGACGAGGCCGGCCATGACGTGACCGAAAAGGTCCGCCGCCGGTTGCAGCATTTCATCGACCGCAAGATTGCCGCCCTGTTTGAACCGCTGATGAACCTGACTCGCGACGAAACCCTCTCGGGCCTTGCGCGCGGTGTGGCGTTCCAACTGGTTGAAGCGATGGGCGTGATCCCGCGCGAGAAGATCGCCAATGACATCAAGGCGCTTGATCAGGACGGGCGCGGCATGCTGCGCAAGCATGGCGTGCGCTTCGGGCAATACACGATCTTCCTGCCGCTGCTCCTGAAACCCGCGCCGACGCGCTTGCGGCTGGTGCTGCGCTCGCTGGCCGAAGGGCTGGACACCTTCCCCGAAAGCCCGCCGCCGGGTCTGGTGACAATCCCGCATATCGTGGAAGTGCCCACAGATCACTACCTGATGGCAGGCTACCGCCCTGCAGGCGCGCGCGCGATCCGCATCGACATGCTGGAACGTCTGGCCGATTTCCTGCGCGCCTGTGACAGCCGCGCAGGGTTTGAAGCCAAGCCCGACATGCTCTCGATCACTGGCACCACGCTCGAGCAATTCGCCGATCTGATGGAGGGGCTGGGCTACAAGGCCGAGCGCGGCGAACGCGCGAAGGCCAAGCCAGACGCCGCCCCCGAAGCCGCGGCCCCCGAAGCCACGGCCCCCGATACTCCGGCTGATGCGCCTGCAGAACCCGTTGCCGCTGGCGATACCGCCACCGAGGACGCCCCGGTAACAGAGGTCCCCGCCGAAGAGGTGATGGACGTTTATTTCACCTTCACCTGGGCCCCGCGCCCGCGCCGTGACACCCGCCCCGAACGCAAACCCGACGCCCGCCCCGACGCCGCCCGCCCGCGCGAGAAACGCAGCGAGGGGCGTAACGACGGCGACCGCCGCAAGGGCGGCAAGCCGAAAACCGGCAAGCCCAAGGACCGCAAGCCGGAACCACAGCGCGAATTCTCTGCCGCTCCCGCGCGCAAATCCGACAAGATCGACCCGGACAATCCCTTTGCAGCGGCGCTGATGGGGCTGAAACTCAAGGGGTGAGCGCGTGAGTGACGCGCGCCCGACGCTGCGGCTCGACAAATGGCTCTGGCAGGCGCGATTCGTGAAATCGCGCTCGCTGGCGGCCAAATTGATCGAAACCGCAGGCGTGCGCGTCAATGGCCAGCGCATCGCCAAACCCGCCTACGGCGTGGGGCCGGGCGATGTGCTGACCTTCGCGCTGGGCACGCGCGTCGTGGTCGCGCGCTACCTCGCCCTGGGCCCGCGCCGCGGCCCCGCCCCCGAAGCCCGCGCGCTGTATGAAGACCTCTCGCCACCCCCACCCCCGCCGGATCTTTCGCGGCCTGTTCCCGTGGCAGGGGGCAAGCCCGACAAGCGCGACCGCCGCAGATTTCCCCCTGTGGCACCAGAGGCGCTTGATTGATCGCAAGGGCTGGATTATGTCCCCTGCGACGCCGCTGAAACTGTCAAGGACGCCTGCAATGACCTATGTCGTGATCGACAACTGTATCGCCTGCAAATACACCGATTGCGTCGAGGTTTGTCCGGTCGATTGCTTCTATGAAGGCGAGAACATGCTGGTCATCCACCCGGATGAATGTATCGATTGCGGCGTGTGCGAACCCGAATGTCCCGCCGACGCCATCCGCCCCGATACCGAGCCGGATATGGAAGAATGGGTCGAGTTCAACCGCAAGTATTCCGAGAAATGGCCGGTCATCATCACCAAGAAAGACCCGCTGCCGGACGCGGCGGACCGTGACGGTGAAACCGGCAAGCGCGAGAAATATTTCTCCGAAGCACCGGGCGAGGGCGGCTGAGCCTGCCCAGTCCGCGCCAGACGGTCCGTGCACAAAATTCAGCGGCAAACTCATGCGAAAGCGCGAATTTGTGACAGTGCCTAGTGCCAAGGCGCTTTGATTCGTGGCGTTTTTGTGATATAGAATCAGGACGAAGTAATCGCCTCGGATCGGCAGTGCTGCCAACTGCCGTTTTTTTGTCGCCTAATCTCAGGGATCTGCAGGAAAACACTTTTCCTGTCGGTCTTTTGCGTGCCGCGCGGGGCCAGAAGGGGAATATGTGAATGTCCAAAGCGAAGAAATCCGAGTTTCGTCCCGATGAATATGTCGTCTATCCCGCGCATGGCGTAGGACAGATCGTCTCGATCGAAGAGCAGGAAATTGCGGGTCTGAAGCTGGAGCTTTTCGTCATTTCCTTCGAGAAAGAGAAGATGACCCTGCGTGTGCCGACCCACAAGGCGGCAACCGTGGGCATGCGTTCGCTTTCCTCGCCGGAGCTTGTGAACAAGGCGCTGGCAACCCTCAAGGGGAAGGCCCGTGTGAAGCGTGCCATGTGGTCGCGCCGCGCGCAGGAATATGAGCAGAAGATCAATTCCGGCGACCTGCTGGCGATTGCCGAAGTGGTGCGCGACCTGCACCGCAGCGACGACCAGCGCGAGCAATCCTATTCCGAGCGTCAGCTCTATGAAGCCGCTCTCGAACGTCTGACCCGCGAAGTCGCCGCAGTTGTGGGCGGTGACGAATCCGTGGCGCAGAAGCAGGTCAATGACATGCTGGTGTCGCGCGCAGCGTAACCCGGCCCGGTAATCGACCCGGAAACGCCCGCCCGCGCGGGCGTTTTTCGTCTTTCTCGCGCTGTACCGGGGCTTGCCCAAGGGCTTGGCGCTGGTCTAATAGAGCCCGCACAGAGCAGCGAGCCACCGGAGGGAACCATGGCAGGCCATTCCAAATGGGCCAATATCCAGCATCGCAAGGGCCGTCAGGACGCGGTGCGCGCGAAACTCTTTTCGAAACTCTCGAAGGAAATCACGGTCGCGGCCAAGATGGGCGACCCTGATCCCGACAAGAACCCCCGCCTGCGTCTGGCCGTGAAAGAGGCGAAATCCGTCTCGATGCCGAAAGACAATATCGAGCGCGCGATCAAGAAATCGCAAGGCGGCGATGCCGAGAATTACGAGGAAATCCGCTATGAGGGCTATGGCCCGAACGGCGTCGCGGTGATCGTCGAGGCGATGACCGACAACCGCAACCGCACCGCATCGAATGTGCGCTCGACCTTCGCCAAGAATGGCGGGAACCTGGGCGAGACCGGCTCGGTCGCCTTCATGTTCGACCGCAAGGGCCAGATCGTCTATCCCGCCAGCGCGGGCGATGCCGATACGGTCATGCTGGCCGCCATCGATGCAGGCGCCGAAGATGTCGAAAGCGCGGAAGATGGCCATGTGATCTGGTGCGCCGACACTGATCTCTCGGCCGTCTCCACGGCACTCGAAGAGGCCTTGGGCGAGGCCGACAGCACCAAACTGGTCTGGAAACCCCAGACCACGACCGAGCTGGACCTTGATGGCGCGCGCGCGCTGATGAAGCTGATCGACGCGCTCGAAGATGACGATGATGTGCAGAATGTGACGGCGAATTTCGAAGTCACGGATTCGGTGATGGCCGAACTCTGACGATCAGGGCAGCGGCGCGGGACGGGTGATCTGGCGCCGCAGCACCGCCTCGCGCCAGGTGATGAAGGCGACAGAGGCCATGATCACGCAGCCCCCCAGCACGACATAGACATCGACTGCCTCGCCAAAGACGATCGCGCCCAGCGCGACCGCCCAGATCAGTTGCAGGAAGGTCACGGGCTGCGTGACCGTCACCGGGGCCGCGCGAAAGGCCAGCGTCATGGCGAAATGCCCTGCGGTGCCGAAAGCCGCGATCCAGAACAGCCAGAACATCTGCATGGGCGTTGGCGGCACCCAGACCGCAATTGCCAGCGGGGCCAGACAGATCGTGACCGTGATCGACAGCATCGCGACCACGACTGCCGCATCGGACCGGCCCGACATGCGCTTGGCCATCAGATATGAGGCCGCGAAGAAAATCGCCGTGCCGATCATCGCCAGATGACCGGGCGAGACGTCGCGCAGGCCGGGGCGCAGGATGATCAGCACCCCGACAAAGGCCGCCGCAACGGCCATCACGCGCCGCAAGGCCAGTTTTTCGCCCAGAAACAGCGCCGCCCCCAGCGTGATATAGACGGGCGTCAGATAATTCATCGCCGTAACTTCGGCGACCGTGATCTGGGTCATGGCATAGAACCACAGGATCACGCCCAGAGAATGCACCGCGCCCCGCAGCCCGAAAAACCGCAGTTCTGCCCGGTCTGGCGGGTGGCGCCAAAGCGCGCCCAGCATCGGCAGGACGAAGATCAGCCCCAGCAGATAGCGCAGAAAGCCCGTCTGCACCGCAGGCAACGCATCACCCAGATGCTTGACCAGCCCGGTCAGCGCAACAAAGCACAGGCCCGTGACGATCATCCAGCCGATGCCCTGCAGCGGCCGATGCTCTGGTGGCCGCGGCTCTGTCGGCACGGGGTTGGCCGGGGGTTGATCGGTCAAGATGCTTCGCATGTTCACGATCTTGCACGCCAGAGACTGCAGGGCAAGAGGGCACGGCCTTTCTATCCTGCGCCGTGATCAGACAGGGCAGCGCGTCGCTGTTGCATGGCGGGGTAACTGCCGGTGCGTCCGGGACGGGCCGGAACCTCAAGCCGGGCAGCCGACGCGGCAACGCGCGCCCGGACGGACAGCTTGCGCAGCGCGGTCTGGCCCTTTGCTGTAGCGCCGCATGTCAGATTACCTTCGCCAACAGGGCCACCTGTTGCCGCTTGCCCCGCCAGGCATTTCGCGCCACGCTTGCCCCACCATTTGTTTCGCGCCACGCATGCCCCGTCACGCATGTCGCGCCATTTGTTTCGCGCCACGCATGTCCCGTCACGCATGTCGCGCCATTTGTTTCCCGCCATGCATGCCCCGTCACGCATGCCCCGTCACGCATGCCCCGCCAAGCGTTTCGCGCCAGCCGTTCCGAGGCACCATAGACCATCTGCGCGCCCTGGACCCGCTGGCCCTGCCGGGGCTGTCACCATTTGGTTGTGTCACGCCGCTTCAGAGCGGCGCTGGATCTGGCTGTTCACGGTCTCCGTGAACTCCGCCAGCGAGAAGGGTTTGCCGATGAAACTGGCATTGCTGATGCGCGCCTGCGCGGCCACCCGACTGTCCTCGGCATAGCCCGACATGAACAGCACCGGCGTCTCGGGAAAGCGGTCGCGGATCAACTCGATCCAGCTCGGCCCGTCCAGCCCCGGCATGATGACATCGCTGACGAAGAAATCCGGCCTGATGTCGGGATTGCTCAGGATCTCCAGCGCCGCCTCGCCACAATCGGCCTCGATCACCCGGTGGCCCTGCAATTCCAGCGCGCGCGCCGCGAAAGAGCGCACCGGGGCCTCATCCTCGACCAGCAGCACCAGCGCGCGACGCACCTGCAGCGCAGCGGGCGGCAGGGTCTTGCGGCGCGGTTCCTCGGTCGGTTGCTGTGCCGAGGGGGACTGCGCTGTGAAATACAGCGTAAAGGTCGTGCCGACCCCTTCTTCACTCTCCACAAAAATATAGCCGCCCGATTGCTTGACGATGCCGTAAACCGTCGACAGCCCAAGCCCGGTGCCCTCGCCGGGGCGTTTGGTGGTGAAGAACGGGTCGAATACCTTGCCCAGCAGCGGCTGCGGGATCCCGGTCCCGTCATCGCGGATCCGGATCACGGTGTAATCCCCGGCAGGCAGATGCACCCCGTCGCGCATGAATCCCTGCGGCAGCGCCACGGCTTCGGTCTCGATCCGGATTTCGCCACCCATGGGCAGGGCGTCGCGCGCATTGACCACAAGGTTCATCAGCACCTGCTCGAACTGGCGCTTGTCGGTCCGGATCGGCGCGACAGTCTCGCCATGGCGCAGCGAGAGCGTGATCTTCTCGCCCACCAGCCGGTTCAGCAGATGGATCACATCCGCCATGGTTTCCTGCAGGTCGATGGTCACGAATTTCAGCGTCTGCTGACGCGACAGCGCCAGAAGCTGGCGCACCAGTGCCGCCGCGCGATTGGTATTCTGCTGGATCTGCATCAGATCGGGGTAATCCAGATCACTGCGGTCATGGCGCAGCAGCAACAGGTCGCAATGCCCCGAAATCGCCGTCAGCAGATTGTTGAAATCATGCGCGACCCCACCGGCAAGCTGCCCGATGGCCTGCATTTTCTGGCTCTGGGTGAATTTCGCTTCCAGCGATTTCAACTCGGTCACATCGCTGATTGCGGCGACCACATCCTCGCTCGTGCCCTGCACCGGTCGGGCCAGGGTGACACGCAGATAGGTTTCATCCGTGTCGCTGTTCAGGCGCAGGACCTCGGTCGCCCGCGACAGCCGCCCCGAGGCGACATCGGCCAGCCATTCCAGCACGGGCCGCCCCAGCCCTTCCAGAATCGCGCTCAACAGGGGCGGTTCGCTGCCGCGCAGCCGCAAAAGGCGGCGTGCTTCCTGATTGAGATAGGTGATCGTGCCATCCGGGCGCAAACGCGCGATGGCGACCGGCATCATTTCCAGTGCGTCCATGTCGGAACTGGCAAGTGCCACGACCTGCCGTGTCGCGCGCGCGTCCGGCAGCAGCAGGAATGTTTCGCCCTGCTCTGCGGGCAGATGCAGAACCGACAGACCCCCCGGCAACTGCTCTGGCAGGCCGGCAAGGACAGAGTCGGGATCAGACCGCAGCCGGTCGCGGAACGTGGCGGGGCTGATCCCGCTGGTGTCGATCACGCCCTGCAGTTCGGGCGACAGATAGGACAGGCCGCCATCCGCGTCGAATTGCGCGATGGCAAAGGGCAGCTTGTCGCGGGGATCACGCGCTTCCTGAACGGAAATCCGCCACAGGGCGGTGTTCTGGGTGACATGGGTGATGGTGAAGCGACAGGTATTCTGCCCCGCGGGCAGGTGATGCGTGAACTCTCCTCTCGCCTGCGCGCGATCGTGCAACCGTGCCGCCAACCCGTCCGGATCCGCGCTCAACCCGTCGAACACAGCGCCGATCCGTGCCGATTCCGTCAGGTCCAGACGCGCGCGCGCGCGCGGATTGGCCCAGATCACGGCATGATCATGCAGGTTCACCAGCAGGCAGGCCGCGTCATCGGCTGCAAAGACCTGTTCGAACAGCCCGATTTCATGGCGTCGCAGATGTTCCGCCGCCGCACGCAGCGCCACTGCGCCCGCGACAAGCACCAGCAGCGTCGCAGCCGCCATCAGCGCAACCAGCGCGATAGCAGCATGTGGGAGCACCAGACCGACCGCTGCCAGCACCGCCGCAAGGACAAGCAGCCTGCGGATCTGCGACAGGCGCAGGCGCTGGGCAAGATGCACGATGGGTTGTAGATAGGTCAGCAATGACGGTCCGGGCAAGCGCATACCTCAACTGGTGGGTCGGCACATCCTCGCAGCGCGAGGTTAAGCAATGTTTAAACGCAAGCCTAACATCTTTGTTGTGCCGCGCAACCTATAGTTGAGGGCGGCGTTAGGGGCGTCGTTCGAGAAGCGCAAGATAGAACCCGTCCCCACCGTCCAGCGGGGTCAGGGCCCGGCTGGACTGCAGCGTGAAACCCGGATTGCGCGTCATGAAGCCTGTCACCTGTTGCCGGTTTTCAGACAGCAAGAGCGAGCAAGTGACATAGGCCAGCCATCCGCCCGGACGGACCAGCGGCGCGGCCTTGTCCAGAACCCCGCGCTGGATCTGGTGCAGTTGATCCAGCTTTTCCGGTGTCAGCCCCCATTTCCCCCCCGGTGCCCTGCGCCAACTGCCAGAGCCAGAGCAGGGCACATCGGTCAGGACCAGATCGAACGGGCCTTCGGGGTGTTCGCTCACGCGGATGCGGGTTTCAGCGCGCGCGGCCCGTGCAGGCAGATCGCGCATTCTGGCCGGATTGGCGTCATGGGCCGTGACCTGCGCGCCAAGGGCTGCCATCGCCAGCGATTTGCCGCCGCCACCTGCGCAATAATCAAGCACATTCAATCCCCCCAGCGCAGGCAGATCCGCGACCACTGCCTGCGACGCGGCATCCTGCAACTCGACCAGCCCCGCAAGATAGGCCGCAGAGCGCTGCACGGCGCGGGCGTTTTCGGTGACTTCCAGTGCTGACGGGGCCAGCGGATGCGGGCGGGCCGTGATGCCGTCCTCGGCCAGCCGCGCCATGGCCGCGTCGCGCCCGATGCGCGCCAGATTGACGCGCAGGAAAACCGGCGCGCGTGTGCGCAGCGCCTGTAGCACCGGGACATGATCGCCGCCCAGACTGGCCTTGAACGCAGGCAACAGCCAGTCCGGGCAATCCAGTGCCACCGCTTCCGGCAGGGGCGGGGGGGCATAGGCGGCTTCCGCGTCACTGAGCGGGGCGGGCGCATGGGGCTGGCCGGTGAAGATCGCACCCGGATCCCGGTCGTGGCTGCGCAACAGCCCCAGGATCAGCCCGCGCCCGGTCATCGTGTCTCCAGTCATCGTGTCTCCAGTCGTCGCGCCCCCCAGATGGGCGCAGGACCGCTTGCAGCGCAGCACATCAAAGACCAGATCGCGGATCGCCGCGCGGTCCTTGGCCCCTGCATAGCGCGCGCCCCGCGCCCAGCCGGTCAACGCCTGCTCGGCGGGCGTGCCAGCAAGGATCCGGTCAAGAATTTCGATGGCGGCCTGATGGCGGGCGGCTGGTGTCATGATGGGCTTCTCCGCAGGGTATCTGCCTCCTATCAGGCCCGCAGCGCGCGGAAAAGCCGGACGAAGACTGCGAACGGGCGTGTTGCCCCTGCGGGGGGTGGCACCTACGCGCGCCGCAAGACGCCTCTCAACGCTCGGGCGGGATCGAATAGGTCAGCGAGGCGCGCGCGACAGGGGCCTCCATCCCGTCCGAGAAAATCAGGCAATCCCCCACGGCCAGCACCCGGCCCAGTTTCAAAAGCCGCGTCTTGCAGATCAGATCCACCCCGGCGGCGGGTTTGCGCATGAAATCGATCGCGCAATTCGTGGTTACACTCAGGGCTTTCGGGCCGATCATCGCAAGGATCGCAAGGTATACTGCCACATCGGCAAGCGCGAACATCGCCGGACCAGAGACAGTGCCGCCGGGGCGCAGATGGCGCTCGTCATGCAACAGCCGCACGGTCACGCTCATGGGCGCGACCTCGTCAATGGCGAACATATCCGCCACCTGTGCGAAGTCCGATTTCAAAAAGGCGCTCAGCGCCGCGCGGTCCATTTGCATGGCAGTCCTCCGCAAAGGGGTTTTCCTGAACATGTTATGCGCTTACAGTCACGGGAAAACAGGAGGATTTGCAAGATGATCGAGCCACTTGTACAATGTGACGTCACGGCGGGTGTGGCGCGGCTGGTGATGAACCGCCCCGCCAAGCTGAACGCGCTTTCGGATGCGATGCTGGCGGCGCTGAAAGCGCACCTGACCGAAATCGCGCAAGACCCGTCGATCAAGGTCGTGGTGCTGGCAGGCGCGGGCAAGGCATTTTGCGCGGGCCATGATCTGAGTGAGATGCAGGCCGGACGCGCGAGCGCCGACAAGGGCGCGGCCTATTTCGCGGATCTGTTCAACCGCTGCGCCGAAGTGATGCAGCTTATCCCGGCCATGCCGCAGCCGGTGATTGCCGAGGTGCATGGCATCGCCACGGCGGCAGGCTGTCAGCTTGTGGCCTCCTGCGACATGGCCGTGGCCGCCGAGGGCACGCGCTTTGGCGTCAACGGCGTCAATATCGGGCTGTTCTGTTCCACGCCCATGGTTGCCCTGACCCGCAACATCCCGCGCAAACAGGCTTTCGAGATGCTGACCACCGGCCAGTTCATCGACACCGCGCGGGCCGAGGCGCTGGGTCTGATCAACCGCGTCGTGCCGCATGATACGCTGGAAACCGAGACCCGCGCGCTGGCGGACCTGGTCGCGGGCAAGCTGGCATCAGCCGTGAAGATCGGCAAGCAATCCTTCTACAAACAAGCCGATATGAGCCTTGCCGACGCCTATGCCTTCACCGGGGCGGCGATGGTCGAGAACATGCTCTGGCGCGACACGAATGAAGGGATCACGGCCTTTCTGGAGAAGCGCAAGCCCGACTGGGCGTCCTGATCCGCAGGCGCTGTTCCAGACCTGCGGGCAGGTTTGGATATTTGTGCAAGAATGAAAGGGTAGGGCAGGTTAATGCCCGCCCCGCCGGTCCACCAGCGCCGCCATGACGGACGCGCGCGAGACATGGCCCATCACGCGCCCGGCTTCGGTCACGCCCAGCCGGTCATGCTGGGCATCCATCGCTTCCATCACATCGCGAATCGGCGTGTCGATATCGACCACGCGCGTCGGCGCAGGGCCGGGGCCCGCGATCAGCGCATCGCGCGCGCGCAAGACCAGCAGCGGGTTCATATTGGCCACGAAATCCGCGACATACTGGTTCTTGGGCGCAGCATAAATCTCGGGCGGGGTACCGCATTGGATCATCCGCCCGCCCTCAAGGATGGCGATTCGGTTGCCGAGCTTGAACGCCTCATCCAGATCATGGCTCACAAACAGGATCGTGCGCTTCAAGCGCTCCTGCAATTCCAGCAGTTCATCCTGCAACCGCGCGCGGATCAGCGGATCGAGCGCCGAAAACGGCTCGTCCATCAACAGGATCGGCGCATCCGTCGCAAAAGCCCGCGCCAGCCCCACGCGCTGTTGCATGCCGCCAGAGAGCGCACTCACTGGCTGGTCGGCCCATTGCGCGAGCCCCACCAGTTCCAACTGCGTCTCGACCTTTTCGCGCCGTTCGCCGCGCCCCATCCCCGCCAGTTCCAGCCCAAGCCCGACATTTTCGCGCACCGAGCGCCAGGGCAGCAGTCCGAATTGCTGAAACACCATCGCGACCGTTTTCATCCGCAGTTTGCGCAACTGCGCGCGCCCCGCATTCGGCACCGAGACCAGCCCGGACCCGTCATTGACCAGAACATCGCCCTGCACGATTCCGTTCAGCCCGTTGACCGCGCGCAAGAGCGTCGATTTGCCCGACCCCGACAGGCCCATCAGCACCACGATTTCGCCCATGCCGACATCCAGCGTGCAATCATGCACGCCCAGCACCTGACCCGTGGCGCGCTTGATCTCGTCGCGGCTCTGGCCAGTCTCCATCAGGGGAATGGCCTTGTAGGGGTTCGCGCCAAAAACGATCGAGACATTCCTGAAGCGGACAGCAGGATCACTCATCTTGCCACCTCCACGCGCAGCATCCGGTCCAGCATGATGGCCACGGCGACAATCACCGCGCCTGCTTCAAAGCCCAAAGCCGCATTGACGGTATTGAGCGCCCGCACCACCGGCACGCCCAAGCCCGGTGCGCCCACCAGCCCCGCGATCACCACCATCGACAGCGACAGCATGATCGTCTGGTTCAGCCCCGCCATGATCTGCGGAAAGGCATAGGGCAGTTCCACCTTGACGATCCGCTGCCGCGTCGTCGCCCCGAAAGAGGTCGCGGCCTCGCTCAGCGCCTTTGGCGTCGAACGGATGCCCAGTTCTGTCAGCCGGATCGCGGCGGGCATGGAAAAAATCACGGTCGCGACCAGCCCCGGCACCATGCCAAGGCCAAAGAGCACCAGCACCGGGATCAGATAGACGAACGTGGGCAGCGTCTGCATCAAATCGAGAATCGGCGTCAGCGCACGGTAAAAGCGCGGGTGATGCGCTGAATAGATGCCCATCGGCACGCCCACCCCCATACAGACCACGCAGGACGCGATGACCAGTGTCAGCGTCTGCATGGTCAGCACCCAATAACCCTGATTGAGCGCGAAAAGCGCGCAGGCCGCGACGATCACCACTGGCACCAGGCGGCGCTGCAAAAGATATGTCAGCGCGCAGAACGCGCCGATCACGACAAACGGGTGCGGGGTCTGAAGCGCGCTGCCAAGCGCGCCGATCATGGCGCGCAAGACCGCTTCCACCGCATCGAAGAAATCGATGAACGTATCCTGCATCCAGCGAAAAGCGGTCGCGACACTGCGCCCGACCGGGATTTTCGCATCCGTGATGACCTGGGTCAGACTGTCTGCCATGAAAAGCGCCCCCCGCGCTGGACATGGCCCCGCCCCTTGGGGGCAGGGCCGGCACTGTCAGAAATCAGCCTTCGAGTGCGGCGGTCACGACACCCAGCGCGTCCTGACCGTCCATCGTGGTCACACCCACCAGCCAGGGCGCAATCGCGTCAAGATTGGCCGAGAGCCAGGCGCGGGCGGCGGCTTCAGGCTCGGTCCCGTCATTCAGGATCGCACCCATGATCTCGTTTTCCATCTCCAGCGTGAATTCCAGATTGTTCAGGAAAGCACCCAGATTGGGACATTCGTCCACAAAACCCGCGCGGGTATTGGTATAGACGGCGGCACCCCCGAAATCCGGGCCGAACCAGTCATCGCCACCGGCCAGATAGGTCATGTCGAAATTCGCGTTCATCGGGTGCGGTTCCCAGCCAAGGAACACGACCGGCTCATTCCGGCGGTCCGAGCGTTCGACCTGTGCCAGCATCCCCTGCTCAGAACTTTCCACCACCTCAAACGCCGACAGGCCAAAGGCATCCGCCTCGATCATGTCAAGGATCAGGCGGTTGCCGTCATTGCCGGGCTCGATCCCGTAAATTCGGTTGTTCAGGGCATCCGCATGGGTGGCGATATCGGCAAAATCCGTGATCCCCAAAGCGGCCCCGGCCGCATTGACCGCCAGCGTGTATTTCGCGCCCGACAGATTGCGGCGCACTGTGTCCACGGTGCCCGCCTCGCGGAAGGGGGCGATATCGGCCTCCATCGTGGGCATCCAGTTGCCAAGGAAAATGTCAATATCGCCATTGGCCATCGAGGTGTATGTCACCGGCACCGACAGCACGAGCGTATTGGTCTGATAGCCCATCGCCTGCAGAATGGTCGAGGCGACAGCGGTCG
>JAFIEL010000225.1 GCA_020832585.1 Natronohydrobacter sp. | reverse complement strand
ACAACTACGTCATGGCCACGGCCATGAATGTCGCCACGCCTGACCAGATTTCGGCGAACTGGAACCTTGACGGGTTCCGCTGTGTCGAACGCTGGTGGTTCGCCTGATCACCTTGCCCCGCCCCCGAAACGGGGCGGGGTTTTCGCCTGTAGTGGCGCAATAAGAACACAGGGGGACGGATGCACGCTGTTGTCGTGATGATCCTGCAGCGCCTTGCACTTGGGGTGCTGACACTCTTTGTCGTGTCGTTGGTTATTTTTGGCGCGACCGAGCTTTTGCCCGGCGATCTGGCCTCCAGCCTGCTGGGCCAGTCGGCAACGCCTGAAACCGTGGCCGCACTCCGCCGCCAGATGGGCCTCGACCAGCCCGCGCCGGTGCGCTACTGGGCCTGGCTGACGGGCGTGCTGCAAGGCGATTTCGGGATGTCCCTTGCCACCCGCCGCCCGATTTCCGACATGCTGGCCGCGCGTCTTGGCAATACGGTGTTTCTGGCACTCTATGCCGCCGCCATTGCCGTGCCACTCTCGCTGATCCTTGGCGTGCTCGCGGCGCTATGGCGCAATTCGCTGTTTGACCGCATTGCCAATGCGGGCGCACTTTCGGCAATTTCCTTCCCCGAGTTCTTTGTCGCCTATATCCTGATCTTCCTGCTGGCGCAGAGCGGCTACTTCCCGTCCATGGTGCGTTTGAACCCCACCATGAGCCTTGGCGACAAGCTCTATGTGACCTTCCTGCCCGCGCTCACGCTGACGCTGGTCGTGACCGCCCATATGATGCGCATGACCCGCGCGGCGATCATCAACCTGATGGCGTCACCCTATATCGAGATGGCGCGCCTCAAAGGGCTGTCGCCCTTGCGCATTGTGCTGCGTCATGCGCTGCCCAATGCGCTGGCCCCGATCATCAATGTGATCGCGCTGAACCTTGCCTATCTGATCACCGGGGTTGTCGTGGTCGAGGTGGTCTTCGTCTATCCCGGTCTGGGTCAGTTGATGGTTGACAGCGTGTCGAAACGCGACATTGCCGTGGTGCAGGCCATCGCGCTGATCTTCGCCTCGGCCTATGTGCTGTTGAACCTGACAGCGGATGTGCTCTCGACGCTCACCAACCCGCGCCTGATGCGGAGGAAATAATGGGTGTCCTGATCTTTCTCGCCGCGTTCATTGCGGTCAGCATCCCGCTGTCATGGCTGTTCCGTGCGGGTCTTGCGCGCAGCTTGCCGCGCCATATGGCCAGTGTGGCCCGCGACATGCCGCTCACCGCCGCATTCGGTCTTTGGGTCATTGCGCTATATGTCTTTGTCGCGATCTTCGCGCCGTTGCTTGCGCCTTTCCCCGAGCGTGCTGTCGTGGGCACGCAGTTCCAGCCCTGGGACAGCACGCATTTGCTGGGCACGGACCGACTGGGCCGCGACATGCTCTCGCGCCTGCTTTACGGCGCGCGCAACACGGTCGGCATTGCGTTCGCCACGACCGCACTGGCCTTCGTCGTGGGCTCGCTGCTGGGGATCTGGGCCGCGCTGCGGGGCGGCTGGCTCGATCAGGGGCTCTCGCGCTTCGTCGATGCGCTGATGGCGATTCCCTCGCTGATCTTCTCGCTTTTGCTGCTGACGATCTTCGGCACTACGGTCCTGACGCTGATCCTTGTCATTGCGGCAGTGGATGCGACACGCGTCTACCGTATCGCGCGCTCGGTCGCGCAGGGTGTCGTGGTCATGGACTATATCGAAGCCGCCCGCCTGCGTGGCGAGGGCAACTGGTATCTGATCCGCCGCGAGATCCTGCCCAATGCGCTCGCGCCCCTGGTCGCAGAATTCGGGTTGCGCTTCTGCTTCGTGTTTCTCACCATCTCATCACTTTCTTTCCTGGGCCTCGGCATCCAGCCCCCGACCGCCGACTGGGGCAGCATGGTGCGCGACAATGCGACCCTGATCACCTTTGGCGACGTGACCCCGCTGCTGCCTGCAGGCGCCATTGCGCTTCTGACCGTGGCGGTGAATTTCGTCGTGGACTGGCAGCTTTACCGCGCATCCGGCCTGAAGGAGCAGGGATAATGGCAGATGTGCTTCTGACCATAAAGGATCTGAAGATCGAAGGCCGGGCAGGTGACGATTGGCTGCCCATCATCAAGGGCATTGATCTGACGCTTCATCGCGGCGAAGTGCTGGGGCTGATCGGCGAATCCGGTGCAGGCAAATCGACGCTGGGACTGGCCGCCATGGGCTTTGCGCGCGACGGTTGCCGTATTTCGGGCGGCGAGATCACCTTTGACGGGATCGACCTGCGCCACGCGTCAGAGGCGCAGAAGCGCGCCCTGCGCGGGCGGCGCATCGCCTATGTCGCGCAATCGGCTGCCGCCAGTTTCAACCCGTCCCACAAGCTGATCGACCAATATAGCGAAGTGCCGGTGCTGGGCGGGATGGCCCGGTCCAAGGCCGAGGGGGAAGCCAAGACCCTCTACCGCAAGATGCAGCTGCCAGACCCTGAAGAGATCGGCTTTCGCTACCCGCATCAGGTCTCGGGCGGGCAGTTGCAGCGCGCCATGACCGCGATGGCGATGGCCAATCACCCCGATCTGATCATCTTCGACGAACCCACAACCGCGCTGGATGTCACCACCCAGATCGAGGTTCTGGCCGCCATTCGCGACATCGTGCGCGACTACAACACGGCGGCGATCTACATCACGCATGATCTGGCCGTGGTGGCGCAGATGGCCGACCGCATCAAGATCCTGCTGCGTGGCGAAGAGGTCGAAGAGGCCGATACCCGCGCCATGCTGGCCGCGCCCAAGGCCGAATATACCAAGAGCCTCTGGGCCGTGCGCAGCTTCGCCCGCCCGGTCGCACCCCCGCCGCAAGATGCGCCGCTGGTGTCGGTGCAGAATGTGCGCGCAGCCTATGGCAAGATCGACATTCTGCACGATGTGAGCTTCGACATTCACGCAGGCCGCACTTTGGCCGTGGTCGGCGAAAGCGGGTCCGGCAAATCCACCGTGGCGCGCGTCATCACGGGCCTTCTGCCGCCGCGCGAGGGTCAGGTTGTGTTCGACGGCCAGCCTCTGCCCCCCGATTATCGGTCGCGCACACGCGCGCAGTTGCGGCAATGCCAGATGATCTATCAGATGGCCGATACGGCGCTGAACCCCAAGCTGCGCTTGCGCGAATTGATCGGACGACCCGCCTATATGTATCTGGGGCTGCGTGGGCGCGCGCTGGAGGCACGCATCCGCGAGCTTCTGGCGCTGATCGAACTGGAGCCGGACATTTATATCGACCGTCTGCCCTCGGAACTGTCGGGCGGGCAGAAACAGCGCATCGGCATTGCCCGCGCATTGGCGGCGGAACCGCGGCTGATCATCTGCGACGAGGTGACAAGCGCGCTGGACCAGATCGTGCAGGAAGGCA
>JAFIEL010000224.1 GCA_020832585.1 Natronohydrobacter sp. | reverse complement strand
CGCCCATCGCGATCGTGTTGCATCCGCATCCGCAATTCGGCGGCACGATGAACAACAAGGTGGTCTATAACCTGCATTACGCCTTTCACAAGATGGGCTTCACCGTGCTGCGCTTCAATTTCCGGGGCGTCGGACGGTCGCAGGGCGAATATGACCAGGGCATTGGCGAATTGTCCGATGCCGCCGCCGCGCTCGACTATGTGCAGGCCCAGACCCAGAACGCCCGGCATTGCTGGGTCGCGGGCTTCAGCTTTGGCGCATGGATCGGCATGCAGCTTCTGATGCGCCGCCCCGACATCACCGGCTTCATCTCGGTCGCGCCGCCTGCGAACCTCTATGATTTCAGCTTCCTTGCGCCCTGCCCGGCCTCTGGTCTGGTGATCAACGGGACGGCGGATCGTGTGGCCCCTCCGCGCGATACGAAATCGCTGGTGGCCAAACTGCAGGAACAACGCGGCATCACCATCACCCATACGGAAATCGAGGGCGCGGATCATTTCTTCAAGGATGAAGAGCGCCATATGCAGCCGATGCTGAACACGGTCACGGAATATGTGACCCGCCGCCTGTCGGAAAGCACGCGCTAGATTTCAGCCCTTGGGTTTTCCGGCCATTCCCGCTAATAGTCCGTGAACAAAGTTCATGGAGGCAGGAATGGCCCGTATCCCCCGCGAAGAATTGCGCGCCCGTCTGATCGAGATCGCCGAAGCGCGCATCCATGCCGAGGGCATCAGCGGCTTGCGCGCCCGTGATCTGGCGCGCGAGGCCGGATGCGCGCTTGGCGCGATCTACAACGTCTTCTCAGATCTGAACCAGCTTGTGCTGGCCGTGAACGGGCGCACGTTTCTGCGGCTGGGCGATCAGGTGCGCCGCACTGTCGCCGCCCATCCCGACCCGGACCCCATCGCGCAACTGATCGCCATGGCCGAAGGTTACCGCGCCTTCGCAGTCCAGAACCGCAATGCCTGGCTTGCGCTGTTTGACCTGCGCATGTCCTCGGATGCAGATGTGCCCGAGTGGTACTGGCAGGAAATGGCCGCGCTCTTCGAGATCATCGCCGCCCCCCTGCGCCAGTTGAACCCCGAGAGCAGCGCCGAGGAGCTGGACCTTCTGGTGCGCGCACTCTTCTCCGCCGTGCATGGTATCGTGCTTCTGGGTGTTGAAAAACGCATCTCCGGCGTCCCGGATGACCGCGTGGAACAGATGCTGGCCCTGTTGATCACGAAAACTGCTGCAACCGTTTCGTGACGTGACGTCACCTTGAACGTCGTTCATTTCTATTTGAACGGCGTTCACAAATAGGCTACCCATATTCATGAACGATGTTCAAGAAAGGGAAGCCGAAATGTTTGGAACGCTCAAGACCCTCTTTGCTGGCGCCAATGCCCGCGCCGAAGAAAACCTGCGCGATACATTCGCGCTGGACCTGATCGCCCAGAAAATCCGCGAGGGAGAAGCCGGTCTCAATGCTGCCAAGGCCACGCTCGCGGCCCTGATCCAGCGGCAGCGGATGGAACAGACGCAGCTTGACGCCCTGCACAAGCGCATCGACGACATGACCGCCCGCATCCAGCAGGCCGTCGAACAGGACCGCATGGATCTGGCCCAGCCCGCCGCAGAGGCACTGGCGCGCATGGAAACCGAAGCCGAAAGCCGCAAGCAGCTTCTCGACAAGCTCGACGCCAAGATACTGCGCCTGCGCATGGCCGTCGAAAGCGCCCATCGCCGCTTGCAGGATCTGCGGCTGGGTCAGGTTCAGGCCCGCGCCATCCGCCATGAACGCGCGGCAACGGCGCGGCTGAAAACCACGGGCCTGTCTCCGCTGGACGAAGCCCAAGACCTGATCGCCCGCGTCACATCCGAGGAAGACCCGATCGAGCGCTCGGAAATCCTGGCCGAGATCAATCGCGACCTGTCCGATGACAGCCTGACCGACCGCATGAGCGCGGCAGGCATCGGCACCCCCTCTCGTGTCACCGCCGAGGCCGTTCTGGCCCGGTTCAAGAAATAACGCTTCTTTCCCTCTCAAATCGACGCACAGAAAGGTAAACCCATGAATACTCAGCCCGCCGACAACAGCCTGATCACCAATTTCAACCTCGCAGGCGTGATTGCATCCTATGTGTTCCTTGGCCTCTCGCTCTGGATCAACACCGATGTCAGCATCTCGACCAAGGGGTTCTGGGGACTGGCTGTTGTGCTTCTGACCATCAGTCTGGTAAATTTCGTGAAATACAAATTCGATGCCCGCATCGCCGCCGACCGCCTCTCGCAGCTTGAACAGGCCCGCAACGAGAAATTGCTGTCGGAATTCGTCGACAAGCCCTGAGAGGCCGCGATTTCTCTGAAAGACCCGTCCCCGAAAGGGGGCGGGTCATTTCTTGCTGCGTGCGGGCCGCGTGGAATTGCCCCTGTGCAAACGCTGCGCTATGTCCCGCCTATCCCTTGGTGAGAGGCTCTGTGCAATGTTCCCTGCCCTGCGTCCCGCGCTCGCGCTGCTGGCTCTCGCGTTTACCGCCGCCTGCACGCTTGCGCCCCTGCCCGCGCCCCCCACATCGAACCCCGCCCCGCCCCCCGCGCAGGTGCAAGGCAGCACGCGGGCGGATTTCAACGCTGTCGTGGCGCGCATGCGCCCGGTGGCAACCCAGGTCTGCCGCGAACGCAGCCCGCATCTGGATTGCAATTTCATCGTCATGCTCGATGACCGCCCGAACCAGCAACCCAACGCCTTTCACACCCGCGACGAACGGGGCCGCCCGATCATTTCCTTCACCGAAAGCCTGATCCGCGAATTGCGCAGTCCTGACGAAATCGCGTTGATCTTCGGCCATGAAGCCGCCCATCATATCGCCGACCATATCCCCCGCATCCAGCGCGAGGCGCGCACGGGCGCACTTCTGGGCGGGATTGCCGCCGCGCTGGTCGGCGCAGATGAGGCCACGGCGCGCCAGATCATGTCGGCCACCGCGACTGCCGGCGCGCGGCGCTATGCGAAACCTTTCGAGCTGGAAGCCGACCGTATCGGCGCGGTGATCACTGAGCGCGGTGGCTATGACGCGCTGCGCGGCGCACAGGTCTTCCGGCGCATCCCCGACCCCGGCAACCAGTTTCTGGGCACCCATCCCCCCAATGCCGAGCGCCTGCGCGAAGTGGAAAACGCTGTCGCGCGCCACCGCGCTGGCCTGCCAGTATAGAGGGGACGCAAGATGCACTGGCTTTATCTTGGCGTTGCGATCCTGTTCGAAACCATCGGCACCACGGCACTGAAAGCCAGCGACGGCATGACACGGCTCATCCCCTCCGTCATCGTGGTCGCGTCCTATGTCCTTGCCTTCTGGCTTCTGGCGCTGGTGCTGCGTGTCATCCCGGTTGGAGTGGCCTATGCCATCTGGGCAGGTCTGGGCATCTGCCTGATCGCGGGGATCGGCTGGATCATGTTCG
>JAFIEL010000223.1 GCA_020832585.1 Natronohydrobacter sp. | reverse complement strand
AGATGGATTATGGGATGGAAGAGGGCAGGGCGCAGATCAACGTGCGCCGGGCGCTATTGTTTTATGCGCTCAAGAGATTGGGGCTTGATACGGATCCGGCTGCAAGGCGGCCGCAGGATCAGCAGATAGTGCTCATAAACCGAGAAGCGATTCTTGGACGACCGCAGTCGGCTGAGGAGCAATAGGATTTTTCATGAAAGCCTTTGAATTTGATCATAATCTTATCGACTCTTATGCTCGCTTTTCGCGGTCTTTCAGTACCATCCGTGCTGCTGATATAGCGTCTGAGATCAATCGTCAGTATGATGATGGGCATTTCTGGCCTGATGCTCTTCTTTCGTTAAACCCCAGATTTCGTTCAGGCCCGACGGTTGACGACCTTGTGGCGTCCGGCGATCTGGACGCGGCAACTGGCAAGATATTTCGTATCGACAACACGCCAATCAAGTTTCACCGGCACCAGGCTCA
The DNA here is from genome assembly GCA_020832585.1 of Natronohydrobacter sp. GTDB lineage: Bacteria > Pseudomonadota > Alphaproteobacteria > Rhodobacterales > Rhodobacteraceae > Roseinatronobacter. The sequence goes on along the minus strand of JAFIEL010000223.1, from coordinate 3,003 downwards.
GTCCATCGCCAAGGCACGCGCGGGTCAAAGCTTTGTTGTGACGACGGGAACGGGTTCGGGGAAGTCCTTGTGTTTCTTCGTTCCAATAGTCGATGCCATCGTCCGTAAGCGCAAGGCTGGGCGCGCACGCAAGACGCGGGCGATCATTGTCTACCCAATGAACGCTCTGGCAAACAGTCAGATAAAGGAAATTGAGAAGTTCATTTCCCAATCTGGACTGCCAGAAGAGCTGAAGCCGGTGGTGCGGCGCTACACTGGACAGGAGAGCCAGGAGGAGCGTCAGCGAATTGCCGATAATCCACCTGATATCCTTCTAACAAACTTCATGATGGCCGAATTGCTGCTAACGCGGCAGGACGCCCTCGATACAAAGGTCATCGATAACGCCAGCGGGCTCGAGTTTATCGTGCTCGACGAATTGCACACATATCGTGGCCGTCAGGGCGCTGATGTGGCGATTCTTGTAAGGCGCCTTAGAAACCGCTGCGCACCAGCCGAAGAACCGATCTGCATCGGGACATCCGCCACGATGGCGAGTGAGGGATCAGATGCCGGTCGCGCGAAAGCCGTGGCCGATGTCGCGTCTCGCTTGTTCGGGGCGTCAATTGGTCCAGATGCCGTTATTGATGAGTCCCTGCAACGCGCGACGGATGACCGCATTAAGCTGGATGATGTCCGCCCGCAGCTCGCGTCTGAACTGAACAACAATCTTCCTGAGGTATTGACGGATGAGGCGCTGCGTCGCCATCCACTCGCTGTATGGGCTGAGCTTGCGATCGGCCTTGATGATGGTCAGGAACTCAAGCGCAAGAAGCCGGTCCCTTTCGATGATGCTGTGAAACAGCTGTCGCTGGATAGCGGCCTCGATAAGGAAACGTGCCGACGTGGTTTCGAAAATTTCCTGACCAGTGTGAACCTGCCTGAGTCAGAACGCGGTGGCACTGGCGCAGGCGCATTCCTCGCGTTCAAGTTGCATCGCTTTATTTCTGGTGCTGGAGAGATTTTCACCACGCTGACCAATCGCCCGAGACGGGTTTTGTTCGAAGGCCAGTTGGAAGACCCTGATGCGCCTGGCCATCGCCTTTATCCTACGCGGTTCTGTAGGGAATGCGGCCATGAAGTGCATGTTGTCGCCAAGACTGAAGACGCCGATGGACTTCGCTTCCTACCCAGAAACATCGACGACACGCCCATCGCGGACCCGGATGGTGATGTTGCGGGCTACCTGACGCCCATCGGTGAGGATGATCCGCACTACGCCTTCAACGGCGATCCTGAAAGCTACCCGGAAGACTGGCGGGAAGAGCGAAACGGCATCGAACGCCTTCGCGCGAATAGGAAAAGTCGATTGCCTGAGCTGATGACTGTCCGGCCTGATGGTCGTTATAATCCAGATGGCGTCAGTTTCTGGTTCATTCCCGGCAAGTTCGGCTTCTGTCCATGCTGTCTCGATCAACCTCATCCGAGCATGCGCGAGTGCAGCAAGCTCGCAGGCCTTTCAGGCGAAGGCCGAAGCTCAGCAACCACGCATCTTGTATCAACAGCCCTTGAGTGGATGAATGGAGACAGCAGCGGCTTACCTGCCGAGAAGCGCAAGCTGCTTGGGTTCACCGACAACCGCCAAGATGCAGCCCTTCAGGCGGGGCACTTCAACGACTATCTGTTCGTGAGCTTACTGCGCGGCGCAATCTTACGCGCTGTTTTGGACGCAGGCCCGGACGGGATGGCCGAGGATGAGTTTGGTCTGCGAGTGGTGAAAGCGCTTGGCGGCTGTCGCCGTCAGCTGTCCGTCTGGTCCCAGGAGACCCGCGACGAGCTGCGCTACATCCTCGATCCCGCCGACGTGAAGGGCCCCGACTACCCCTCTGAAACCTTCCGCGTCCTGAAGGAAAAGGAAATCCGCCACCACGGCGAATACCGCACCCGCCGCCTCGTCCTCGCCGCCTGGGACCGGATGGAGGCGAGCGGGGAATTCACGGCGATGGGGATGTAAACCGTGGAGTCGGTTCTGAAAACACTCGCGATGATCGCGATGGCTCTGTTCTTGTTCTGGCTCATACCGGGGCTGTTTATCCTTGTTTTGCTTGCCCTGTTGATTTGGCTCTTGAGATTTCTCCTCGCGTTTGACCCGATTCAGATCGATATCGTTCGGGTCAAAAGAGCAAAAGACGACACAGCGGGTCCGGGCGCGCGAGAAGAGCACGTTGAGACGCCGCTCACCCCCCTCCCCGTTCACCGGGCCGAAGGTCATGGAGGAGAGCCGGCCGCCCGGCTCGGCCGGGCCGTAGCCGACCGAGATCAGGATCACATCCCGCTCATCGCCCTGCACATTCTCGATATTTTTGACGAACAGGTCCTCGGCCCGCCCTTCGCGCAGGAAATCGTCCAGCACCTCGTCCTGCCTGCGCGCCAGCTCCAGCACCTCGGTCAGCATATCCGCCTGCGCCTTGGAGAAGGCGACGACACCCAGCGACAGGTCCGGGCGGGTGCGCTGCGTGCTTTTGGCATACCATGTCGATCCGATTTCCAGCCTCGGGCCTTGCAGATCGATGTTCATATAGGTCGTCATGCCCACAACCCGGCCAGTGTGGCGGTCGATCACGGTGAAGGGCAGCATCATGCCCGCCGATTGCAGGCGCAGGCGGCGCTCGATTTCCGCTGCCATCGCCGCAGGTTCCGGGATGCTGGTATACCAGAGCCGCCAGAGCGCGCCATCTCTGGCCGCATCGACAAGCCCATCATGGTGCTGGCGTTCCAGAGGAACAAGTTCGACATGGCGTCCTGTCAAGGGTGTGGGGTGAAGCTTTGTCATCGTGAGGCCCTGTAATTTCGGGGCAATATGGGAGCGAGTCGGTGGGGAAATCAACCGGATTGATACCCGGAGGGGCGTGACCTTGGCTGGCTAGGCGGGGAAAGTCGGGTGGGGGCGGACTGTCGCGAAGGAGCCCTAACAGGTCGCTGAAATAGTCCCCGAGCCGGAACGCTGTCCCTTCATTTGGGCTG
>JAFIEL010000222.1 GCA_020832585.1 Natronohydrobacter sp. | reverse complement strand
GAGCCGCGACAAGAGCGCAGAAGATCAGGTCGCGGATTGGGAGCGGGTGAAGGCGCAAGAGCGGGCGGCACGCGATAAGGGTGGCGTGCTGGATGATGTAGCGCTGGGGCTGCCCGCGCTGATGCGCGCGGTGAAGTTGCAGAAACGCGCGGCGCGGGTGGGGTTTGACTGGCCGGATATCTCGCAAGTGCTGGACAAGATCGTGGAAGAGGCGCGCGAACTGGTCGAGGCGCGCGATGAGATGGGCGCGGCGGAACAGGCAGAGGAATTCGGCGATCTGCTGTTCGTGATGGCCAATCTGGCGCGGCATCTGGAGATTGACCCGGAAGCGGCCCTGCGCGCGGCCAATGCCAAGTTCACGCGGCGGTTTCGCGCCATTGAGGCGGCGCTTGCGGCGGAAAACCGTCGCCCCGAGGACAGTACGCTGGACGAGATGGATGCACTGTGGAATGCGGCCAAGGCGCGGGAGAAGGCGGATGCAGGCAGATGACACGGCGCTGACGCAGGCGGGGCTGGCGCCAGAAGGACGCGGGTCGATCCTGCTGCTGGCCTGCGGGGCTTTGGCGCGGGAGATACTGGCGCTGAAGGCCGCGAATGGCTGGGATCATATGGACCTGATGTGCCTGCCTGCCAATCTGCATCTGTGGCCCGAGCGGATACCCGATGCGGTGGAAAAGGCGGTGCGGGCTTACCGCGACCGTTATGCCGAGATTTTCGTGGTTTATGCCGATTGCGGCACCGGCGGGCTGTTGCAGGCGCGCTGTGCTGATCTGGGGGTCGAGATGGTGGCGGGGCCGCATTGCTATGCGTTTTTCGAGGGGGTCGAGGCGTTCGTGGCGAAGGCCGAGGATGAGATCACGGCGTTTTATCTGACGGATTTTCTGGTGCGGCAGTTTGATGCGTTCGTGTGGAAGCCGATGGGGTTTGACCGCCATCCCGAACTGATCCCGATGATGTTCGGGAATTACACCAAGCTGATCTATCAGGCGCAGATCGAAGACCCCGCGCTGGATGCGAAGGCGCGCGACTGCGCGGCACGGCTGGGGCTGGACTATGAGCGCCGTTTCACGGGATACGGGGATCTGGAACGGGCGCTGGCCGCGCGAGCGTAAGGTGCCGTGATGCGCCAGTCCAAAGATTTGAGTATTTGGAGCAAGATGAAGCTCAGGCGTGGCGGATGAAATAGGCCGTTGCACCTTCGCGGTCTTCGCTGTGCAGGAGCGTGTGGCCGGATTCCGCGCAGAAATGCGGGACATCGACCACTGCCGCCGGGTCCGTGGCCAGAAGGCAGAGCACTTGCCCCGGTTCCATCGATTTCAGCCGCTTGCGCGCTTTCAGAACCGGCAGCGGGCAGAGAAGCCCGATGGCGTCGAGTTCGACATCGGCCTGCATCAGCGGCGACGCCCCTTGCGGGTGGGCTGGGGGGCGGTCAAGCCTTCTTGCAAAAGGGCGGTCATGGGATGCGCGCTCTCGGCCCCATATTGGTCGAGCAGGGTTTGCAGGGCCGCGCGCTGGTCCGCGCCATCGGGCAGGCTGAGCGCCCAGTCGATCAGGATCGAGCGGCATTCGGCATCGGAAATGCCCTCGATCCGGTAGCTTTCGCGGATCAGGCCCTTGGGGTCATGGCTGGGCTGCATCCTTGTCCTCTGATGCTGGCGCTGCAAGCAGCGCGGTGATGATCTGGTCTGCCTGTGCGCAGGCGATTTGCAGGGCCTCTGCCAGCGCATCGGGGCTTATAGCCCCGGCAGAGGTCAAGATAAACTTCTGCCCGCCCGGGCCAAGATCGGCAATGTCGGAAATGCGGTCCGCCAGCAGGCGGCCGGTGGCCTGCATGGTCCAGCAGAGGCGATAGGCGCTGATCAGATCGCGTTCCTGATCCGCGCTGATCGTGCCGGATTTGACGCCTGCGCGCAGTTGTTGTTCCACGCGGCGGGCGTGATGGCCGGATTTCAGCGCGCAGAATTGGGCGACAAGTTCGAGATCCATCAACCGCCCCGGCCCGGCCTTGGCGTCCCAGAGCCCATGCGCGGGTTTGGCTTCGGCCAGACGTGCGCGCATATCGGCCACGTCCTGCGCGACAGTGGGGCCGGTGGATTTCTGGGTCAGAAGCGCGCGGCGGAACTGTTCGATCCGGTCGCCCAGCGCCATCGATCCTGCGACGCGGCGCGCGCGGGTGAGCGCCAGGTGTTCCCAGGTCCAGGCCTCGGTCTGTTGATATTGCTCGAAAGAGGTGATCGAGGTCGCAACCGGCCCTTGCCGCCCCGAGGGGCGCAAGCGCATGTCCACTTCATAAAGCCGCCCTTCGGCGGTGGGGGCGGAAATGGCGCTGACGAAAGCCTTGGTCAGCCGCGCGTAATAGCTGCGGGCATCAAGCGGGCGGGGGCCGTCGGACTGGTCATCGGTCTGGGCGTCATAGATGATCAACAGGTCCAGATCCGAGGCCGCGTTGAGCCTGCCTGCGCCGAGCGAGCCCATGCCCAGCACCACCGCGCCATTCCCCGGTGACGGTCCGTGTTTACGGGCGAATTCCGCCGCGACCACGGGCCAGAGCGCGCCAAGGGCAGCTTCGGCGAGGGCCGCGTATTCGGCACCGGCCTCGAAGGCATCTATAAGGCCGCGCAGGTGGTGAACGCCGATACGGAAATGCCATTCGCGCGCCCAGACACGGGCCAGGTCAAGCTGGCGCTCGTAATCGTCAAGCGTGGCCAGACGGTCGGCGAGGTCTTTTTGCAGCGCGGCGGTGCCGGGCCATGCCGTGAAGAACCCGCCGCCGATGACCGCGTCAAACACGGCGGAATTGCGCGAGAGATAGGCGGCGAGGCGCGGGGCTGTTGCGCAGATGTCAACGATCAGGTCTATCAATTGTGGATTGGCTTCGAAAAGTGAGAAAAGCTGCACGCCTGCGGGCAGGCCGCCCAGAAAACGGTCGAATTGTACCAGCGCCGCTTCGGGATCGGCGGCGTCCTGCATCCGGGTCAGGATCGCGGGGCGGACGCGTTTGAAAATCTCCTTGGCGCGGCTGGAGCGGAGGGCTGCGTAGCTGTGCCAGCCTGCGATCAGATCCTGCGCGGCCTCTGACAGGTCGGGTTCATCGGCGGCGGCGGTGTCGGGGGCGAAGAAGCCTTCGGTCAGTTGCGCCACATCCATCAGCCGCGCTTTCAGGTGTTTGCGGAAGGCGCTGGTGTCAGGCTCGCCCATGAAGCGGGCGATGCGGTCGAATCCGTCGGGGCTGGTGGGCAGTTTCTGGGTCTGGGCGTCCTGCACCATCTGCAGGCGGTGTTCGATTTCGCGGTGCTGGATGTAATGCGCGGTCAGTTTTTCGGCCAGATCGCGCGGGATCCAGCCTTTGGCGGCGAGGGCGGCCAGCCCGTCCACAGTGCGGGGGCTGCGCAGGTCGGGGTCGCGGCCGCCTGCGATCAACTGCCGCGTCTGGGTGAAAAACTCGATTTCGCGGATGCCGCCCTGCCCCAGTTTGATGTCATGGCCATCGAGCG
>JAFIEL010000020.1 GCA_020832585.1 Natronohydrobacter sp. | reverse complement strand
CCATCGCCCGCCAGCGCGGGCGGCTCTTTCTCTATGTGCCGGTGTTCCTCGCCATTGGCATCGGCAGCTATTTCGCCCTGCCGCGCGATCCGACCCCGCCGGAATGGGCCGCCCTTTCCGCCCTCGCACTCATCCTCGCCACCCTCGCGCGCTGGCTGTCCGAAGATCTGGCCCCGCTCCTGATCGCCGCCTTCCTGACCCTGTGCGGCCTTCTCCTCGCAGGCCACCGCGCGCATCAGGTCGCGGCCCCGGTGCTGAGCTACCGCTATTACGGCGCGATCGAGGGCCGGATCGTTAAAATCGACCGCTCCGCCAGTGATGCCATGCGCCTGACCCTCGATCAGGTGGTGCTCGAACGCATCTCGCCTGCCCGCACCCCGCAGCATGTGCGCATCTCCCTGCATGGCGATCAGGACCATTTCATCCCCGCACCCGGACTGCGCGTCATGACCACCGGCCATCTCGGCCCCCCGCCCGCGCCATCGGAACCCGGCGGCTTCGATTTCCGCCGCCTTGCCTGGTTCGAGCGGCTTGGCGCAGTGGGCTATACCCGCATCCCCGTCCTGATCGCCGCGCCCCCCGACCTGCAGGGCCAAAGCCTGCACCGTCTGCGCATGACAATCTCCGCCGCCGTGCAGGACCGCATCCCCGGCGACCGGGGCGGCTTTGCCGCCGCCATCCTGACCGGCGACCGCTCCGGCATATCACAAACCCGGATCGAGGATCTGCGCCGCTCCAATCTCGCGCATCTTCTCGCCATTTCCGGCTTGCATATGGGCCTGCTGACGGGCTTCGTATTCGGCCTGTTGCGCCTCGCGATGGCCTTGGTGCCCCCCTTCGCGCTGCGCGCCCCCACGCGCAAACTCGCAGCCCTCGGGGCGCTCGGGGCAGGGGGCTTTTATCTCGCGCTCTCGGGCGGCAATGTTGCTACCGAACGCGCCTATATCATGGTCGCCGTGATGCTCGTGGCCGTGCTCCTTGATCGCCGCGCCATCTCGCTGCGCTCCGTCGCGATGGCCGCCACCCTGATCCTGATCCTGCGCCCCGAAGCACTGGTTCAGGCCGGTTTCCAGATGAGTTTCGCCGCCACCATCGCCCTTGTCGCCGTGTTCCGCCTGCTCAGCGATGACCGCGCATGGCGCGACCGCCTGCCGCGCTGGGCGTTGCCCGTGATCTCGGTCATCCTGTGTTCCGTGGTCGCAGGCATCGCCACCGCCCCCATCGCAGCCGCCAGTTTCAACCGCATCGCCGAATACGGGCTGATTGCGAATCTCGTGACCGTGCCGCTGATGGGGCTGGTGATCATGCCCGCCGCCGTTCTGGCCGCACTCCTCGCACCTTTCGGGCTGGAAGGGCTGGGGCTTGCCCTCATGTCCCCCGCGATTGGCTGGATTCTGACCGTCGCGGAACAGGTGGGCGCGCTGGAAGGGGCCGTCATGCCAATCGTGCAGCCCGACCCTTGGGTCATCCCCATGCTCAGCCTTGGCGCGCTCTGGCTGATCCTGTGGCAGGGCCGCGCGCGATTTGCCGGGCTGCCGGTGATGGCGCTTGCACTTCTTCTGTGGTCCCAGACAACCCGCCCCGCGCTCCTGATCGCCCCAGAGGCCGAACTCGTGGGCCTGATGACCCCGGATGGCCGCGCCCTCAGCCGTGCCCGCGCGGGCAGTTTCACCGCGTCAAGCTGGCTACAGGCCGATGGCGACGGGGCCGATCAGGCGCAGGCCCATGCCCGCTCCGGGGCCGAGCCGCGCGCCACGATCACCCATCTGCACGGCGGCGGTTTCGATGTGCTGCATCTGGCGGGCAAACGCGCGCTGGCGGAACTGGACGCACTCTGCCTGCCCGGCAGGATCGTCATTGTCACCGAACCCCCAGAGCCGAAACCGCGCCCCTGCGAGATCATCACCCCCGCCGATCTGCGCGCGACTGGCGCGCGCGCCTATGACATCCGCGCAGGGCAGATCGTCATGCGCAGCGTCACGCAAGCCAGTGGCGCGCGCCTGTGGACCGGACGCCCCGCGAAATGACAAAGGCCCCGCAATCACGCAGGGCCTTGTGAAAACCTGTGCCAAACCCTCAGGCGTTGGCTTCGCGGATCTTCTCGGCAGCGTCCTTGTCATAATGCACGCCCTTGGCGTCAAACAACTGATCCAGCTCGCCCGACAGCGTCATCTCGGTCACGATATCGCAGCCGCCCACGAACTCGCCCTTGACGTATAGCTGCGGAATCGTCGGCCAGTCCGAGAATTCCTTGATCCCCTGCCGCACCGCATCATCGGCCAGCACATTCACATCGGCATAGTCCACGCCCATGAAATTCAGCACCCCCGCCACACGGCTGGAAAAGCCACATTGCGGCATGGTCTTGGTGCCTTTCATATACAGCACCACGTCATGTTTCTCGATAGTGTCCTTGATCTGGTCTGTGGCGCTCATGCCAGTCTCTCCTGATTAATCCGGGGCTTTGGTGGTCAGGGCAAGCGCGTGCAACTCTCCATGGTTGCCATCCATCTTGCCCTTCAGCGCGGCATAGACCGCGCGCTGTTGCTGCACGCGGTTCAACCCGCGAAAACTCTCGTCGATCACTTCTGCCGCGTAATGGTTGCCATCCCCGGCAAGGTCCGTGATCGTGACTTTGGCATTGGGAAAGCCTTCTTTCAAAAGCTGTTCCAGATCCTCGACTGTCATGGCCATCTTGCATTTCCCGTGTTTGTCATCCGAAGGTAATCCCGCCCCGGTGCCAGATCAAGCGTCACCAATCGCACGCGCGAAACTGCCGCGATAGAGCGCGGAAAGCTCCGCCAGCGGCGCGGCCTCGTCGCCCAGACTGACCGTATCGCCCCCGAACCGGCCCACAACCGCCAGCGCAACCCCCGCTTGCCCCGCCGCGACCATCAGCGCCTCGGCCTGATCGAAACTGCAGGCCACCAGATACCGCGCCTGATCCTCGCCAAAGAGCGTGGCAATATCGCCCGCCTCCAGCGTCACGCCCAGCCCCGCACCCTCGGCCATCTCGAAGGCCGCCAGCGCAAGCCCGCCATCCGACAGATCCGCCGCCGCCTTCACCAGCGCGCGATTGTCGCGCAGAAATTCCCCGTTGCGCCGCTCAAGCGCCAGATCGACATGCGGCGCATCGCCCGCCTCGATCCCGAAAGCTTCCGCCAACAGCGCCGATTGCCCCAGATGCCCGGCGGTCTCGCCGATCACCAGCGCCAGATCACCCGCATCCGGCAAGCCCCCGATGACCTGATCCACATGCTCGATCAACCCCACCGCCCCAATCGTCGGCGTCGGCAGGATCGCCCGCCCATCCGTCTCATTATAAAGCGAGACATTCCCCGACACGATCGGCATGTCCAGCGCCTCGCAAGCCGCGCCAATGCCTTTGATCGCCCCCACGAACTGCCCCATGATCTCGGGCTTCTCGGGGTTGCCGAAATTCAGGTTATCCGTGCTCGCCAAAGGCCGCGCGCCAACGGCACACAGGTTGCGATAGGCTTCCGCCACTGCCTGCTTGCCGCCCTCGAACGGGTTCGCCTTCACATAGCGCGGCGTCACATCACTGGTGAAGGCGAGCGCCTTCTCCGTCCCATGTACCCGCACGATCCCCGCCCCCAGTCCCGGCGTGCGCACCGTGTCCGCCATTACCTGACTGTCATACTGCTCCCAGACCCAGGCTTTATGCGCGTAAGAGGGCGCGCCGATCAGCGCCCGCAACCCGTCCAGCGCGGAAATCGCAGGCACGTCCCCCAAACCCTCTGCCGCCGGGGTCTCGACCCAGGGGCGGTCATATTCCGGCGCAGAGGATGACAGCTTGGACAAAGGCAGATCCGCCTTGACCGCATTGCCATGCAGGATCAGGAAACGATCCTCGGGGATCGTCTCGCCGACAATCGCGAAATCCAGATCCCATTTCTCGAAAATCCCCCGCGCCACATCTTCCAGCGCCGGGTTCAGCACCATCAGCATGCGCTCCTGAGATTCCGACAGCATCATCTCATAGGCGGTCATCCCCGCCTCGCGCTGTGGCACATCATCAAGCTGCAGCTTGATACCCAAGCCCCCCTTGTCGCCCATCTCGACCGCCGAACAGGTCAGGCCCGCAGCCCCCATATCCTGAATCGAGATCACCGCGCCGGACGCCATCAACTCCAGACAGGCCTCCAGCAGCCGCTTTTCGGTGAACGGGTCGCCCACCTGCACGGTCGGGCGCTTCTCCTCGATCGTGTCGTCAAATTCGGCGCTGGCCATCGTGGCCCCGCCCACCCCGTCGCGCCCCGTCTTGGCGCCCAGATACACCACCGGCATGCCGACACCCGACGCCGCCGAATAAAAAATCTTGTCCGCATCGGCCAGACCCGCCGCAAAGGCATTGACCAGACAATTGCCATTATAGGCCGGATGAAACCGCACCTCGCCGCCCACGGTCGGCACGCCAAAGGCATTGCCATAGCCGCCAACGCCTTCCACGACGCCTCGCACCAGATGCGGCGTCTTGGGGTGTGACGGCGCGCCAAAGGACAGCGCATTCATCGCCGCAATCGGTCGCGCGCCCATCGTGAACACATCGCGCAGAATACCGCCCACACCCGTCGCCGCCCCCTGATAGGGCTCGATATAGCTGGGGTGGTTGTGGCTCTCCATCTTGAAGATCACCGCCAGTCTTGTGCCATCGGGACCGTCGCCGATATCCACCACACCGGCATTTTCCCCCGGTCCACAAATCACCTGCGGCCCCGATGTCGGCAGCGTGCGCAGCCATTTCTTCGACGACTTATACGAACAATGCTCGTTCCACATGGCCGAGAAAATGCCCAGTTCGGTAAATGTCGGCTCCCGTCCGATAATGTCGAGGATGCGCGCATATTCGTCAGGCTTCAGCCCGTGGGCGGCAATCAACTCATCGGTGAGAACGGGATCTGTCATGGCGGGCACCCTTTCACGCGTATCCTGGCTTTGCCCGCGCGGCTCTCGCGGGTTTCGCGTTCCCCATAAGCCAAAGGCGCAACAGGCGAAAGGGGGGCGGCGCGAAAGGACAGAGGATCGCGTCTGGCCAGACGCAGCACCCGCGCCCGGCGTCAGAAGCGCCCGCTCATGGCCCACCCGCCCGCCCATGCCATTCGCGGGCGCTGCCCGGCGGTGCCGGGCGGGGTGTGGCGCAGCCTGTCACTTGCCGACTTCCGCTCTGCCCGATTGGGGAAAACCGCCAGAGTCTTTCTGTCGGAACACTCAACCTCTGCGACACTCTGGCCAAAGGGCGCGCGCCGCCTGTTCGCCTCGCCTGCGCCCTGCGAACGGCGGCTGATCTGCTGCAACGGGCCGCGCCAAGCCAAAACCAACCGGGATTGCTGCAACCGCAATGCTGCGCTGCGGAAATGCACAAACCGGCTGGAAAAGCGGCAAGGTGAAAATCGTGGTGCTGATGCTTTTGGCATATGCTGCCCTGGCCTTCTCCCGAAGGCACAATAAAAAAAGGGCCGAGCAAAATGCTCGGCCTAAGTCCAACAGGGAGGTAAGGGCATGGAAAAATCGGTCACGCCCTTGTCTTGAATTAAGGTATTGCACATGCATTACGCAAGTTAAATGCTCTTGCGCCTGCGACATTGCCGCTATGCGTTGCATACATGCCTCATACGAAAGTAGCGCTCAACCCAAGATAGAAAGCGCGGCGCTCAGGTCTGACGTGCGCGTCTGTAGGCGACGATTTCCTCGACCACGAATTCGCGGAACGCACTGATCCGGCGCGAATGGCGCAATTCTTCGGGATAGGCCAGAAACACCGGAATGTCGCCGCTGGCGACATCGGGCAGCACATGCACCAGATCGGGGAAATCCTCGGAGACATAATCTGGCAGCACGCCAATCCCCAGATGGTTAAGAACAGCCTGCAGCACCCCGAAATAGTTGTTCACTGTAAAGCTCGACCGCAGGGGCCGCGCGGTCAGTTCGCGGATCAGTTGTGCCCCGACACTGACCTGCTGCGAGGTTATATTCTGTGAAATCAACCTGAAATCCGCCAGATCATCCAGACTGGACGGTGTGCCATTCGCCCGCAGATATTCGGTCGAGGCATAAAGCCGCATGTTCACGGTCATCAACCGCTTGCGGATCAGATCGGCCTGACTGGGTTCCTTCATGCGGATCGCCACATCCGCCTCGCGCATCGGCAAGTCAAGCACGCGCTCTTCCAGCATCAGGTCGATTTTCAGATCGGGATATTGCGCATAGAGCGCAGGCAGGCGCGGGGCCAGGAACAGCGTGCCAAAGCCCGTTGTCGTGGTCACGCGCAATTCGCCGTAAACCTCATCCTCGGTATCGCGGATCCGCGCTGCCGCAGAGTCGAGTGTCCGCGACATGGTTTTCGTGGCATCGAACAGCAACTCGCCCTGTTCCGTCAGAATCAGCCCCCGCGCATGACGGTGGAACAGGATCGTATCGAGCGATTCTTCGAGTGCCCGAATCTGTCGGCTGACCGCCGACTGGGACAGTTGCAGCACGTCCCCGGCATGGGTCAGGCTGCCCGCATCCGCGACAGCGTGAAAGATTCGTAGCTTGTCCCAGTCCATAACGACACTTCCATAACACGCATTTCCGCAAACGTGATCGATTCGTTCTATGGCTTATCGCCCGATCACAAAAGCGGATAAATCCGAAAATCCGCTTTGTAGGTCAGAAATATTGACCTATGATGCATCCATGCGCAAAGCTGCAACGGGAGGTGCAAATATGCGTCAGGACATTTCGCTCACGGATCGCTTCGACCTGGAAAAATCGCCCGTGCTTCTGAACGGCACGCAGGCGCTGGTCCGCTTGATGCTTGCCCAGGCCGCCCGCGACCGCGCGGCCGGGCTGAACACGGCAGGCTATGTCACCGGTTATCGCGGCTCGCCCCTTGGTGCCGTGGATTTGCAGATGACCCGCGCGAAGAAACTGCTCGACGCCGCCCAGATCCGCTTTCACGAAGGGCTGAACGAGGATCTGGCTGCCACCGCCCTCTGGGGCAGCCAGCAGGCCGAACTGCGCGGCGAGGGCCGTTATGACGGCGTCTTCGGTCTGTGGTATGGCAAGGGTCCGGGCGTCGACCGCACCGGTGATGTGTTCCGCCACGCCAATATGGCCGGCACCTCGCGCCACGGTGGTGTGCTGGTCGCGATGGGCGATGACCACACGGGCGAATCCTCGACTGTGCTGCACCAATCCGACTGGGCGATGGTCGATGCCTATATCCCGGTCCTCTCGCCCGCGGGCGTGCAGGAATTGCTGGATTTCGGCCATTACGGCTATGCGCTGTCGCGTTTCGCAGGTGTCTGGGTCGGCCTGAAAACCATGAAGGAGAATGTCGAAGCCACCGCTGTCGTCGATGGCAACCCGCACCGCCTGTCCTTTGTCACCCCCGATTTCCCCATGCCCGAGGGCGGGCTGAACATTCGCCTGCTCGACACCCCCACCGCGCAGGAAGCGCGCATGATCGACCACAAACGCTTCGCCGCCGAAGCCTTCAGTCGCGCCAACCAGATGGACAAGCGCATCTGGGGCAAACCCGGCGCGAAGATCGGCTTTGTCGCTGCGGGCAAGAACTGGCTCGATCTGGTCCACGCGCTCACCCTTCTCGGCATCACTGCCGAGGAGGCCGCGCGCCTTGGCATCACCACCTATAAAATCGGCCAGACCTTTCCGCTCGACATGAACAGCTTCCATGACTGGGCCGAAGGGCTGGACCTGATCGTCGTGGTCGAGGAAAAGCGCAAGCTGATCGAAGTGCAGGTCAAGGAAGCGATCTTCGACGACCGTCGCGGCCGCCGTGTCTATGGCTGGCACAAGGGCGACACATGGGAACATGGCCGTCAGGTCGAACTTTTCCCCACCCGCTACGCGCTTGACCCGATCCTGATCGCCGAGAAACTGGGTGAAATCCTGATTGAGGAAGGTCGCGGCACCGACCGTATCAAGGCCGGGCTTGCCATACTGGCCGACGCTCGCCGCGCCGACAATGCCCAGGACCTCGCCGCGCGGCTGCCCTTCTACTGTTCGGGCTGTCCGCATAATACATCGACCAAAGTGCCCGAAGGCCACCGCGCCTATGCGGGCATCGGCTGTCACTACATGGTGCAATGGATGGACCGCCAGACCACCGGTTTCACCCAGATGGGCGGCGAAGGCGCGAACTGGATCGGCGAGGCCCCGTTCTCGACCCGGCCCCACGTCTTCCAGAACCTGGGCGACGGTACCTATAACCATTCCGGCGTGCAGGCCATCCGCGCCGCCCTCGCTGCCCGCACCAACATCACCTACAAGATCCTGTTCAACGATGCGGTCGCCATGACCGGCGGGCAGAAGAACGAGGGCGGCCTCACCCCCGACAGGATCGCCCATGAACTGGCCGCCATGGGTGTCAGCAAGATCGAGATCGTCTTTGACGAGAAGGAAGAACCCACCCGCGCCGACTTCCCCAAAACGGTCGGCTGGCACCCCCGCGTCCGTCTCGACAACGTGCAGCGCGACTGCGCCACCCATCCGGGCGTGTCTGCCATCATCTATGTGCAGACCTGCGCCGCCGA
This sequence comes from Natronohydrobacter sp., assembly GCA_020832585.1. Classification (GTDB taxonomy): domain Bacteria; phylum Pseudomonadota; class Alphaproteobacteria; order Rhodobacterales; family Rhodobacteraceae; genus Roseinatronobacter. The sequence continues at coordinate 20,976 of JAFIEL010000020.1, read as the reverse complement.
AAAACGCCGCCGCCGCAAGCGCGGCCAGTTTCCAGACCCAGATCAACGTGTCTTCATCAACACGGACATCTGCGAAGGCTGCGGCGATTGCGGGGTGCAATCGAACTGCGTCTCCATCGTGCCGGTTGAAACCGAATTTGGCCGCAAACGCGCCATTGACCAATCCTCCTGCAACAAGGATTTCTCCTGCCTCAAAGGGTTCTGTCCCTCCTTCGTCACATTAGAGGGGGCAAAGGTCAAAAAATCGATAACAGCGCGGATCGATCTGCCCGATTTGCCCGCCCCCGTGCTGCCCGCGATCCACGGCACGCATAATATCGTCATCACGGGCGTCGGCGGCACCGGCGTCGTGACTGTGGGCGCAATCCTTGCCCAGGCCGCGCAGCTTGACGGCAAGGGTGCGGGCCTGATCGAAATGGCGGGCCTCGCGCAAAAGGGCGGCGCGGTGCATATCCATTGCCGCATTGCCGAAAAACCACAGGATATCAATGCGATCCGAGTTGCCGTGGGCGAGGCGCATTGCATCATCGGCGGCGATCTTGTGGTCACAGCGGGCGCGAAAACCCTTGGCCTGATGCGCAAGGGCCAGACCGGCGCGGCGGTGAATGCGCATGAAATCATCACCGGCGAATTCACCCGCAACACCGAATTCCGCATCCCCTCCGAGGATCTGAAAATCGCGCTTCAGGCCCGCTTGGGCGAGAGGTTGCGCCTGTTCGACTATTCCGATCTGGCCAAACGCCTGCTGGGTGACAGCATTTTTTCGAACATGATGGCGCTGGGCGCGGCCTGGCAGATGGGGCTGATTCCCCTTACGGAATCGTCACTCCTGCGCGCGGTAGAATTGAACGGTGCAGCGGTCGAGGGCAACAGCCGCGCCTTCGCGCTGGGGCGCTGGTCCGTCACGCACCCGGACGCCGCCGCGGACATGCTGAACGAGAAATTAATCCGAAAGCCGCTTTCACTGGATGAAAAAATCGCGGCGCGTGAGGCGCATCTGGCGCAATACCAATCGAAAAGGCTGGTTAAGAAGTTCCGCAAGCTGGTGGATCAGGCCCCGGATGCCCGACTGAAAGACGCGATTGCAAAGGGTTATCACAAACTGCTCACCTACAAGGACGAGTATGAAGTGGCCCGCCTGCACCTGGCGAGCTTGCACAAAGCCCGCATGGAGTTCGACGGTGAGTTCACCCCACGCTTCCATCTTGCCCCCCCGTTGCTGTCGCGAACCGGCCCTGATGGGCGCCCAGCCAAGCGCAGTTTCGGTCCGTGGATTCTCAAGGGTTTCAAGCTCTTGGCGGCGCTCAAACCCCTGCGCGGCACGCCGTTGGATCTGTTCGGCTATACGTCCGAGCGGCGCATGGAGCGGCAGATGATCCGCGATTATGAGCGCATGATCTTGCAGATTCTGCCGCAATTAACCGCAGAAAATCATGCACTTGCGGTGGAACTGGCCGAGCTGCCCCTGCAGGTGCGCGGCTTTGGTCCCGTCAAGCACCGCAATGCCGAGGCCGCAGAACGCCGTCGCGCCGAACTTCTTGCCGCCTTCCACGCGCCCCCCTCGCGCATCGCCGCCGAATAGGTGCAATCAGACTGGATTTTCACCCCTCCCGGTTCTATGCAGGGCGCACAGGGTTTTCAGGGCCGGAGACAGGCAAGATGGCAGTGGGCGTATTCGATTCCGGGCTGGGCGGACTGACTGTCCTTGGCGCTTTGACTGAACGTCTGCCTGAAATTCCCTTTGTTTATCTGGGGGATAACGCCCATGCGCCATATGGCGTGCGCGACGCGGAAGACATTTTCAACCTGACCTGCGCCAATGTCGAACGGCTCTGGGATGAGGGCTGCGATCTGGTCATTCTGGCCTGCAATACGGCCTCTGCAGCAGCCTTGAAGCGGATGCAGGAAACCTGGGTGCCCGCCGACAAGCGGGTGCTGGGCGTGTTCGTGCCGTTGATCGAGGCGCTGACCGAACGCCAATGGGGCGACAATTCCCCCCCGCGCGAGGTTGCCGTCAAGCATGTAGCGTTGTTCGCAACACCTGCCACAGTATCTAGTAGGGCCTTCCAGCGCGAACTGGCTTTCCGCGCCATCGGCGTCGATGTCGAAGCCCAGCCCTGCGCGGGGGTGGTGGACGCGATCGAACAGGGCGACATGCAACTCGCTGAGGCCCTGGTGCATTCTCATGTCGAATCGCTCCTGCGCCGGATGCCGCGCCCACAAGCTGCCGTGCTGGGCTGCACCCACTATCCCCTTGTAGAACATGCCTTTCGTGACGCTTTAGGGTCGGATGTCGACGTCTATTCACAGCCCAATCTGGTGGCGGCGAGCCTTGACGACTACCTCAAACGCCGCCCGGAAATGCTGGGGCCGGGCCGCGACAGCGCCTTTCTGACCACGGGCGATCCGGTCAATGTCTCGCGCAAGGCCACGCAATTCCTGCGCCGTCAGATCACCTTCAAACCCGCCTGAGAATTTTCTTGCTCCAAATACTCCCGCGCGGAGCGCTACCGCGATCAGCTTCACTGCAAGCCGTTGAAAGAATGAGACAATGACCAAATCCATCGCCATCCTCGGGGCCTCTGGCTACACGGGCGCAGAGCTTGTCCGCCTGATTTCAACCCATCCTGACATGCGCATCACCGCGCTGACAGGAGAGCGCAAGGCAGGCCAACCGATGGCGCAGGTCTTTCCCTTCCTGCGCCATCTCGACTTGCCGGACCTGTGCCGGATCGAAGATGTGGATTTCGCCAGCATCGATCTTGCCTTCTGTGCGCTGCCGCATGCGACCTCGCAGGCCGTGATCAAGGACCTGCCGGGCGATCTGAAGATTGTTGATTTATCAGCAGATTTCCGGCTACGCGACCCTGCGGCCTATGAAAAATGGTATGGTCAGCCCCATACCGCGACCGAGATCCAGAAGGAAGCGGTCTATGGCCTGACCGAGTTCTACCGCGAAGAGATCCGCGCGGCCCGCCTGGTCGCAGGCACGGGCTGCAATGCCGCGACCGGTCAGTATATCCTGCGCCCACTGATCGAGGCGGGGGTGATCGATCTGGACCGCATCATATTGGACCTGAAATGCGGCGTGTCCGGTGCAGGGCGGGCGCTCAAGGAAAACTTGCTTCATGCGGAACTCTCCGAAGGCACACAGGCCTATGCGACCGGCGGCACGCATCGGCACCTGGGCGAATTTGATCAGGAATTCAGCGCCTTGGCTGGCCGACCTGTGCAGATTCAATTCACCCCGCATCTCTTACCGATGAACCGGGGCATCCTTGCGACGGCATGGCTCGATGGTGATGCACGGCAAATTCACGAAGTTTTGCAGGCCCGCTATTGCGCTGAATCAATGATTTGCGTGCTACCTTTTGGCACAACCCCCTCGACACATGATGTGCGCGGGTCCAATTTCGTGCATATTGGCGTCGTTGGGGATCGCGTGCCCGGACGGGCGCTTGTGGTCGCAGCGTTGGACAACCTGTGCAAAGGGTCCAGCGGGCAGGCCATCCAGAACGCGAACCTGATGCTGGGACTGGACGAGACGGCAGGTCTGATGGGCGCGCCGCTTTTTCCGTGAGTTGAGAGGAAGACATGAAGAGCCTGAAGAAAACCCGTCGGATCCAGATCATTTCCGTGGCCGCCGTGGCGCTTGCGCTTTCGACGGCGCTGATCGGCTATGCCATGCGCGACGGGATCAATTTCTTCCGCTCGCCCTCGCAGGTGCTGGCGGAACCGCCCGCACCCAATGAGGTGTTTCGCATTGGCGGTCTGGTGGAACCCGGTTCGATCATTCGTGGCCAGTCCGACACGGTGGTGTTTCGCGTGACAGATGGCCCGGCCTCTGTCGAGGTGCATTATCGCGGCATCCTGCCCGATCTGTTCTCGGAAAATGAGGGTATGGTCGGGACCGGACGCTTTATTGACGGCGTGTTTCAGGCCAGCGAAATCCTTGCCAAGCATGACGAAACCTACATGCCACGCGAGGTCATGGAAGCGTTGAAAGCGCAGGGCGAGTGGCGCGGACCTGATCCTGAAAGCCTGCAAGAGCCGCAGACCTGACGATTTAGCGGCTCTCGTGACTTCAAGGCAAAGCGACGACAGCGCAAACAGCGTGCCACTGCGCGTGACTTGCGCTACAGACTAGCGTCCTTCGAAACTTGCGGGGCGCTTTTCCAGGAAAGCCATGACCCCTTCCTGAAAATCGCGGGTCTTGCCGGCTTCAGCCTGAAGCTGTGCCTCCAGCGCGAGTTGCGCATCGAGAGGGTTTGACAGGCTTTTGCGCAGCGCCTTGCGGATATTGCGATAGGCAATCGTCGGTCCAGAGGCGAGGGCGGTGGCGCGCGCTTTCCACTGGGACTCGAACTGGTCATCGGCGACGGAGTCCCAGATCATTCCCCAATCGGCAGCCTGCCGGGCACTAATCCTGTCGGCAAAAAGCATCGCCCCCATGGCACGCGCAAAACCGATCTGGCGGGGCAGGAACCATGTGCCGCCCGCATCCGGGATCAGCCCGATCCGGGTGAACGCCTGAATGAAACTGGCAGATTCGGCTGCGATCACGATATCTGCCGCCAGCGCCAGATTGGCCCCGGCACCCGCAGCACTGCCATTCACTGCGGCAATGACCGGCACTGGCGCATCATAGATCGCGCGCAGCATGGGTTCATATTCTTCGCGCAGGGTGCGTTCCAGATCGATCTGCGCGGCATTGCCGCCATCGCCCAGATCTTGCCCGGAACAGAAGGCCCGACCCGCACCCGTCAGGACCAGCACGCGCACCCGTGCACCGATGTCTTTCAGGGCATGGGTCAGTTCCGCGCGCATCTGCTTGTTGAGCGCGTTCATGACTTCGGGGCGGTTCAGTGTGATCGTGCCGATCCCACCCTCTTCGCGGGTCAAAAGCGTGTCGTATTCCATGATCTTCCCTCCGGGCTTTGCGCGCAGAGTATCGTGCCCGCCCGCCAAGGGAAGCCCGGACGGTGCGTCACTCCTTGAGAAGTTCGCGCAACCGCGCTTCTTCTTCCGGGCTGAGGCGGTCTTTTCCGGGTTCTGGTGCATTGGCGCGTTGGCGCAGATACAGTCCGGCGGACAGAAGTGCGATGACAAACATCACCGGGGCCGCAATCCAGAGCAGCATATTGGCCCCTTCGGTCGTGGGGCGCAGCAGGACATATTCGCCGTAGCGTTCAACAATGAAATCAAGGACTTCAGAATTGCTGTCGCCCTCGACTAGTCGCTCACGCACCAAAAGTCGCATGTCGCGCGCCAGTTCGGCATTGGATTCGTCGATCGATTCGTTGCGACAGACCAGACAGCGTAGCCCCGACGAGATATCGCGCGCGCGACTTTCAAGTACCGGGTCGTCCAGTATTTCGTCCGGCTGGACAGCGAGGACGGGGCTGGCAAAGCTGATCGCCAGCCCGAGGAGGAAAATGCGCAGCCAGCTCATTCTGCCGGCACCGCATCTGGACCCTTGCGTGCGGCGCCTGCGGCAACGCGGAAGCGCCGGTCCGTCAGGCTGAAGATACCGCCCAGCGCCATCAGGAAACACCCGAACCACAGCCAGTTTGCAAAAGGCTTGATATAGGTGCGCACGGCCCAGCCACCATTATCCTGCGGATCGCCCAGCGTGATATAGAGGTCACGATGGATCTTGTAGTCGATGGCCGCTTCTGTCGTGGGCATGCCCGCGATTGGGTAGAAGCGCTTCTCCGGGTGCAGCGTGGTGATCAGCCGCCCGTCGCGATGCGCCTCGAGCGTGCCCATAGTCGAGATGTAATTCGGTCCCTGCACACGATCGACCGAGGTCAGGGTCAGCGTGTAGCCCCCTTTCTCGAAGCTCTCGCCAAGCTGGACCACGCGGATATCCTCGCTTTCCCAGCCTACAAGGGCCGAAACCGCAAAGATCGACATCCCCAGCCCGATATGGGCGGTCGCCTTGCCCCAATCGGCGCGGGGCAGGCGGGTCAAGCGCCTTGCGCGGTGGCCGATACTGCCGCGCCCGGTCCGGGTCCAGAGATCTGCCGCAGATCCCAGCACGACCCAAAGCCCAAGCGCCAGCCCGACAGGCACAAGCGGCGAGCTGCCGGTTTGCAACGCCCATGTGATCGCGCCCATCGCCACCGCAAATGCGGCGATCCCCCAGAGCGGCTGCATGGCGCGGGCCAGATTACCGCGTTTCCATGGCATCATCGCGCCGATCGGCAGCACCATGGCCAGTGCGACCATGAAGGGCGTGAAGGCTGTGTTGAAAAACGGTGGTCCGACAGAGAGAACCCGGTCAAACAGCATTTCTGCAATCAAAGGCCACATTGTGCCGATGAAGATGACGAAGGACGACACGGCCAGCAGCACATTGTTGACCACGAGCGCCGATTCGCGGCTGACCGTCGCAAAGACGCCCTTGGCTTCCAACACTGGTGCGCGGAAGGCAAAGAGCGTGAGCGCGCCACCCATGAAGGCTGCGAGAATCATCAGGATGAATACACCGCGTTCGGGGTCCATCGCAAAGGCATGGACCGAGGTCAGCAGCCCCGAACGGACGATGAACGTGCCCATCAGCGAGAAGCCGAAGCCCAGGATCGCCAGCAGGATTGTCCAGCTTTTCAGCGTCTCGCGCTTCTCGACCACGATGGCCGAGTGCAGGAGCGCTGCCGCAAAGAGCCAAGGCATGAGAGAGGCGTTCTCGACCGGGTCCCAGAACCAGAATCCACCCCAGCCCAGCTCATAATAGGCCCACCATGAGCCTGTTGCGATGCCGATGGTCAGAAACACCCAGGCGGCCAAAGTCCAGGGCCGGACCCAGCGGCCCCAGGCCGCATCGACGCGGCCTTCGATCAGCGCGGCGATGGCGAAGCTGAAGGCCATGGAAAGCCCCACATAGCCCAGATACAGAAAGGGCGGGTGGAAGGCGAGGCCGGGGTCTTGCAGGAGAGGGTTCAGATCCGTGCCGTCAAATGGCGGAAAAGCCAGTCGCGTGAAGGGGTTGGAGGTAAAGATTGTAAACGCCATGAAGGCCGCCGTGATCGCCGATTGCACGGCCAGCACACGCGCTTGCAGCGTGGCGGGCAGGTTGCCCCCGAACCATGCGGCAGAGGCCCCGAAGAGTGCCAGGATCAGCACCCAGAGCAGCATCGAGCCTTCGTGGTTCCCCCAGACGCCGGAAATCTTGTAGATCAGCGGCTTCAGCGTGTGGGAATTGTCGACCACCAGCTTGACCGAGAAATCCGACACGAGAAAGGCATAGGTCAGGGCGGCATAGCTGAACCCCACCAGCAGGAACTGCACAGTGGCCATGGGGTTTGCCACCACCATCCAGTCGCGCCAGCCCTTGTGTGCGCCCACCAGCGGGATGACGCTTTGTGCCAGCGCGACGGCAAAGGCCAGAATCAGGGCGAAATGTCCAAGTTCGACGATCATATCTTCTGTATACCCCAAGCTGCTTTACCAGAGTCCTAACGCAATTCCGCGCGCAGGCAAAGCACGCAGGCGCAGGCATGGCGCGACCCTGCGTCACAGTTTGGCGATCCGGTCTCCTTCATTGGTCGTAAGTGCCGCAGCGCGGGCTTGACCCCGGGTTGCAGGCACGCCAGCCTGTCGCAAAGCGCGAGGGGCAGCGGCATGGTCACGGAATTCAACAGCATCGACGATGTCCAGGCGCTTCTGGCACAACAGTCCTATATCGCGGATCGGGCGCTTGCGACCGTCGCCTTTCTTGCATTGCGGCTGCACCGCCCGATCTTCCTCGAAGGGGAACCCGGCACCGGCAAGACCGAAATCGCCAAGGCCATCGCGACCGCGCTTGGGCGGCGCCTGATCCGGCTGCAATGCTACGAGGGGCTGGACGCGGCCTCGGCGGTGTATGAGTGGAATTTCGCGGCCCAGATGATCGCCATCCGCACGGCCGAAGCCACAGGCGACAAGGCCGATCTGCGTGCGCAGCTTTTCGGGCCGGATTACCTGATCGAGCGCCCGCTGCTCGAAGCCATGCGCCCCCAGCCCGGAGGGGCGCCGGTCCTGCTGATCGACGAAATCGACCGCACGGATGAACCTTTTGAGGCCTTCCTTCTGGAAGCATTGTCCGATTTTCAGGTCACAATCCCTGAACTGGGCACGATCAAGGCCGCAGAGCCGCCCATCGTGATCCTGACCTCGAACCGCACACGTGAAGTGCATGACGCGCTCAAGCGCCGCTGCCTGTATCACTGGGTCGATTATCCGAATTTTACCCGCGAGCTGGAAATTCTTGCGGCCCGCGCGCCCGAAGCCTCGGACCGTTTGTCACGCGAGATCGTGGCTTTCGTGCAGCGCCTGCGGACCGAGGATCTGTTCAAGAAACCGGGTGTTGCGGAAACCATCGACTGGGCGAAATGCCTGCTTGCGCTGGATGTGCTGGAACTCTCGCCCGAGGTGATTTCCGACACATTGGGCGCAATCCTGAAATATCAGGACGATATCGCGCGTCTGCAGGGGCTGGAGGCCAAGAAGATCCTCGACGAGGCCCGCCAGTCGCTGGAGCCTGCATGAGTTTCATCTTGCCCAAAATACTCTGGGGTGAATTGGCGCAGCCAAGAGGGGCAAAGCCCCTGCTTTCGGTCTGAACGATGGCACGCTACGCGGATCTGCCGATCCCCGAGGATGGCAAGCTGGTCGATAACATCACCCATTTCGCGCGCGCCCTGCGCCGGGCAGGTCTGCCGATCGGGCCAGGTCGTGTTCAGGCGGCGATCGAGGCGGTTGCGGCGGCAGGGTTCGACCGCAAGGCCGATTTCTACTGGACCTTGCACGCGGTTTTCGTGAACCGGCCCGAAGAGCGGCAGGTCTTTGGCCAGATTTTCCGCCTCTACTGGCGCGATCCGCGTTATCTCGAGCACATGATGTCGCTGATGCTGCCGGCAATCCGCAACGTGTCCGAGGAAAAAGCGGCAGAATCTGCAGCCAAGCGCGCGGCAGAGGCACTTCTGGACGGGGCAGAGGCCCCGGATATGCCCAATAGCGATGAAGACAGCGACAACACCGAAATCCAGATCGATGCCTCGCAGACGGCCTCATCCGTGGAACGCCTGCGCACCCTCGATTTCGAACAGATGTCCACAGCCGAGGCGGCACAAGCCAAACGGATGCTTGCGCGGCTGTCGCTGCCTGTGAAACCCATCGCCACACGCCGGTTGCAAGCTGACTTGCGCGGGCGCAAACCGGATTGGCGGCGCACGATGCGCGCGAGCATCCGGCAGGGCGGCGAGATCACACATCTGCACCGGCGCAAGCCCCGCACGCGCTGGCCTGCACTGGTGGTGCTGTGCGATATTTCCGGGTCCATGTCGCAATATTCGCGCATGGTGCTGCATTTCGTGCACGCTGTGGCCAATCGGCAGGGGCAGGGTTGGGCGAAGGTGCATGCCTTCACCTTTGGCACGCGGCTGACGAATATCACCCGCCATCTGCGCGCGCGCGATGTGGATGCGGCACTGAATGCCGCCGGGGCCGAGGCGCAGGACTGGCAGGGCGGCACGCGCATCGGAGGATGTCTGCGGACCTTCAATGTCGATTGGTCGCGCCGGGTTCTGGGGCAGGGGGCGGTCGTGCTTCTGATCTCGGACGGGCTGGACCGGGACGATCCTGCGCTTCTGGCGCGCGAGATGGAGCGGTTGCATCTCTCCTCGCGTCGGCTGATCTGGCTCAACCCCTTGTTGCGCTGGGACAGTTTCGCCCCCCGCGCGCGCGGTATCCGCGCGATGCTGCCCCATGTCGATGCGTTTCGCGCGGCCCATTCCATCGCCTCGATCGAAGCCTTGGCCGAAGCGATTTCAGACGGGCAGGACCGGGGCGAGAAGGCGCGGTTGATGGCGCTGCTCAATGATTGATTTCCGAGCCCCTTTGCGCGACGATGGGGGCAGGGGGAAATCAGCCATGCAGATCAATTCCGACAGCGACGGCCAGACCGTGATCAGCACTTTCGAGATGACACCGGGCACTTGCGCCGATGTGCTGGAAGCGTTGCAGGATGCGTATGAACAGGTGATCCGCCATCAGCCCGGTTTTCGCGCGGTGGCGATCCATGTCAATGACGCCCAGACCCGGATCGCGACCTATTCGCAATGGCGCGCACGCGAGGATTTTCAGGCGATGCTGCGCACGCCCGAGATGCGCGAGCGCAACCGCGCGATAGCGGCCATGTGTGCCCGTTTCGAGCCCGTCATGTATGAGGTCGCCGCGACCTTCGCGCCGGACTGACGCTTCGATGCGGGTCTTTCTTGCGCTGGATGTGCCGATGGCCATTCGCAGCCAGTTGGTTCTGCAGCAATTCCTGATGCCGGTAAAGCGCAAGCAGCCGCCTGAGAATTTCCATATCACCATGGTATTTCTGGGCGAGACCGACCGCTTCCGGCTGGAAGATCTCGATGCGGCGTTGATGCGGCTGGAACTGGACCCGTTCGTGCTGCATCTCGAAGGTCTGGGGCTGTTTGGCGGGGCGAAGGCGCATAACCTGCATGCGCGTGTCGCGCCGAACCCGGACTTGAGTGCGCTTTACGAGAAACTTCTGCGCCTTGCACGCGCAAGCGGCTTCGCGCCCGAATCGCGGCGGTTTGCGCCGCATGTCACGCTGGCCTATCTCAAGCCCGGTACATTTCACCAACCGGAACTGGAAGCCGCTGTCGCGCGCGATGCGGGGTTTCGCTCGGACCCGTTCGAGGTTTCGGAACTGTTGCTCTACCGCGCGCATCTGCGCAGCGACCGGGCGCAATATGACGTGCTGGAGCGCTACCCGTTCTCTGCCGCCGGACGCGCGTTGAAGCAATACCCGTGAAGTGCCGCGCCATGCTCGCGCAACCAGGTGCGATGCAGGGCATAGTCCGGCATCAACTCGCGCACACAGGCCCAGAAGGCGCGGGAATGGTCCATATGGCGCAGATGCGCGACCTCATGCGCGGCGACATAGTGCAGCACTTGCGGCGGTGCCATGATCAGCCGCCACGAGAACATCAGCCGCCCGTCTGCCGTGCATGACCCCCAGCGCGAGCGGGTGTCGCGCAGGCTGAGGGCGCTGAAGGGGCGGCCAAGAGCGCGGGCATAGTGATCGACCGCAGGCAGGAGTTCGCTCTGGGCCGTAGTCTTGAGCCATGCCGCCAGTCGGACCGGGGTGCGCTGCCCTTCCGGATCGGGGGGGACAAGCAATGCGCCCGGTGTTTCCAGGATACGCCGGGTGGCAGGCGTCTCGGTGATCCGCACGATCTGGCCGCGCAACAGGATGTCATGGCCGGGGCGGACAGGCTGCCGTCCCGGTACACGGCCCATCGCCGCGCGCAGCCAGCTTTCCTTTTCGCGCAGGAAGGCCAGTGCCTCTGCCAGTGGCAGGCTGCGCGGCATGGTCAGCGTGACGCGCCCATCAAGACCCGACACCCGCAGATTGAGCCGCCGCGCCTGCGCCGAGCGCCGCAGGCTTACCGAAATCGCGGGCGTTGTTGTGAGATGCGCGGTGCCGTCCCTGACCTGAATTCCCATGCCCTTGCGCTCGTCCTGTCCCAGACCCATATGGTTGATGCTGCGAATCGCGCCCGGTATGTGCCCCGGATGCGCTCAGGTCTTTACAGCATGGGCCAGTTATGGCACGGCACGGGGCTTGAAGGAAGGCACGCGAATGAAGGAAATGTCGATGTCCAATCCAGAATGGGGCGTGAAACGCGTCTGCCCGGAAACCGGCAAGCGGTTTTATGATCTGAACAAGTCGCCGGTCGTCAGTCCCTATACTGGCAAGATCGTGCCCATCGACGCGCAGGATCGCCGCGAAGAGGCGGGCATCGCTGCGCTGAAGGCGAAGGCGGCCTCGGCGATCGAGGATGACGATGATCTGCTGGTCGATGACGAAGATGATGCCGTCGAGGTGGATGACGAACTGCTGGAAGATGATGACGATGACACGGTCGCGCTGGACGATCTGGCCGATGTCGCGTCGGATGATGAAGACTGAGGTCTGATTCTGCGCAGCGGGACAGATTTTCCTGTTGCGTCGGCTTTCGCGCTTTCGTAAGAGGCTCGCACGCCACGCAAACAGGCGAAACGGTGGGGCCATAGCTCAGTTGGGAGAGCGCTTGAATGGCATTCAAGAGGTCAGCGGTTCGATCCCGCTTGGCTCCACCAATTAAAACAACGACTTAGGCAGAAAACAGCCCCGCCAGCACGGGGCTTTTTCTTCATGGGGTAACGGCAGGGGTAACAGATCGCGCCATCGGCTTCCTGCCGCTACATCATGCATTTGTGATTTGGCGCGGGCGATTCAACCGGCCCGCAAATGCCCTTGATGCATGCCTGATCGTAAGCCATGCTGGGCTATCAACAGAGCGAAAGTCATGAGATTTTTTGTTCTTGCGATTGGTCTTGCACTCGCAATGCCTGCACAAGCAGAGACGGTTCATTTAGAGTGTGTCTATAACCCGGTGCCTTCGCTTTCAGCGACACCAACGCGCAGTCACCACATAATAATTGAATACCAAGGCGATGAAATATCCAGCGTTTCGTCCCCTCTGCCCATCTGTGAGACTACAGAGGCAGAATATCCTGTTAGCAACGAGCTTGTCATATGGAATTGCACTGATGTCCTCGATCACGGCACGCATGAATGGACGGGTTAACTAAGCAGGTTCATTAATCAGTATGAATTGAGATCGGTTTATTTGGTATCTGGAAGCGACGAGCCCAGGCACTGGAAAGCCGAAGGCACTTGCTCAATCATCGATCAATTATTCTGAAATCAAGCCGCCCTCGGCTGCGCACAGGCTGGTGCGACACGTCCAGCCACCCAAGAATCGCGCACGGCTTCATGATCCACCAGTGCCAGCGCGCAAACGGTGGCCGCGTCTTGCGTCCTGATCCATCGCTTCCCCTCTTGAATGCAAAGGGCAGGCCCGAAAGCCTGCCAACATGACGCCACGCCTGTGAAGCTATCGGGCCGCGCCATGACGGGGTTGCTACGGGACTCGCCGTCCAAGCCGGGCCGCTTTTGGCTGATAATGGGCGCGGCCAGCCCATCCCCTACGCGGCAAGCGCCGCCTTGGCCTGTCTGAACAAGACATTCTGCAGTGTTTGATTTCAGTCTTGCACGATGCATGCGTTGGGATACATTTGCCTGGGGAGGCAATCCAATGAACAAGGCGAGCGCATTCATAAACTCTGAGATTTTCGGGCGCGCGGCCCAGCTTTTCGAAGAGAAACGTCGGGTCCTTGCTCCAGATGTTGTGGAAGGGTTTGCGCGGCAAGTGGTCACACGCCTCGCGGCAACAACGGTAACGCATCGCCCCCTCAATCCGATCCAGATCAGCCCCGAAGGCGTCTCCGCATTTTGCGACCTGCTACTTCAGCCTGATCAGAACCGCCGTGCGCTGGCCTTCATTGCCGCGCGCCGCGACGACGGCGCGACCATCGAGGACATCTATCTGGGTTATATCGGCCCGGCAGCGCGCATGCTTGGGGAGCGTTGGGAAAGAGATGCGCTAACGCCGCTTCAGGTGACGGTAGGTGCAGGAACACTTTATGCGCTCATGCGCGCAGTGCGCGCTGGCCTTGCCACCAATCCGTCGCGGCCTGCAGAGCGCACTGCCCTCTTTGCGCTTGTTCCCGGAGAAAAGCATGGCCTCGGTGTCACCGTTGCGGCTGATATGTTCCGCGAAGCAGGCTGGGATATCGATCTTCAACTTGGGCACGATCTGTCCGGGCTGACGGAGCACGTCATGCGCACCCTGCCCGGGGTGATAGGACTTTCGTTGAGCACAGTTGAGCGGTTGCCAGAACTGGTGCAAGCTGTCTTGAACGTGCGGTTTGTCGTCCCGGACGCAGTAATCGGTGTCGCGCATGGTGGCGATCTGGGTGCTGCCGATATTCAGCGCATCGCTGATGTGGACCTTATCTTCGACGATGTACCAACTGCCATAAGAATGCTTGAGCGCCATAAACCGATCCCTCGTAGCTGAAATTCTGTGGATCTCGGGGCAAGTTGCTGCACACCAGGCTCATGCGGGTTGACCAGAGCCTCGATTCCGAAGCCAGACAGACGTGTTCAAGGCAAGCGCGTAGGTTCCCCAGATCAGATATCTGGCCCGCATTTGACATCGCAGCCTCGGCTCAGCAGCATCCGTTCCACATTTCCGACGAGGGTCTGACGGATCTGGGCGCATTGGCACGCCCGCAATATGCCGATGTGAACGGGCATCCGTCAGCTCGGGTCGAGAGCTTTGTAATGCAGCGGCCTACCGACACGCTCGCTCTGCTCAAGGATGTTGCGAACGGGATTTCTGGCCGGATCAATTACCAGAGCCGCGAGGTGGAGGGCACGCAAGGGCCGATTGAAACACTGGACCGCGGCTGGGGGTCGTGCCGCGACATCGCCGTTCTATGCGCAGAGGCGGTGCGAACGCTGGGCTTTGGCGCACGGATCGTCTCGGGGTATCTGTATGTGGCATCGAGCGATGTGATCGGCTGGACGGATACAGGCGCGACACACGCTTGGGTGGAAGTCTTCGTTCCGGGTGCAGGCGGGATCGCATTTGATCCCACAAATCGCACAATAGGCTCTGCCAACCTGATCGCAGTCGCTGCGGCCCGCCACATCACACCCAGGTTGCGCCAGTGACGGGCAGCTTTCACGGACGCCCGAGTGACCTTCTGGGCATGAATGTGGATGTCACTGTCGCTCTGGCATGAAACCCGCCTAAAACAGGGTGGTGCCGTGACGGAATAGCCGATTCGCAAATTTGTTTTGCGTTGCACCTTGTAAACCCGGCCGCCGATGGGCATGTAGACGGGGCAAAGCTTCTTCAATCGACCTTCTGTCTCTTAACGGCTTCAGTTGCGACCCTGACGACACTGAGCCGGGCCATCGCGATCATGTGGATGGCAGAGTACACAAGGAGTTATCACGATGGCCAATGGCAACGTGAAATGGTTCAACGCCACCAAAGGTTTCGGTTTCATCGCGCCTGCGCATGGCACGAAGGACGTGTTTGTCCATATCAGTGCGCTGGAACGTGCCGGGATCCGTCAACTGGATGACGGCCAAGCCGTGACATTCGATCTGGAAAGCGACCGCAATGGTCGTGAGTCCGCGACGAACCTCACCCTCGCTTGAGCTTCGGTTCTGCGTAAAGCTAAACAGGCGGGGGGCTACGAAGGTGGCCCCCCGTTCTGCTTGGCGCAGAGTATCGAGGCTGGCACAAGGTGAATGCGGGCTGCTGGCTTACAGATAACCCGCGCATCGTCGCCGCAGATCTTGCGCCCGCATAGCAAGGCCTGACGTTCAGGTCACACACACTCCCACAGGAAAACGATTTGATACATCCCAAAACCAACGATCTTGCCGACCGTCGCAGCGCTGCAATTGATGCTAAGGCCGCACTTTTACAATCCTACCGCGCGAATATGGCCGCGGACGACCCGAGGCGCCTGGCACGGCAGGAAGAGCGGAGCGCGATTGCCGCTGCCAGAGCCGAGCGGCATGTAGAGCAGGCCAGGCTGACGCACGAGAGACATGAGAAGGAACGCAACCGTATCGAGACCGAAGCGGCCGCCCGTCTGGCGACAGCGGAAACGGTGACTCAGTCCGCGAGCGCGCGCCGCGAGAGCGTCGACGGGCTGATCGCACGTGTCGTCCAGGATGAGGCCAAGCGAAAAGCGGACCGCGACCGGCGCTATGCCAATCGAAAGGCACAGCAGAAGTAGGCATCTTCGGTGCGGCGCAGTGTAATCCACAGACAACGGCTATCGCCTCGCTTGGGCAATGGACATGTGTGAACGGCCAGTTCGGTGAAACCGCGCTGCCGCACTTAAACCAAGCTGAAGGTCGGCTCTGGGCCGGGTACGTCAGACAGCAGGTCGCCCTCGCAAGAGCCGGAGGAGGGATTGCGGCCGCAGCCTTTATTGGCGTCTCGCGACTCCAGATCATGTTGCGGGTTATCCGTTTCAGGATTCCCCAGCGAACTGATCTGTGATTCCCTATCTGCAGGGCAGATATGGGGGTCTGGGATGGGTAAGCCACTTCCTATAGAGCTTCGTGAACGTGTCGGCGCATTTGTTGAAGTAGGCCATTCGCCTCGGTCTGCGGCGGCGCGGTTTCACGTTTCAGTGAAGTTTGTGAACGACATGGTCATTCTGAAACGCCAAACCGGCGGGCTGGAGCCGCGCACCCAAGGCAATGGCGGCGCGCATGGCAAACTGGGTCATCTGCGGGATTGGATCAAGGCGCGGATGGACGCCAAAGCTGATCTGACGCTTGATGATCTGGGTCTGGAAATCGCCGAGACGCACAAGTTGACTGTCCATCGCGTGTCGGTCTGGCTTGCGCTTCGCAGCCTCGGCCTGACACATAAAAAGACCTGCAAGCCGTCGAGCAGAAGTGCCCTGATGCCCTGCAGGCCCGCCATGACTGGGTTATGCGCCGCCAACCTTTCATGCGTATCATGCCGCTACGCATAGGGTTTATCGATGAAACCTCACGCAAGACGAACATGGCCAAGACCACAGGCTGGACTGCAAAGGCCGCGCGCGTGATCGACTATGCGCCGCTCGGTCACTGGAACCCCCAGACCTTCATCGCTGCCCTGCGCCATGACAGACTCGACGCACCATGGGTCATTGATGGTGCGATGAACCGCGAGATGTTTGAACTCTACGTCGAGACCCAACTCGCCCCGACCCTGAGCAAGGGCGACGTGATCATACTGGACAACCTGTCATCGCACAAAAGCCCCATTGGAACGCATATGGATATGTGTGAATGAATATTGGTTTTCTCTAAATAAAAACATCAGCTTGTATTGATTATATTGCGGAGTGACAGGAGCGATACCTATTAAGATTTTACCTTTTTTCAAAGCATTGTAGCGCCCCAAATCCGACACAACAAGGCTACAGCGTTTCGGTTTCAGCCTGATACACATCCTGCGGCATGAAGGTTGGTCCAGTATTCTGGCGGTGTGAACATGCCGCGGATAACGCCGAGCGCTTTGAATGGATCGGTGAAGGTGCGTGTGCCGATTTTGCACAGGTAGGCCTTGCGCTTTGCGAACGCCTGCTCGATGGAGTTGAGGTGGGGCGCGTAGGGCGCCAGGACAAGACACCAGCACTTGGCTGCGCGTATGGCCTTGGCGGCGTTGACATCGCGGTATGTGGCAAGGTTGTCGAGAATGACCACCGTGTCGGGGTTCAGTTTCAGAGCCAACGCATCGCGGATGCAGACCGCAAAGGCGTCGCCGATCATCGCGCCTTTGATCACCAATGGCGCAATCAGTCCCAGTGATCTCAGCCCCGCAATGCTCGGTCAGCGGCGTCTATCCTGAAGGGATGCGCGCCGCTGTGGACGTGAGCGTCCATTCGGGCCAACGCGCCCTAATCTGGCGACGCAACCGCGACGTAGTACTTGCGCAGATAGTGGCCAACATCCCAGCGGGTGATTGTGCCCTGTGGAATGAAAAAGGCATCACCCGGCCCGAATGTCTCGGCCGTGCCATCTTCGCCGGTGATCGTGACGGTGCCCTCGATCACCACTGCGAGTTCGTGATATGGGAATGGATAGGGTTCGGTAGTCATCGCTTCGGTATCCCACAAACCCACTGTCATCGTCCCGGAATCATTGGTGAAGATCACCCGCTCGCGTTGTTTGGCGCCACTGTCGGATTGCGATACATCGTCCGCGTCATTCAACACCGCGTCAGCGTCCAGCGGGATGATTCCATCCTCGATCCGGTTGATCGACGGCACCGGCGCGTCTGCGTCATACAACGTCAGGAAGAATTTCTTCAGGTATCCTGGCTGTATCCAGCTGACTGGCGTTCCGTTACGGAAAATGACGCTTTGCCCCTTATGCGCTGGCACACCACGCCCCGCCCCGTCAATCATCGCAAAGGCACCCTCCAGCACCGTGATGAATTCATCGCCCGGATAGGGGCCAAAGGCTTCCTGCATGCTGGTCGTATCCCAGACACCGACTTTCATGCCGAATTCCGGGTCCGAGAAATACACATGCGTGTTCTGACGGGGCAGCGGTGACTGGAAATCGTCCGGGTCGAGGGTCATAGGCGACAGTCCCGTGCTTTCTGGCCCGTCCGGATGCAGGCGGATGATGCGTTTGGTCATGTTGTCCCCTTTTCCGCCCGAAGACGTTGCGTCTTCCGGTCGTGTCAGTTGATCGTCCATGTGAACTCACGATCGGTAAAAGTTGTTGCGTCAACGCGCCAGATCGGACCGCAATCCCATTCGGTCTCGTCATCCCACATCACGCACATGTCGTTGCCCCGCATCTGCCACTGGCCTGCGCCACGGCCCCAGCGCCGGTCATTATAGGTCGCGCGGCCATTGGCCTCGAAACATTGCGTGCCGCGCGTGGGGCCGCGATAGCTGATGCACTGGCCGGAATGCAGTTCGACAATCTCATTGGCCGACAGTTCCTGTGCCATTCCTGTGCCGGGCGCAAAACCCAGAAAGCCAAACGCGGCAGCAGCGAGTGTACAATTTCTGATCGTTCTCATCGTCGTCTCCTGTTCAGGTTGGTGGTCTTGCAGAATTGGGCCAGAGTGCAGAGCAGGCCGATCCTTGCAATCGGCCCACCGGTTCACATCCGGATCAGTCGTCCAGATCGATCCAGATCGTCTTGAGTTCGGTATATTGCTCATGCGCGTGAATACCGTTGTCGCGCCCGCCAAAGCCCGACGCCTTGAAACCCCCGAAGGGAGTCGAGATATCGCCCTCGGAATAGGTGTTCACGCCCACGGTTCCCGCGCGCAATTTGCGGGCATAGCGATGCGCCTTTGCGATGTTCGAGGTATAGAGCGTCGCCGCCAGCCCGTATTCGGTGGCATTGGCAAGTTCGATCGCTTGCTCATCGGTCTCGGCGCGGGTGACGCCGACGACAGGGCCGAAAATCTCTTTCTGGAAGATATCCATGCCCGGTGTCACATCGGCAAAGATCGTGGGCTGGAACAGCAATCCGCCCCCGCCTTCGCCCCCAGCGATCACGCGCGCGCCCTGTGCCTTGCCGCTGTCCACCAGCCCCGAGACCTTGGCGAAATGTTCGGCACTGACGAGTGGCCCCTGCCGCGTGCCCGGGTCCAGCGGGTCGCCCATCGGCCAGTCCGCAACCTGCTTGGCCAGTTCCGCCACCAACTCGTCATAGACATCCTTGTGGGCAATGATCCGGCTGTTCGCGGTGCAGTTCTCGCCCATGTTCCAGAAGATCGCGCTGGCCTGTGTTTCCGCGATATCCGCGATATTCGCGGCATCCGACAGCACCACAGCCGCACTCTTGCCGCCCATTTCAAGGCAGACTTCCTTCAGGTTGCTTTGTGCCGAATATTCCAGAAACCAGCGCCCCACCTCGGTCGAGCCGGTGAAGGTCAGCGCATCCACATCCATGTGGCGGCCCAGCGGTTCGCCCGCATCCGGCCCCATGCCGGTGACGACATTCAGAACCCCGGCAGGCACGCCCGCTTCCAGCGCCAGTTCGGCCAGTCGCAGCGCGGTCAGGCTGGTCTGCTCGGCAGGCTTGACGACGACCGAATTGCCTGTGGCCAGCGCAGGCCCGATTTTCCACGCCATCATCAGCAGCGGAAAATTCCATGGCAGCACAGCCGCAACGACGCCCACAGGTTCGCGCACCACCAGTGCCAGCGCATCGGGGCCAGTGGGCGCCACCTGATCATAGAGCTTGTCCTGCGCCTCGCCATGCCAGCGGATGCAATTGGCGGTTTCCGGCAGGTCGAGTTCCAGACAATCGGCAACCGGCTTGCCCGCATCAACCGATTCCATCACCGCCAGTTCTTCCAGATTGGCCATCAGCAGATCAGCGAGACGCCCGAGGATGCGTTTGCGTTCCGACGGGTGCAGACCGGACCAGACACCGGCTTCAAAACTGCGCCGCGCGGCGGCCACCGCGATATCCACATCCTCGGCCCCGCAGGCGGGAAGAAGCGCGATCAGATCACCGGTATAGGGATTGCGCGTCTCGAACGTCGCACCGCTGCGGGCATCGACGAAGGCACCGTCAATGAAGGCCCCTGTCGGCAGTTTGAGGGATTTTGCGATATCGGTATAGGCAGTCATGCGATGCTCCTTCCTTGGATCAGGCGCGCACCCGCGCGGATGTGGGGTCATAGAGGGGTTTCAGGCTGGCCTCGGCAGGCACAAGGCGTCCCGCGATCTCGACTGCATAGCTCGAAGCCAGCATTTCAGCGGCAGGTTCGCCAGGCTGCGCGCAAGGCACATAGCCCAGGCCCACAGCGCCACCCAGCGCATGCCCATAGCTGCCCGAGGTCAGGTAGCCCACGATCTGCCCGTCGCGCAGCAGGGGTTCATTGTGGAACAGGAACGCGTCGGTTTCGTGCAGGCGAAACTGCATCAGGCGACGGTCCAGCCCCGCGTCGCGCTTGGCCAGCACGGCATCGCGGCCGATGAAATCGCCCTTGTCGGTCTTGACGGCAAAGCCAAGCCCGGCTTCCAGCACATGATCCTCGTCGGTGATATCATGGCCGAAATGGCGATAGGCCTTTTCCAACCGGCAGGAATTCATCGCATGCAGCCCGCACAGCATCAGGCCGTGCCCGGTGCCGGCCTCGATCACGGCCTCGAACACATGCGCGGCCATGTCGGTGCTGACATAGAGCTCCCACCCCAGTTCGCCGACATAGCTGACACGATGCGCGCGCGCGATCCCCATGCCGATCTCGATCTCGCGCGCGGTGCCAAACGGAAAGGCGGCGTTCGACAGATCATCAGGCGAACAGGCCGCCAGCACATCGCGCGCCTTCGGTCCCATCAGCGGCAGCACGGCCTCACTCGCAGTGACATCCGTGACCACGACAAAGGCATCGCCCAGATGGCGGCGCAGCCAGGACAGGTCACGCTGCAAGGTCGCCCCCGGCACAACCAGCAGAAACGCCGTTTCCGACAGGCGGGTGACGGTCAGATCGCTTTCGATCCCGCCACGCGGATTCA
>JAFIEL010000221.1 GCA_020832585.1 Natronohydrobacter sp. | reverse complement strand
CTTGCACAGACCGCCTGGGACATGCCCACACCTTACGGGGATGCGGTCTTTCATACCCAGAACATCATGGCCTTCGCCGATGATGTGCGCGACGCCACAGGCGGGTCGCTGGATATCACGGTTCATTCCGCCGGATCGCTGTTTGCCCATGGGCAGATCAAGGATTCGGTGCGCCGTGGTCTTGCGCCGATCGGGGAAATCCTGATGTCGCAGCTGGTCAATGAAAACCCGGTCTTCGGGGTGGACAGCATCCCCTTCCTTGCTGCCAGCTATGACGAGGCCGAAGCGCTCTGGGCGGCATCGCGCGGGGCGGTGTCGGACGCATTGGAGGCGCAGGGGCTGACGCTCTTGTTCTCGGTGCCCTGGCCCGGCCAGTCGCTGTTCCTGCGCGAGGAAGTCACTGATCCCGCACAGCTTCAGGGTGTGACCTTCCGCGCCTATAACAACGCGACCGAACGCATGGCGCAGCTTCTGGGGATGGTGCCGACGCAGGTCGAAGCGGGCGACATTCCCACGGCGTTCAGCACCGGGCGCGTGGCGTCGATGATCACCTCGCCGTCAACGGGGGTGTCGTCGCAGGCCTGGGATTATACCAGCCACTATATCGACGTGCAGGCATGGCTGCCCAAGAACATGGTCTTTGTGAATGCCTCGGCGCTTGCTGCGCTGTCGGATGATGAGCGCGCCGCCGTGATGGCTGCCGCCGAGGCCGCCGAGACGCGTGGCTGGGAGATGTCGCGCGCCGAGACCGATACCCAGATCGCAGCGCTGGAAGCGGCGGGCATGATGGTCATGCAGCCCTCGGACGCGCTGTCCGCGCGCCTGGCCGAGATTGGCGAGATCATGGCGGCGGAATGGATGAGCGGCGCGGGCGATGCCGGTGCGGCCGTGCTTGAGGCATTCCACGCCGAGTGAGCCGATGACAGGCAGGGCGCTCGTGCCCTGCCTGCCCATGATCGCCATGCAAGGGGGCGCAGATGCGCAAGATTCTGGACGGAATTTATGCAGGCGCGCTGGGTGTCGCCTGTCTGGCGATGGTGGCGATTGCCGTGCTGGTCATGGCGCAGATCCTGGGCCGGATCGTGGACCGGACGCTGTTGCTGCTGGGGGCTGCGCCGCTTGGCCTGTCGATCCCCTCGCTGTCGGATTTCGGGGGTTTCCTGTTTGTGGCCGCGGCCACGCTGGCGCTGCCCGCGACGCTGCGGGCGGGCGGGCATGTGCGGGTAAGCCTGCTGCTGAGCATGGGCGGGCCTGTGTTCCGGCGCGTTCAGGGCGCGCTGGTGCTGATCGCGGCGCTGGCGCTGGCGGGGTTTGCGGCCTGGCATTCGGGCGCGCAGGTGCTCGATTCGTGGCGGTTCAATTCGGTGTCCTTCGGCATGGTGCGGGTGCCTTTGTGGATCCCGCAAGGGGTCATGACCACGGGTTTCGTGCTGCTGGCAGTGGCGCTGGTGGATGAATTGATTGCTGTCCTGCGCGGGCAGGATCCGGCCTATCAGCGCGCCGAGGATGCGCGCAGCACCGGGGGGCACTGATGGACCTGCTGACACTTTCGATCATACTGGTCATTGTCCTCTTCGGCTTTCTGCTGGCCGGACTCTGGGTCGGGTTCTCGCTGATGGCGGTGGCTTTCGTTGCGATGGAACTGACGCGGCCCGGACTTGCGGGGGCGGTTTTTGCCACCAAGGTCTGGGGGTCGCTGAATGTCTGGGATCTGACCGCGCTGCCGATGTTCATCTGGATGGGGGAAATCCTGTTCCGCTCGCGCCTGTCCTCGGACCTGTTTCGCGGGCTTGCGCCGTTCACGCGCCGTCTGCCGGGGGGGCTGTTGCACGCGAATATTCTGGGCTGCGCGCTCTTTGCCGCTGTGTCCGGGTCATCGGCGGCGACCACGGCCACGGTCGGGCGGATGTCGCTGCCCGAGTTGAAGAAACGCGGCTATGATCCTGATATCTCTATCGGCACGCTGGCGGGCGCGGGCACATTCGGGTTTCTGATCCCGCCCTCGATCATCCTGATCGTGTATGGTGCCGCGACCGAACAGAGCATTGCGCGGCTGTTTCTGGCCGGTGTGCTGCCGGGGGTGATGCTGGCGGCACTGTTTGCGGGCTATGTCATGATCTGGGCGATGCTCAACCGCGACAAGCTGCCCGCCGCCGAGCCCGCGCCAAGCTGGGCCGACCGCTGGGATGCGATCAAGGCACTGGGGCCGACCGTTGCACTGATCTTCGCGGTGATCGGGTCGATCTATGCAGGCATTGCCTCGCCCACAGAGGCGGCGGTGATCGGGGTGGCGGGCGCGCTGATGATTTCCGGCCTGTCGGGCGGGCTGGGCTGGGCCAGTGCCGTGGCCAGCCTGAGAGGGGCCGCGCTCACCACCTGCATGATTGCTTTCATCCTTGCGGGGGCGTCCTTTCTGACGGTCGCGATGGGCTATACCGGCATCCCGCGCCTGCTGGCGCAATGGATCGGGCAACAGGGCTATTCGCAATTCGCGCTGCTGGCGGCGCTTCTGGTGTTCTTCATCATTCTGGGCTTCTTTCTGGACGGGATCTCGATCGTGGTGCTGACCACATCGGTCATCCTGCCGATGGTGATGGCGGCGGGCATCGATCCGATCTGGTTCGGTATCTTTCTGGTGCTGGTGGTCGAGATGAGCCAGATCACCCCGCCGGTGGGTTTCAATCTGTTTGTGTTGCAATCCATTACCGGGCGGGGCATTTTCCAGATTGCGCGCATGGCGCTGCCCTTCTTTCTGATCCTGGTCCTTGCGACTGCGATTCTGTCCATTTTCCCGGAGATCGCCCTGTGGCTTCCGAACACGATGCTGAGCCGATGACCCCTGCCCGCCCGGTGATCCCCGATATCGGCCCGGTGGTGAGTTCGGCGCATCTGGCAAGCTCGTCGCTGCCTGCCCTGTCCGAGGTGGAATTCGCGCTGACCATGGCCAACAATGCCTTTCACCGCTGGATGGTGCGCTGCATGACAGCGGCGGGCCAGCCCGGTCTGTCCCCGATGGAAGTGCTGATCGTGCATCTGGTGCATCACCGCGCCCGCCCCAAGACCCTGGCCGATATCTGCCTTGTGCTGAATATCGAGGACACGCATCTGGCCAATTACGCCATCCGCAAACTGGTGCAGCACGGGCTGGTCAGAACAGGGCGCGCAGGCAAGGAAAAAACCGTGGCCATCACCGATGAGGGGCAGGCGCTGTGCACCCGCTACGCCGAAATCCGCGAAGCGCTGGTCGTGCGCGCCGCCCGTCAGATGGGCCATGACCCTGCCGATATCAGCCGCATGGCGGCCATGCTGCGCACGTTGTCAGGGGCCTATGATCAGGCCGCACGCGCGGCTGCGGCGATGTGACCCATGCAGCAGTCGGGGAACTGCTTGAGGAAATGTTGCAATCGCCCGTCATGCGCGCCAATCCAGAACCGATGATCGCACGACGCATCGCGTCACGCCCCTTGCATCCGCCCCCGTCGCCCCCTACATTAGGGATGTTCCGCAAGGGACTATGGACATAAACGCGCTCGTAATAAGCGGATCGGACCCGGGG
>JAFIEL010000019.1 GCA_020832585.1 Natronohydrobacter sp. | reverse complement strand
CCCCCCCCCCCCCCCCCCCCCCCCCCGCTCTCGGGCAGGAGAAACCTATGGACAAATTCACCAGTCTTTCCGGTGTCGCGGCCCCGATGCCGCTCGTGAATATCGACACGGACATGATCATCCCGAAGCAGTTCCTGAAAACAATCCAGCGCTCGGGTCTTGGCAAGAACCTGTTTGACGAAATGCGCTACGACGACGATGGCGCTGAAATTCCCGACTTCGTCTTGAACCAGCCAGCATATCGTCAGGCCCAGATCCTGATCGCCGGCGATAATTTCGGCTGCGGTTCCTCACGCGAACATGCACCTTGGGCCTTGGCGGATTTCGGGATCAAGGCGATCATTTCGACCAGTTTCGCCGACATTTTCTACAACAACTGCTTCAAGAACGGGATGTTGCCAATCGTTCTTCCGCAAGATCAGGTCGATATCCTGATGGAAGATGCCCGCAAGGGCGAGAATGCGCGGATTGCGATCGACCTCGAATCACAGATCGTGACCAATGCGGACGGGCTGGAATTTCACTTCCAGGTTGACCCGTTCAAGAAGCATTGCCTGCTCAATGGCCTTGATGACATTGGTCTGACACTTGAAAAAGTATCTTCAATTGATGCTTTTGAAGCAGCGTCCACGCAAGCGCGCCCCTGGGTCTGAACCTGTAAAAAAAAGCACTTTCAGCGGCATCCCATTCCGGGGTGCCGCATTTTTTCCATCAATTTGATGCAAAGTCGCGACAGTTTCTTCTCGAAATTGCCTCACCGCTGCCTGATCCTGCTCTCAACTATTGCGAGGGTGGCAAGAAATGGGCAACATTGTGTCAAGAATGAGGCACGCGCTGCCATGGTGGCGGGATAACACAAGAATGGCGCGACCGGCTCAGTCCGGCAGAACAGCGCAAAGGCGAGGCAACGGATTTTCAATGTCACATGTGGCACAATGCCTTATGCGCGGTCTGTGCATTGCACTTCTGGTGCTTTTCCCGGCTTTGCTGCTGCCCGGAATTTCGCAGGATGTCGCGCAAGGGATCACATTGCTTGCATTGATCGCCTCTGTCGTGGTCGTGACAGAGTATTCGGCCTCCTATCCCGGACTTGTCGAATTTCGGGACGCACGCCCGTACAATCGCTGGCGTATCGTCATACTCGCAACGGTAGTGCTGGCAGTCACCTTGCTGCAACGTGACCTTTTGCTGGAAACACACGCTGTCAGCTTCATCACCACGGCTGCGATAGCCCTTGGCAATGTGCTGGATTTCCCGTTCAGTCCTGTTCGGCTGCTGGTATTCTCGCTGCCGCAGGGCCTGCCAGAACCCCATATCGCCAATGTGACCGCCGCAGCGGGGCTGGCATACATCCTGTCACTGCTGGGCGCGATCTTCGTTCTGGGGTCGATGCTGTTGGGGTATTGGCCACGCAATGAGGTGGCCTTCAATGTCTGGGTCAATCTGCCCAATTTCGACCCGACGAAAGGGGTTGATGTAGTCCAGCGCCTCGAACGCGATGCGCAGGTTAACATTTTGTTAGGGATCATTCTGCCATTCTCCCTGCCTGTGCTACTGCATATTTCAACGCTGCTGGTGCAGCCGATGACGTTGCAGACGCCTCTGGCACTTGTTTGGGGGATTTCGCTCTGGGCCTATATTCCCGTGAATCTGATCATGCGTGGCGTTGCCATGCACCGGATTGCGCAACTGGTGCGCGCACAACGGCGTCGCATTGCAGAAGCAGAAGACGCCCTGCCCCTGCCTGTGCGCTCGGCTTATTCCTGATTCTGACTTCGGGCGTTGCGTCTGCCGTCACCGAGGCCAGCGCAGCAAGTGACACTGCACTTCTGCGTCTGGCTTTCTGGCGCGTAGAACTCAGCGGGCGGGGACCAGGATACGCCTTGCGTGACATCAATGCACAGGCCCCTGTTGCGGTCAGCAAGGCACAGGTCATTGCGCATATCGCGCCGGATGTGCTGGTGTTGTCCGGGATTGATCACGATCACGGTCAGGCGACACTAACCGCATTCAGAGACCTGATCGCAGCTCATGGCCTCGATTTTCCGTTTACCTTCGCCCTGCCCTCGAATGCAGGACTGCATCTGCCGGATCAACCAGTCTCGGCAAGTCACAGCGGCAGTGCGGACGACGCGCAAGGGTTCGGGCGGTATCGCGGAGAGCGTGCGCTTGCGCTCTTGTCGCGACTGCCGATAGATCCCGAAATGGTGCGCGATTTTTCGACATTCCTGTGGCGTGACCTGCCGGACGCGCTGTTGCCAACAATGCCGCCCGGTCGCCTCGAAATCCAACGCCTGTCAAGCACAGGGCATTGGGATATCCCTCTCATCCTCGGCCCCCAACAACGGTTGCACCTCTTGATCTATCAAGCCGGCCCGCCGGTTTTCGGGTCCGATGCCCAGTTCAATCGCAATCGCAACCATGACGAAACCGCCTTCTGGCTGGCCTATCTAAACCAGCGCTTGCCGCAGCCCCCGCCGGGCGCACCTGTTGTCGTTCTGGGCGGCAGCAATCTTGACCCTTTCGATGGTGATGGGATGCACACGGCAATGCACGCACTTCTGGATCACCCACGGCTACAGGATCCCGAACCGACAAGTCTGGGTGCAGCACTGGCAGCCATATCACAGAAAGACCTCTCACATCGCGGTCCACCAGAACGGGACACAGTGCACTGGCCGCAAGAGAACGGGCCAGGCAACTTGCGGGTCAGCTACATCCTGCCGGATGCGCGGTTGCGCGTGCATGCGTCCGGCGTGTTCTGGCCACAGCCAGACAGCCCGGACACCTATTTGCTTGGGGATACCGATGCGCCGCCGACACGGCATCGCATGATCTGGGTGGATCTCGACCTGACTGACCTTAATTGATCAGCCCGGCATGGCGCATGGCTGCATCCATCTGCGCCTTGGCACCCTCGGTCAAACCCAGCAACGGCAAGCGCACCTCTTCGCGGCACTTGCCCAGCCGGGACAGGCCGTATTTCGCGCCAACCAGACCCGGTTCCGCAAAGATCGCCACATGCAGCGGCATCAGCTTGTCGTGAATTTCAAGGGCGCGCCTTGCGTCGCCCGCCAGACTGGCTTGCTGAAACTCGGCGCACAGGCGCGGCGCGACATTTGCCGTGACCGAGATGCAGCCCACCCCGCCTTGCGCATTGAACCCCGGTGCTGTGGCATCTTCGCCCGAAAGCTGGATGAAGTCCGGCCCGCAGGTCATGCGCTGCAGGCTGACGCGCTCCAGCTTGCCTGTGGCATCCTTCACACCAATGATGCGCGGCAACTCGGCCAGCTGACCCATCGTTTCGGGTGTCATGTCCACGACAGAGCGGCCGGGGATGTTGTAGATGATGATCGGCAATTCGCAGCAATCATGAAGCGCGGTGAAATGCGCGATCAACCCCGCCTGCGTGGGTTTGTTGTAATAGGGCGTCACAACCAGCGCCGCATCCGCGCCGACGCGCTCTGCATGGCGCATGAAGCCAATCGCCTCTAGCGTATTGTTTGACCCGGCACCCGCGATGACCGGCACACGACCTGCAGCGGCCTTGACCACCTCTTCGATGACACGCTCATGTTCGGCATGGCTCAAAGTCGGGCTTTCGCCAGTAGTGCCCACCGGGACCAGACCATGCGATCCTTCGGTGATTTGCCAATCGACCAGTTCATGCAGCGCGTCAAGATCCAATGCACCATCCTTCAGGGGCGTGACCATTGCCGGAAGGGATCCTTTGAACGTCATCTGCGCCTCCTGACTTCGCTAAGCATTGGACGTGAGCTGCTTTCGCAATTGTGTCTTGCTGCCCTGACCGTGGCGGTTAGAACTATCGCAGATGATTTTCAAGGTGAAAAGAATACACGTCATGCGCCACAAACCTAACGCGGCGATGCGCATGGGCGCTGCCATTCTGGGGCTGGTCTGGCTGCTTGGCCTGCCTGCCGTGGCACAGGACACCGCGCCGCCACCCCGCGCCGCGGGTCTGCTGAGCGCCGCCATCGATGCCGCACAGGCAGGGCGATTGACTGAGGCCATGGAACAGATCGCGCCGATTGACCCTGTTGCAGCAGACCTTGTGCGCTGGCAGTATTTGCGGTCCGGCCATGGCACTCTGGAGGAGTTTCTCGATTTCCTGGAAAACAACGCGCATTGGCCGCTGATCAACACAGTGCAGCGTCACGCAGAACGCCTGATCACCAACCAGTCGCCCGAGGCGATCCTTCGTTTCTTCGCCAACCGCGCAGCACTTTCGGAAGACGGGCAACTTGCGCAGGTTTTTGCGCTGCGTGACACTGGACAGTCAACCGAGGCCGCAGCCGCCGCAGAGCGTCTATGGCGAGAGGAAGTGCTGACAGGCGAAACCGAATTGCGCCTGTTGCGCGCGTTTGAGACAGCACTTGCCCCGCATCATGCCACGCGCGTTGACATGCTCTTGTGGCGTGGAGAGCGCAACGCAGCATTGCGGCACCTTGACCGGATCAATGAGGGCCAGCGCCGCGTCGCACGCGCGCGCATCGCGCTGCAAGAGCGCGCCAATGGCGTGAATGCCCTGATCGAAGCTGTGCCCAATGAACTGCAGACCCATCCGGGCCTGATGCATGACCGCTTCGAATTTCGCATGCGCGCGGGCAATACCGAAGGTGCAGTCGAGTTGATCCTCGCCCAGTCGCGCAGCCTGGAGGGTCTGGGCGATCCCGAAGCCTGGGGCCGTAGGCGAGTATTTCTGGTGCGCACCTCGATGTCGGATGGCGAGTTTCAGCGCGCTTATGATCTGGCCACGCCCAACGGTCTGGACGACGGGTTGTTCTTCGTCGATCTGGAATTTCTGGCAGGTTTCATCGCGCTGGAATATCTGGATCAACCGGAAAAGGCGCTCAATCATTTCCGGGCGCTGCGCGTTCGCAGTTCCAGTCCGATCAGTCTTGGCCGTGCCGGATTCTGGGAAGGGCGCGCACATGAGCGGCTAGGTGATGCGATTTCCGCACAGGCCGCCTATGAATTCGGGGCAGAGCATCAGAGCAGTTTCTACGGCCAACTGGCCGCAGACAGGCTGGGCCAGTCTCTCGATCCCTCTCTGATCGAAGGGCCAAGCTACCCTGACTGGCGCGCAACATCGCTGGCAAGCTCGGATTTGTTGCAGGCAGCCTTGTTGCTACGCGATGCCGGACAATGGCACGAGGCCCGCCGCTTCATAATCTTTCTGGCCCGACAACTGGAAACCGAAGCCGAATTGGGTGCCTTGTCAGACCTGATGCTGGCTCTGAATGAGCCGAATTTCGCGCTGAACGTCGCAAAGATCGCTGTACAGTCCGAAATCGTGTTGCCCCGCGCCTATTTCCCGCTCACAGATCTGACGCAGGCAGACCTGCCCGCACCCATGGATCTGGTCAAGGCCATCGCGCGGCGTGAAAGCGAATTCGACCCGGTGGTGGTCAGCCCTGCTGATGCGCGCGGGCTGATGCAGGTATTGCCGGGAACAGGGCAGATGATGGCCCAAAGACTTGGCGTGCCGTTTCAGCCATCAGATCTGACACGCAATCCCACGCTGAATGCACGGCTCGGCGCGGCCTATCTGGCAGAGTTGCGTCAGGAGTTTGGCCCATCGCTCGCGCTTGTGGCGGCAGGCTACAATGCAGGGCCGGGGCGTCCACGCCAGTGGATTCCTCGGCTGGGCGACCCGCGCGACCCATCCGTGGATTTCATCAACTGGGTTGAAAGCGTGCCTTTCGCCGAGACGCGCAATTACATCATGCGGGTGGCGGAATCATTGGTGGTCTATCGGTCACGCCTGGCAGGCGACCCACAACCCATCGGCATGGAAGCACTTTTGCGCGGGCGCTGATCACGTCACGGCAATCACGCCGCCCACCGCGATCAGCAAGCCGCCCGCGATCCGGTTCGTGCGCGCGATCGCCTTTCCCGATTTCAGCAACGCGCGCGCCCTGTCGATCAGCAACGCCAGCCCCAGATTGCCCAGCATCGGTATCGAGGCAGACACCAGCAGGATTGCCATGATATCGGCCCATGTCAGCCGCGTCAGATCAAAAAAGCCCGGCAACACCCCCATATAGAACAGGATGGCCTTTGGATTGGCCAGAATGACTGTCACGCCTGCAGCAAAACCCGCCGCCGCACCGGGGCGGGTCAGACGGCTGTCTGCTGACAGATCACGCGCGGCATGGCGGATCAGTTGCAGCCCCATGATCACGAACATGCCGACGGCGATCCATTTCATCACCGCCAGCAGATCGCCATAGATCGACAGGATCCATGTCAGCCCGAAAATAGCCGCCAGCGGCCAGAACATATCGCCCAGCGCCACACCGACTGCAAGCGGCGCTGCAGAAGCGAATCCGCCCGACATGGCGCGCGCGGTCAGCGCAACCCAGACCGGTCCGGGGGTCAGAAACAGGATCAGGATAGCCCCCGCGTAGAAGGCCAGATCGAAAAACGAGATTGTCATGTTGCCTCGGGCAAGGTCAGGCTGCCATCATCTGACAGCGGCCAGAAAGGGTTATGCGCCAGTTCCCAGACATGGCCATCGGGATCGGCGAAATAGCCCGAATAACCGCCCCAGAAAACAGCCTCGGGGGCTTTCAACGCTGTCGCCCCTGCGGCAAGCGCCTCGGCGAAAGCCGTATCCACGTCCTCACGCGTCGCGAAATTCTGCGCAAGTGTCATCGCACCGGTGCCAAGCGCTGCTCCCTCTCGCCCCTGATCCTTCGCAAGATCGCTTAGCCCGAACAGGCCCAGGATCTGACCCTGCATCTGATAGAAGGCAACACCTTCGGTTTCCTCGGCAGCCTGCCAGCCCAGTTGCGCGTAGAAGTGACGCGCGCGCGCAAGATCGGCCACGCCCAGAGTGATCAAGGTGACGCGCTGGCGCGGCAGGCTCATGGTGTCATCTCCTCAAGCTGCGAGAGGCCCTCGACCTCGGTCACGTCGAAATGCTGCGCACGGGCCCCCAGTTCGGAAAACAGTTCTGCCCCCGTGCCCGTCAGAAAGGCCTGCGCACCAAGGCCACAGATCGCGTCATAAAGCGCCGCGCGGCGGGCAGCGTCAAGATGGGCTGCTACTTCGTCAAGCAGTAGAATAGGCGGACTGCCGCGCATCCGGGTCAGTGCACGAGCATTGGCCAGCAGAATGGAAATCAGCATGGCCTTTTGCTCGCCTGTCGAACATTGCGCGGCCTGCATCCCCTTGGCCACCCATATCGCCCCCAGATCAGCCCGGTGGGGACCGGTCAGACTGCGCCCCGCCGCCATGTCGCGCCGCCGCCCTTCGGCCAGTGCTGTCGCCAGATCATCGGCACCGGCAGGCGCATCGCAGGCCAGTGTCAGTTCCGCCTCGGGGAAGGGGCCCGTCGGGTCGCCATGATCGGACAGCGCGGATAGCGCGTGCTGCCGGTTTGCTGTCAATTGCGCCCCGGCCTGCGCCATCTGTGCCTCAAGCGCCGCGTACCAGCCAGAATCCACCACACCCTCGCGCAACAGCCGGTTGCGTTCGCGCATGGCCTTCTCATAGGCGAGGGTCTGCGGCGCATGGTCGGGACGGAAACTCAGAACAATCCGGTCCAGAAACCGTCTGCGCCCTTCGGGTGCCTCCAGCCAGAGCCGATCCATCGCGGGCGTGAGCCAAAGCATGGCGACGATTTCGCCCAAGGCCGTTTGCGACGCGAGCTTCTCGTCGATCCGCACCTGCCGACCCTGACCCGGTTCTGCCCATGTGTCGATCAATCGCAACCCGCCCGATACGGCAATCTCGGCCCTGACCTTCCACCCCAGCGCCTGCGGCCGACGCGCGATTTCATCTTGCGCCGCGCGGCGCAATCCGCGACCGGGCGAGAGCAGCGACACCGCTTCAAGCACATTGGTCTTGCCCGCGCCATTGCGACCCGACAGCACAACCGGCCGCCCATCAAACTGCGCCCGCGTGCGCAGATGCGAGCGGAAATGCGAAAGCAGCAGAGAGGTGACATGAACCGGCATGGCCAAGCGGTAGAAAGTTTCGCGCCAAACTTCCAGCACCAAAAAAGCCCCGCTTTCCGGCGGGGCTTTGGAATATGCGTCGATTCCCGGCCTTACACCCGCATCGGCATCACGACATAAACCGCGCTGGTATCATTGCCTTCGCGCATCAGCGTCGGATCGCCGGAGGAATTGAACAGGAACACGGCATTTTCCCGATCCACCTGACTGGCGATTTCCAGCAGATACTTGGCGTTGAACCCGATCTCCAGCCGCTCATCGCCATACGCCACGATCAGTTCTTCCTCGGCGGCACCGGAATCGGGCGCATTGACGGACAGAACCAGCTTGTCATCTTCGAGCACAAGCTTCACCGCACGCGATCTCTCGGAAGAGACCGTTGCAACCCGGTCCACGGCCTTGGCAAATTCTGCGGCATCCACTTCCAGGCGCTTCGTGTTCTGGGTCGGAATGACGCGCGTATAGTCAGGGAATGTGCCGTCGATCACCTTCGAGGTCAGCGTGATATCCGGCGTCGCAAAGCGCACTTTGGTTTCAGACACGGAAACCGCGATTTCCATATCGTCCTCTTCCAGCAGCTTGCGCAACTCGCCAACCGTCTTGCGCGGCACGATCACACCCGCCATGTTCTCGGCACCCGTGGGCAGGGGGGCGTCAATCCGGGCCAGCCGGTGCCCATCCGTTGCGACGCAGCGCAAAACCCGTCCGCCCTCACCCTCGGCCACATGCATGTAGACGCCGTTCAGGTAATAGCGCGTCTCTTCGGTAGAGATTGCGAATTTCGCCTTGTCGAACAGGCGGCGCAGCGTTTTTGCAGGCGCAGAGAAATTGGCGCTGTATTCGCTGGTGGCCATCACCGGGAAATCTTCTTTCGGCAATGTCGCCAGAGAGAAGACAGACCGTCCCGCAGAAACCTGCAGACGCCCTGTGCGCGGATCATTCACAAGCTCCACCAGTGAACCATCGGGCAGCTTGCGCACAATCTCATGCAACAGAACGGCAGAAACGGTCGTCGCACCGGCGCTTTCCACCATTGCGGGTGCGCGATCAACAACTTCGATGTCCAGATCCGTTGCGCGCAATCGAACGCAGCCCTCATCGGCCTCGATCAGGACATTTGCAAGGATCGGAATCGTGTTGCGACGCTCGACAACAGATTGAGCCTGCGACACGGCCTTGAGCAATGCAGCCCGTTCAATACTGATCTTCATGCCTTTAGTCCTATTGTCTGACAAGCCGCCAAGGCCCCGTCGGGGAGCGCGAGCCTAGTCAATTCTGCACGGGCGGCAAGAGGGAAATTCACAATGTCGCGTGCAGGCTCAGTTTTCCAGAAGCCTGCGGAGCAGTTCGATATCTTCGTTCAACTGACTGTCCGCACCGCGCATTTCCTCGACCTTGCGCACACCGTGCAGGATCGTGGTGTGATCCCGACCACCAAATCGACGCCCGATTTCCGGCAGCGAGCGCGAGGTCAGTTCCTTGGACAGATACATGGCAATCTGACGCGGGCGCGCAATGGTCCGCGTGCGTTTTGGCCCCAGCATGTCGGACAGACGAATGTTGAAATGCTCCGCAACCTTGCGCTGGATTTCCTCGACCGTCACACGCCGTTCGGAGGTGCGCAGAATATCGGACAGGCAATCCTGCACCATATCCATCGTGATTTCCTGCCCGATCAGGCTGGAAAACGCGAACAGACGCTGAAGTGCACCTTCCAGCACACGCACGTTGTTGCTGATGCGATGCGCCAGAAACTCGAAGATACCATCGCTGATGGTCACACTGCCATAGGATTGCGCAAAATGCGCAGCCTTGCGCTGCAGGATCCCAAGCCGCAATTCGTAATTCGTCGGGTGCAGGTCGACCACCAGCCCGCATTGCATCCGCGACGAAATCCGTGCCTCAAGATCCTTGATCTCACCGGGGGCGCGATCCGCAGAAATGACAATCTGCTTGTTCTGGTCAACCAGGGCGTTGAACGTGTGGAAGAACTCTTCCTGCGTGCTGTCCTTGCCCGCGATGAATTGCACATCATCGACCATCAGAACATCCACCGAGCGGAAGATATTCTTGAAATCCATGATCTCGCGGTCCCGCAGGGCCTGCACAAACCGATACATGAACTTCTCGGCAGACAGATACAGCACCTGCAGGTCAGGGCGCTTTTCGGTCAGTTCCCAGGCAATCGCCTGCATCAGATGGGTCTTGCCCAGACCAACTCCGCCATAAAGGAACAGCGGATTGAACGTCACCGGCCCACCTTCAGCGACACGGCGCGCGGCGGCATGGGCCAACTCGTTCGGCTTTCCGACAACAAAATTGTCGAAACTCAGCTTGGGGTCCAAAACGGTCCCTTGCAGCACATCATCACCGGTAACAGGCGCGCGCGCTGTTTCGGGCTTCGGGCGCGCGGCAACAGCACCGCTGACGACAAAATCAAGCCGCGTCACATCATTTCCAGAATTTCGGATCAGCGTCAGGATCTGGTCGTGGTAGTTGCGCTTTACCCAATCACCTACGAAACGCGACGGCGCCCTGAAACGCGCGACCCCTTCCTCTATGGCAAGGCATTCAAGGGGTTCTATCCAGCTCTTGTGATTGCTCTCACCAACTTCCCGCCGCAATTCATTCGATATCCCCGCCCAGCTATCTGTCACTTCGCACCCCAGCCTGTTTTCTTTTTCCACGCACTGCGCAGCAAAACGCTTCTTGGTAGCGCCGAATCGCACACGGCGCTTGCAGACACACTTGTCCAAGACATGACTGATCGCCCGAAACAGGGATCAGAATGTTCTTTCAAAAATGTCTCGCCCCGACGCTCTTCACCGCACCCAGCACCAAATACTCATAATGTCGTATCGCAGACGATCATATCCGGTCACATGACCAGACAGCCACTGTTCAGGCCCCCCAAGGTCTTTCCGAGTCGCTTGCTGACATTACCAACCGACGCAGAATGACCGCAACTGAACAACTGACTTGACTGAGATTCCGAGGGCAAAGAATCGTATCAATGCGATAATTCTGCACCTTCATCGGGCATGAAAAAAGGTGCCCGAAGGCACCCCGTTTCAGCTTGATCTGCAGGAATTTACTGGACGCTCAGAGCCTTGACGCGCGAGGACAGGCGCGACATCTTCCGAGCAACCGTGTTCTTGTGCATCACACCTTTGGTCACACCGCGCGCCAGTTCAGGCTGCGCAGCGCGCAGCGCGTCTTTGGCTGCATCTGCATTGCCGGAAGCGATCGCTTCTTCGACCTTGCGCAGGAATGTGCGGATGCGCGAACGACGCGCCTTGTTGACTTCGGTGCGGCGCTCGATCTGGCGGGCGCGTTTCTTGGACTGGGGCGTATTTGCCATGGGTTTTCGTCTTTCGGTTTCGTTTCTATGCTATCGCGCAACGTCCCCGCGACTGGTCTGTTCGACCAGTTCCGACTCATGCCTTTAGCGGGCCCACGCGCATGTGGCGCTGCACATACGCCAGATGCGCGTGAAAGAAAAGCGCGAATCGCGCCTTAGCTGTCGCGGAATTGCGGCTGGCGCTTTTCAAGAAAGGCCGACATGCCCTCTTTCTGGTCTTCGGTGCTGAACAGGCTGTGGAATACCCGCCGCTCGAACAGCAACCCTTCGCGAAGCGTGGTCTCGTAGCTGCGATTGACTGCTTCCTTGACCACCTTGACGGTGATCTGCGATTTCTCGGCAATCTTGGCCGCAGCGGCCATGGTTTCTTCCATCAGCTTCTTGGCAGGCACCACGCGGCTGACCAGACCGGAGCGCTCGGCTTCCTCGGCATCCATGAACCGGCCTGTCAGATGCATGTCCATCGCCTTGGATTTGCCGACGAAGCGGGTCAGGCGCTGCGTGCCGCCAATCCCTGCGACCACGCCCAGATTGATTTCGGGCTGGCCGAATTTGGCGGTATCTGCCGCGATGATGAAATCGCACATCATCGCCAGTTCACAGCCGCCGCCCAGAGCATAGCCAGCAACAGCCGCGATGATCGGCTTGCGGATGCGCAGGAAAGCGTCCGTTTCAGGGCCGAACATGTCATGCTCGAACATGTCGACAAAGCCCTTCTCGGACATTTCCTTGATATCGGCACCAGCCGCGAAGGCCTTGTCAGACCCGGTGATGACGATGCAGCGCACCTTGTCGTTCTTGTCAGCGGCGCTCAGGGCCTCGACCAACTCGCTCAAGAGCGTGCTGTTCAGCGCATTGAGGGCTTCGGGGCGGTTGAGGCGGATCAGTGCGACATGATTCTCGATATCGACGATCAGCGTTTCATAGGCCATGTGGCGGCACCTTGGTTGTGGCTGTCAGGCCCCTTGGCATAACAGCTTGGCCCACGGGTTCAAGTCATCTCTGGCAGGATGGGCAGTAGAAGCTGGAACGCCCCGATTGCACGATCCGGCGCACGGTCTGGCCGCAATCAGGGGTGACGCAGGCTGCGCCTTCGCGTCCGTAAACCCGGAACGCATGCTGGAAATATCCAAGCTCGCCATTGGCTTGGCGGTAATCGCGCAGGGATGATCCGCCCGCCTCGATCGCCTCCAGAAGCGTTGCGCGAATGGTGTCTGTCAAGGTGGCGATCCGCGACACGCTGATTCGCCCGGCCATGCGTCCGGGGTGAATACCTGCCCGGAAAAGCGCCTCGCAGACATAGATATTGCCCAGACCCGCGACGATTCGCTGATCCAGCAGCGCCGCCTTGATCGGGGTCTTGCGGCCCGCCAGCCGTGCGCCAAGGTAATCTGCATGAAACCCGTTACCCAGCGGTTCCGGCCCGATACTGGCCAGCAGCGGGTGATCGTTCAACTTGTCCGTTGCGCACAGATCCATCGCTCCGAATCGACGGGGATCATTGAATGTCACGCGCGCGCCTTGCGCCATGTGAAAGATCACATGGTCATGTTTTTCGACAGCCGGATGATCAAAATGGAACTGCCCCGGCACATGCGGCGCGTTCAGGCCCGAAATCACCATGCGCCCGGACATGCCCAGATGAATGATCAGGCTTTCGCCCCGGTCCAGATCAACGAGGATGTATTTCGACCGCCGCCGCAACTGCACCACGCGCGCGCCCGTCAACCGCGCGGCCATATCCGGCGGGAAAGGCCAGCGCAGATCGGCACGGCGCAACTCGGCGCGCGCAATCATCTGCCCCTCCATCGCGGGCGCAAGGCCGCGGCGCACAGTCTCGACTTCGGGCAATTCGGGCATGGTTGCGGTCCTGACTGTCACGGGGTCGCATTGTATCACCCCCCGAACACCCTATAAGGAAGTGCAAAGCGCCCCGGCAAGGGGCAGGCGGTGGAGTGCGGCGCAGATGACCGGGACAGACAAGACCACACATTTCGGTTTTCAGACCGTGGACGAAGATCAGAAAGCCGGTCTGGTGCAGGAGGTATTTTCCTCTGTCGCGTCGAAATATGATGTGATGAATGACCTGATGTCGATGGGCATTCACCGCGTCTGGAAAGAAGCGATGATGGACTGGCTGGCCCCCCGTCCCGGTCAGCAACTGCTTGATGTGGCAGGCGGCACGGGCGATGTGTCCTTCCGGTTTCTGGGCCGCGCGGGCGAAGGTGCGCATGCCACAGTGCTGGACCTGACCGAGCCGATGCTGATCGAGGGCCAGAAACGCGCAGAAGCCGCCAACATGGCCCATCAGCTGGACTGGATCGTGGGCGATGCGATGGCACTGCCGTTCGAAGCCAATACATTTGACGTCTATACGATCAGCTTCGGCATCCGCAACGTCACCCGGATCGAGGATGCACTGTCAGAGGCGTTTCGCGTACTGCGCCCCGGTGGGCGGCTGATGGTGCTGGAATTCAGCCAGATCCCGAATGACCTGCTGCAAAAGGCCTATGATCTTTATTCCTTCAACGTGATCCCCACGATGGGCAAGGTCGTGACCGGCGACCGCGACAGCTACCAGTATCTGGTCGAATCGATCCGCCGCTTCCCCGATCAGGACCGTTTCGCCGACATGATCCGCGAAGCGGGCTTCAGCTTGGTGAAATACCGCAACCTGTCGATGGGTATCGCGGCGCTTCATTCGGGGTGGAAGGTCTGAGATGTTTTCCAGCATCTTCAATCTCTGGCGGCTGATCCGCACAGGTGCCACATTTGAACGCACCGGCGCGATGGACGTGGTGCTGGAAAAGATGAACGTGCCCCCGCGCCTGCGGGTTGCCGCGCGCGTGCTGGGCTGGCCCTTCGCATGGCTGGGTCTGAAGGGCGATCCGGCCCTGCCGCCCCTGACCCGCGCGCTGACCGCGCTTGGCCCGGCCTATATCAAATTCGGCCAGACACTCGCCACGCGCCCCGATGTGGTCGGGCAGGAACTGGCCGATCAGTTGCGCTATTTGCAGGACCAGTTGCCCCCCTTCCCGCGCGCCAAGGCGCTTGAGGTGATAACCGAGGAGCTGGAACGCCCGGCAGACCAGCTGTTCAGCGAGATCTCCGAACCAGTTGCCGCCGCATCCATCGCGCAGGTCCATTCGGCGACTCTCGCCGATACTGGCGCGCGCGTGGCCATCAAGGTCTTGCGCCCCGGTGTCGAGCGCGCCTTTCGCACGGATATTGCGGCTTTCTACTTCGCCGCCCGCGTGATCGAAATCCTGCTGCCCAAGACCCGCCGCCTGCGCCCCATGGATGTGATCACCCATTTCGAATCCGTGGTCGAGGGCGAGTTGGACCTGCGCCTTGAAGCGGCCTCTGCCGCCGAATTTGCCAAGAACACGGCCGATGACGCAGGATTTCGTGTCCCGCGCCCGAACTGGAACCTGTCGTCACGTCGCGTGATGACGCTGGATTGGGCCGAAGGCGTGTCGATGGGCGACAATGCAGCCCTTGACCGGCTGGGCATTGACCGCGCCGAACTTGGCACCCGTGTCCTGACCCTGTTTCTCAGTCATGCACTGCGTGACGGGCTGTTTCACGGCGACATGCATCAGGGCAATATGAAGGTCACGCCCACCGGTGAAATCATCGCCTTCGATTTCGGCATCATGGGCCGGATCGACGTTCTGACCCGCCGGGCCTATGCCGAAATCCTTTATGGGTTCATCCAGAAAGATTACCGCCGCGTGGCCGAGGTCCATTTCGAGATGGGCTATGTGCCGCCCGACCGCGACATTGACGAATTCGCCCGCGCGCTCAGCGCGGTTGGGGAACCGATTTTCGGCATGGATGCGCGCCATATCTCTATGGCGCGACTGCTGGCCTATCTGTTCGAGGTGACTGAACGCTTCGGCATGGAAACCCGCACCGAGTTGATCTTGCTGCAACGCACGATGGTCGTGGTCGAAGGGGTCGCGCGTTCTCTCAACCCGGAAATCAACATGTGGCAAACCGCACGCCCCGTTGTCGAGGATTACGTCCGCGACAGTATCGGCCCCAAAGCGCTTGCGCGCGATCTGGCACAGACATTGCGCATCCTGACCCGCTTTGGTCCGCATCTGCCCCGCCTGGCTGAAAATGCGCTGATCGCACAGGCGCAAGGCAGCAAATCCGCCCCCACCCAGCGGCAGCTCGGCCCCGTCACGGGTGCCTTGGCCGGTGCGGGACTGGTTGCGCTTGGTGTCGTTCTGGGTGCGCTGCTGTAGCCGGGGTTATCTCCAGTCAGGACCTGCAGGCAGACGGGTGATGACCTGCTCCAGATACACGCGATCCAGAAGCACCAACATTCCGGGCACATCGAATTCCAGATCCACACGCGCCTGATCGGCGCGGTTTGATGTGCCTATCGTCTCTGAAGGCGAAAAATTGATGCCGTTGATCGGCCAATGAAGCCCCGTGGAACGCCCCGTGACCGCAGCCATCGGAAAGAGTGAAACACGATGCCCCGGCTCCAATTCCAGACCGATCCGCGGCGGTGCCAGAAAACAGATGTCATCGGCGCAATACAGCACGACCCGCGCCCGACCATGCCAGACCAAAGACGTCATCGCCGCCAGCGTATGATCCAGCCGGGCGCCGTCAAAACCCAGTCCGATGATGAACGGCGCGGAAATCCGGCTCAGACATTTGTCGAAATCCG
The DNA here is from genome assembly GCA_020832585.1 of Natronohydrobacter sp. Classification (GTDB taxonomy): domain Bacteria; phylum Pseudomonadota; class Alphaproteobacteria; order Rhodobacterales; family Rhodobacteraceae; genus Roseinatronobacter. The sequence goes on along the minus strand of JAFIEL010000019.1, from coordinate 13,909 downwards.
TGCAGTCCTGATCCGGCACATGAAGCACGCGATCTCCAAGCCGGTCCCGCAACTCTGGATCAATCGAGTCAAGATCACCGATCACATGCGCCGGCGCCCTGCCGCTGGCGCAAAGCCCGTTGGCCCCGCCATCGGCGGCCACAAGCACCGGCGCAAGCGCGAGTGCCTGTTCCAGATCAGACTCTGTGTAGCGTCCCCCACCAACGAGAGTCACACCATTGGGAGTGTCGACAGTGAATTTCATCGCTATAAACTCTTGATTCAGGCGAATCGCCATAGTTTTGGCCACATTCAGATCATCAAAAAACCCAAGTCTGAACATGTAATCGCTCATCTGCTCTGAGATTGTTGACGGGTATAGGTTAGGAAAGCGAGCACACTATGGTTGGTCCCAATAAGATACTGACAGTATCCTACGGCACGTTTTCGTGCACGCTGGAAGGGTTTGATGAGCCTTTCGGCACGATGAAAGCCATCGCCGAGTATTTCCGCGATCTCGCCTCGGAGGATCGCTATTTCGGCGCGGAACCCCCGACACCGGATGCGGAAATGCTGCACCGAATCGCAGAGCGCGAGATTCAGCGTCGTGTTGAAGCGCGTGTCCAGGAGAATGGTATCCTTCTGCGCCAGACTGCAGAGGACACAGCTGAAACCGCAGGGCCTGCCAAAGCAATCACGGCACCTGTCGCGATTTCAAGTGTCCAACCCCCAAAGGTGGCAGCAGAAACCACAGAGCGCCCCGTCAGTGACAGTGCCCCGGCAGAGGTCACGGTGGACACACCAGTCGCACCCGTATCCGCTGTCAACACCGATCCAGAGACCGAGATGGCGGCGCAAGACCTTTCGGCAGTGCAGCCTGATGAACCGATTGCGCATGAATTAGCAATGGAACCCGTCGAAGAGGCGGATGACAACGTCCGACAGCCCAGTGCAGTTGCGCCTTCGGCACCTGCCGCCAGCGAACTCGGCGACAAGCTTGCGCGTATCCGAGAAGCTGTTGCCAGATCGGCGGCCGCTCCGGTTGCGGTGGCCACAGTCACCGACTCCGCTTTTGCAGAGCCCGTCACTGCAGAAACCATCTCCGACACCACGGCAGAGACCGAAGCCGAAAAACTGCTTGATGTTGCAGATCAGATCGAGACTGGCTCCGTTGAGGCCGATTTCGACGCTGAACTCAGCACGTCAGATCCGGTCTCTTATGACGATGAGACAGAATCAAATGCCATCGCGGATATGTCTGATGCGCAAGACGAATCGGAAGTGGCGCACGCCTCGTCCGATGTGCTGGTGAAGGCAGAACCTGAAGCCGTGTCATCTGTTCTTGCCGCAGTCCCCTCGGGAACGGAAGCCGATGAGCAGGCCTTCGAAGACAGCGCAGCCAGTGACATGGAACTCTATGACGAAGAGAATGACGATTCGAGCCTGGCAGCACATTTCGCCAAGGTGGAAACCGATGACGACGATGATGACGATTATCTGACCGATGAAACACTTGACGCCACGCATGCTGAAGTGGTTCCCGAACTGGCGGCTGACGCACACGCCCCCGATCCTGCAGATGACCAGCACGGCGCAGTGTCGTTTGCCCCGGACTTCGTATCCGACCTCGACGAAGACGAGGGTTTTGACCTTGAGGCGTCGTCAGAGTCTGACATATCTTTTGCACTAGGCGACACATCTGACGAGATCGACACTCCAGTCGATGTCACCGCCCTGCGCTCGCAAATCCGCGGAATCCTTGGCGATACAGGTCTGCGGGCCGATGATGAAGCGGACCTGATCGGCGAACTGGCCGAGATCGAAAAGACTGCGCATGCCAAGCGCGGATCGAAAGCCAAGATGGTCTTCGGCGCAGTGGCCGACGACACGGATGACACAGCCAACCGGCTGATGGAAACCGCACGCGCAGAGCTTGGTCAGCATGATGCCCTGCGCCGCCGCGACACGTTCGAACATATGCGCGTCGCGGTTGATGCCGCCCGCGCTGAAGAAGAAGCAAGTGGCCCACGGCGTCGGGATCTCGTTCATGAGCGCGAGGTTGAACGCTACAAGGGCGATATGGACACGCCCGAGCTGCTGGAACCCGCAGTTGCGCGGGCGAAGGAAGGCGCGCTGCGCAGCGAAACGATGGCCGCCGACAGGACTGAAGCGACCGGAGCCGTTCATGACACGACCCAACCGCAGCAGACATCTGATAGCGATGCGCCGGAAGATACTGTCGTAGAAGCTGAACATGTCGCTGCGCAACGCGTCGAGACAATCTCCGAAACCGCCCCGACATCCGCAGCAAGCAAACCCATGCCCCGTCGTCCGGCTCCGATCGGCAAGGATCGCTCGAACCGCCCCGAAGCAATGCGTGCGCCGCTGGTTCTGGTGTCGGAACAGCGCATCGACGCACTGGATCGCAGCGGCCCGGTTCGACCGCGCCGCATTCAATCTGCAGCCGCTGTCGGGATTGACGTTGCGCAGGTCAATGCAGACGCCGTCACGTCATCTGATGACCACGTCGCCTTTCGCGATTTCGCAAAGCAGGTCGATGCCTGGCTGCTTGACGAGCAGATCGAAGCCGCCGCTGCATTTACCACCCATATCAAGGGTCAAACGACCTTCTCGCGTATTGAACTGATGGCCTATGTTGTCGCTTTCAATGATGGGCGGGCCGTTTCACGCGATGACATGCTGCGCGGATTTGGAACCCTGCTGCGCGAAGGACGGCTGGAACGCGCGGATGGCGGTGCATTCCGTCTCTCATCCGCGTCAGAGTTCGACGAACCCGCGCGTCGCCACGCGTCGCGCTGACCTCAGTCAAGACAGATCATGCAGGCCCCGGTTCACCTCGGGGCCTGTTGCTTTACGCGAAACCCGCGATGCGCCATGACCCGAAAGCACCGGTGCGCGCACGGCCTCAATCTCGCCGGATCGCGCTTCGCCCCAAACGCCGCACGGGTGCCAACCGTGATCGGACCCCTGCATCCCGAAACAGGCCAAGGGGGCTATTGTCCGGCATGGGCCGCAGAAAGGGTGTCAAGGCGCTGCGCTGTCCAGTCCGGCAAATCCAGCAGCATCGCCCAGGCACGCGCATAGCTGTCGAAATCATAGGTATGCCCGAACCCAGCGGGCGGTTTGACTGCTGTCATGATGTCGACCCCCAGTTGCAGGACAGTGACCACCGGAAGCCAGTGAAACCCCGGCGAGACATCCGGTCCACGCGGATGCGCCATCCAGGGCGGACGACGCCAGGTCGCACGCGGGTCGAAGAACACCACTGCATCACTGGCATGTTGAAGATAGAGGATACGAAACCCTCCCCAAGGGGCCGCGATATCGGATGTCAGACCAGTCTGATTCATGAAGCGAACGGCACTGCCATCGCGGTAGTCGGGCAACCAGGCAGGGCTGCCGGGGTTTCGGTTGCGCGTCACTTCCAGCCAGGTGGGGCTGCTGAAGGGCGGACCGACCCACAAGGCACCGTTGAACGGATCACCAACGACCTGATGCAGGTCATGGCTCTGGTCGGAATTCAATGAACCAAGGCTTAACCCATTGAGATACAGGGCCGGGCGTGCATCTGCCGGCAAGCTGCGCCAGTGATCGTAAACAGTCGAGAAGACCGCGCGCGCTGTTTCCGTCCCGTATTCCGGGTCCGTCATCAGTGCAATCCAGCTGGCAAGATAGGAATATTGCACTGAAACAGTGGCCACATCACCGCCAAGCAGATATTCCAGCGCCTGCTGACCAGCCGGGTCAACCCAGCCGGTTCCGGTAGGCGTTGCGATCACCAGCGTATTGCGCGAAAATGCGTCGATCCGCAGCAGTTCGGCCAGCGCCAGTTGGGCGCGCGCAGCCGGATCCGGGGCAGAATTCAGCCCGACATAGACGCGCAAGGGCTCCTTGGCCTCTGTTCCGGTCAACGCAGCAATCCGGGCCTGATCCGGGCCGTCAGCAATCATCGCGCGCCCCATGCGACCCAGACTTTCCCATGCGATCAGTGACCCGGCAGACCCTGTCTTGAGCGGGTCTTGTGGTCTCGGGCTGGCCTCGTCGAACCGGTCATCCAGCCCGGCATAGATACGGTCGGCGGCGCTGAGCGCATTGCGGATGATCACGCCATTGCCGATATTCCAGAACAAAACCGCTGTAAGCAGGATCGAGATCAGCGCAGCCTGCGGGCCGGGCAGAACCCGCGCGATCCCCGCCGACAGTCTCTCGATGAACAGACCTGCCAGACGCATGATCCAAAGCACGGCAAGAAACACGGCTCCGGCACCGCCCGCGATAGAAAAAGGGCGCGCTGTCTCGACCGGCGGCATGGCCAGAAGCGCGCGCAAACCGTTCTGCCAGTCTGACGCGAGCCAAAGGGCAACCACCGCAGCAAACAGGCACAACAGACCGGTCAATACCCGCAGACGCACAAGAAGATTCGGCGGGGCAACCGGCATTTCAAGCCTGCACCACAAAGCAGAAATCAGTAGCCCCACAGCATAGCCTGCCGAAAGCGCAACACCGCTGAGCAACGCTTGCACCAGCGTATCGCGCGGGACAAGGCTGGGGGTCAGTGACGCGACGAAGAACAGTGCGGCAATCGGCAACGCCGGAAGTATGGCCTTGGGCAATAGTGCTGAAAGGACTCTCTGCATACGCACCTGAAGCTCATGGAATGGCGAATTGGCTGACGAATACACAGACGATAATCCGGAGTCCTGCCCGAAACAATGATGGCGTTGCGCCTTGCCATGAAAAGCAATTGAAGCAAGACCACGACCCTTCCCTACACCACAGTGCACGCGAAGCCAGATCACGCAGGAACGCGATCTTTTGCCAGTTTCTCGACAAGCCAGAACAGGATCAGGCTCTTGGCCGCAAGCACCATCAGGGCTGCAAACATCAGATCGGTCTGCCCGCGCCCGTTGGCCATCAGCATCAGATACCCCAAACCGCGCGAAGACCCGACCCATTCGCCGATGATAACGGCGAATGGTGCATAGACCACTGCAAGCCGCAGCCCAGAAAACAGCGCAGGTCGCGCATTTGGCACCTGCAGGAAAAGCAGGCGGCGCAGGGGGGGCGCCTGCATCTGTTGCGCCAGATCATCCAGCGGGGCAGGCAGACGCATCAGGCCATCAAAATACGCTGACGTGACAGGGAAATAGATCACCAGCATGACGATCACCGTTTTCGACGCCGCCCCATAGCCCAGCCACAGGGTCAGCACCGGGGCGAGCGCGAAGATCGGCACAGCCTGCGCGAAGATCAGCATCGGGCGCAGCAAAAGCCGCGCACCGGGCGACAGCGCAAGGTTCAGTGCCGTTGCGACACCCAGAGCAATCCCGGCCACCATCCCGGTCAGCAGATTGACCGCAGTGAACTGTGCATGTTCCCAAAGCAGCGCTGCATTGCTCCACAATGCGTTCAAGACCCGCGCGGGGCCGGGCAGAATGAATGCAGGCACAGCCGTCGCCCAGACCACACCCTGCCAAAGCGCGAGGGCGAAGCCAAGGGCCAGCATGGCCCGCATCACGCCGGACCTATACGCGAACATGCCATATCCCGTTGCAGCCGCGCCAGAAGCGATGCCTGTGCCGACAGCACCTGAGACGCGCGATAATCGCGCGGGGTGGGGCTTTGAGGCAATGAGAGACGTTCTGCCCCATGTGATGACAACAACCACGCCTTGTCCGCCAGGCGCACCGCCTCCAGCGGATCATGGGTGATCAGGATCACAGTGCGCCCCCGCAGTAGTCGCGCTGCCAGATCCTGCATCGCCAGCCGAGTGGGGGAATCGAGCGCCGAAAACGGCTCGTCAAGAACCACGACAGGGCGATCCTCGATCAGTACCCGCGCAAGCGCGACCCGCTGGCACTGACCGCCCGACAATTGGCCAGGTCGACGCCCCTCCAGTCCCGCAAGCCCGACCTGCGCCAGAAGCGCGCGGGCGCGCGTCGTGTCTGGCCGCACCCCGCGCAACCGTGCGCCGATGGTGACATTCTGGACCAGATCAGCCCATGGCAGAAGCTGCCCGCCCTGCGCCATCAGCGCGACGCGACCACCCAGTGGCACGCCATCACTGGCCTCTAGCCTGCCTTCCAGCCGATGCGGCCCCGACAGACCTGCCACCAGCCGCGCAATGGTGGATTTGCCAATCCCCGACGCGCCCAGAAGACAGGAACACTGCCCCGCAGGCATGTCCAGCGACAGGTTGCGGATCAGGGGCGCAGCACCCATCCACAAATCACCCTGCAGGTTGAGCGCAGTCATGACCCGTCCAGCCCCATTTGCCAGAACCCGACCTCAAGCCGCGTGGCGATGGCAAAGCGCTGCGCCAGAACCTGCGCGCGTGGCAGGCCGGCCCAGTCCGGCCCCAGGCGATGCGCCAGTGCCTGATCGATCAATGCACCCACATCCCGGCACAGCGCCTGATATTCGTCGCCCGCATAGGTGTTGATCCAGTCGGCATAGGGGCCGCCACTGCCGTCCAGCCGCGCGCCGATCTCGCCATAGCCCAGCACGCAGGGGGCGAGGGCGGCCATCAGGTCGAGAAAATCGCCGGAATATCCTGCTTCCAGCACATAGCGGGTATAGGCGAGGTTGGCGGGGGCTTCTTCGGTTGCCTCCAGCGCGGTGGCGTCGATGCCTTCGGCCGCGCAGATCTGCACATGGAGCGGCATCTCGACATGAGCAAGTGCCTGCACGATCCCTGATGCGGCCTGTATCTCGGCCAGTGTCTCGGCCTTGGCGGCGGCCAGCGCCCAGGCGCGGGCGAAATGGATCAGGAAGATGTAATCCTGCCGCAGATAGTGCAGGAAATTCGCGCGCGGCAGGGTGCCGGAACGCAGCCCTTCGACAAAGGGGTGATGGGTGTAGGCGTGCCACTCTGGTGCCTGATCGCGCCAGAGGGCGAAGGCATGGCCATAATCCGGCGCGCTCATGGTGCGACCGCGCTCACGTCGAGGGCAAGCTCATCCACTGACAATCCGCCCTGTGTCGCACCCCGTTCGGCCAGAAACGCCTCGAAGCGCGCGTAGCGCCCGGCATCGAGTGCCGCCGGGCGGGTGGCGAAGCGCGGCCATGTGTCGGCCCAGGCCATGACATTCAACTCGGTCTGGAGTTCCGAGGCCGTGCCGGAAAAAATCTGCCATGCACGGTCAGGCTGGTTCAGGATGAAATTCGTGGCCTGAGCGGTGGCTTCCAGAAACCGGGCGATGGCGTCTGCGTCCATCGTGTCGGGGTTCGCCACATAGATCAGCTCGTCATAGGCGGGCACGCCTTCGGCTTCGGGATAGAAACAGCGCCCTTCGGTGCCTTCAAGCTGAAGCTGGTTCAGTTCGAAATTGCGAAAGGCCCCGATCACCCCATCCACCTGCGCGGACATCAGCGCGGGAGAGATCGACCAGCCGATATTTATGCGCTCGACATCATCAGGGGCCATGCCGTGATGGGCGAGCATCGCGTCCAGCATCACCTCCTGCACGCCAGCAACGGCGAAACCGACCTTGCCCCCGCGCAGGTCTGTAAACTCCTGCGCAGACCCTTCAGCCAGCACGGCCAGACAGGTCAGCGGCGTGGAAATCAACGTGCCGACGCGGCGCAGCGGCAAGTCATCATGGCGGCTCAGATGCAGTTGCGGCTGATAACTGATGGCCAGATCAACGCGACCCGCTGCCGCCATGCGCGGGGGCGCGTTGGGGTCAGATGGCGTGACGATCTCGACCTCCAGCCCGGCATCGGTGAAATAGCCCAGTTCCTGCGCCAGAATGATCGGCGCGTGATTGGGGTTCACGAACCAGTCGAGCATCAGGCTGAGCCGGTCCTGCGCCTGCGCGGGCAGGGCAAATGCGCTGAAGGCCAGCGCTGTGACAAGGTGTTTCATGGGGGATCCTTTCAGGTCAATGCCAGCAGGGCGATGTCACCGGGCCAGCGGGATTGCAGATTCTGGCCTGCGTTATGCGCGCGCAGACCGGTGGCGCAGACAAGCACGACGCGGGCGGTATCGGGCGGGGTCAGGGCGGCAATGCCTTCGGGCGGGATATGGCGGGCCGCAGGCGAAAAGGGCGCGACTTCAGTGCGCAGGTCGATCAGCATGTCACCCGCGCGGATCTGGCTGCGCGCGATAAAGCGCAAGGGCGCATCCGGTTCCGGCGCGGTGTCGAAACGAAAACCGCCCATGCGCCAGTTGACAGTATCCAGACTGACAAGCTGCCCAAGTGGCGAGGGTGTCAGATCCAGCAACACCGACAGCGCCATCTGCGCCTGCAACGCCCCGACGACCCCGACCACAGGCCCCATCACGCCTGCCGTGGCGCAGGTGGCCCCGCGTTCGGGCAGATCGGGGAAGATGGCGCGCAGGCTGGGTGCGCCCCCCGAACAGCCCGCGACATAGCCGGTTCGTGCCAGCGCAGAGGCGGTGATCAGGGGCTTGCCCAGAGCGTGGCAGATATCTGACAGCGTCAGGCTGGCCGCGAAAGTGTCGGCGCAATCGAGCACCAGATCCGCAGCGCCGATCAGCGCGGGCGCATTGGCCGGATCCAGCATGTCGCAAACCGGCGTGACGCTGACTTCGGGGTTCAGCGCGGCCAGCGCCGAGGCTGCGGCCAGCGCCTTGGACTGGCCGACCTGGTCCATCCGGTAGAGCGGCTGGCGGTGCAGGTTATGCGCCTCGACCGTATCGCCATCGATCAGCGTGACCTGCCCGATCCCGGCACCGGCAAGATATTGCAAGACGGGCACGCCCAAGCCGCCCGCACCCACGACCAGCACATGCGCACGGGCAAGCTTTGCCTGCCCGGCGCTGCCTATTTCCGGCAGAACCGACTGGCGGGCGTAGCGGGTCATGCGCAGACCCGCAGCCAGTCGCGCATCCGTGCTTCGGGGTCGGGGTTCAGGGTGATGTCGGTGACAGCCGAAACAATATCCGCGCCCGCGTCAAACGCCCCCGGTGCGCGCGCGACGCTCATGCCGCCAATGGCGCAAAGCGGGGTGTCGCCCACCAGACGCTTCCATTCCGTGACCCGTTCCAGCCCCTGTTGGTGCCACTTCATCGCCTTCAGAATCGTGGGATAGACCGGGCCAAGTGCGATATAATCGGGGTCCAGCGCCAAGGCACGCTCCAGTTCGGCATGGTCATGGGTGGAAACGCCAAGCTTCAACCCCGCGCGGCGGATCGCGGGCAGATCGGCCTCGTCCAGATCCTCTTGCCCCAGATGCAGCCAGTCGGCGCGTTCCTCTATCGCAATCTGCCAATGGTCATTCACGACCAACGCCGCGCCATGCGTGCGCGACAGCGCCAACCCGGCGCGTATATCCAGCCGCAACGCATCCGCATCGCGGTCCTTGATCCGCAGTTGCACCAGCTTCACGCCCAGGGGCAAGGCACGCTCCAGCCATGCGACAGACTCGAAGATCGGGTAAAACCGCGGCAGTGTCATAGCCATGCCTTTCCAATGACAGGGGTCGAAGGCTGGGCCATGTCGCGCGGGGCCATCGGATCGGCATCGCGCGCCAGCGTCCCGGCCTGCACCGCCAGCGCAAAAGCCCGCGCCATGCCCACCGGATCGCCCGCCTGCGCGACAGCCGTGTTCAGCAGCACGGCGTCAAAACCCATTTCCAGCGCATCCGCCGCATGGCTGGGCAGGCCAAGGCCCGCGTCAATCACCATCGGCACATCCGGGAAGGCCGCGCGCAGGGTGCGCAGCCCATAGCGATTGTTCAGCCCCAGCCCCGAGCCGATAGGCGCGCCCCAGGGCATGAGCACCTTTGCGCCCGCATCGAGCAGGCGCGCGGCCAGAACCTGATCCTCGGTCGTGTAGGGAAAGACCTCGAACCCGTCGGCGGCCAGTATCTCGGTCGCCTCAAGCAATCCAAACGGGTCAGGTTGCAGCGTATCGGCATGACCGATAACCTCCAGCTTGATCCAGTTCGTCTCGAATACTTCGCGCGCCATGTGTGCGGTGGTGATCGCTTCGCGCGCCGAATGGCACCCGGCGGTATTGGGCAGGACAGGCACGCCCAGCCCCTTGATGATCTGCCAGAACCCCTGCCCCTGCCCGCTTTCACGTCGAAGCGAGACCGTGGCCACAGCCGCACCAGAGGCGCGAAACACAGCCTCCAGCACAGCAGGCGAAGGATATTGCGCTGTGCCCAGCATCAACGGGTTTTCAAGCGTGACACCGTAGAAATCGCGCATGCGCTCAGCCCCCCTGCATCGGCGCCAGCACTTCCAGCCGGTCGCCGTCCTTCAACACGGTCTGCCCGCGCGCGCCCTTGGGCACGAAATCGCCATTGAGCGCCGTCGCGACACGCGCCTCGCCCCAGCCCAGTTCCGCCAGCACATCCGCCAGCATCGGTCCCGCCACCTCGTGGGACGCACCATTCACCTCAATCCTCATGGACCAGATCCCCCTTGATGCCCTTCGTCAGATACTCAACCGCCTGCCCAGCCAGCGCCGGGGCCATCAGATAGCCGTGCCGGAACAACCCGTTCAGGCGCAGCACCCGCCCGCACAGCGTGACGCGCGGTATATTGTCGGGATAGGCGGGGCGCAGATCGGCACCGGTCTCCAGTATTTCGGCCTCGGCAAAACGCGGATCGAGCGCATAGGCCGCACTGAGCAGTTCCAGCACTGCGCGCGCTGTCACACCGCGCCGATCCGTGCTTTCAAGCTGCGTTGCGCCCAGCATGAACGCACCGCCCGCGCGCGGCACAATGTAAAGCGGATGGCGCGGGTGCAGCAGCCGCACCGGGCGCGAAAGCCGGATTTCCGGGGCGCGCAGCACGACCATTTCCCCGCGCACACCGCGCAGGCCGGGAAGGGCGGCGGCCATGCCGCGCGCGTCGATCACCGGGCCTTGGATATCGTCGGGCGCGACTTCGGCCTGTTCGATCTGCACCCCGGTTTCGGCCAGCGCGGCCACCAGATCAGAGAGCGCGAGACGAGGGTCAAGATGCGCTTCATCTTCAAAGAACAGTGCGCTTTTGTGATGCGCAAGATCAGGCTCCAGCGCCGCAAGATCGTCAACGCCCACATGCCTGGTGGTGCGCCGCGCAAATCGCGCCAACTCCTCCCGGTCGCGCTGCAACGCCACAACCAGCGAGCCGCGATGCGTGACCTCGGTCACTTTGGCCCAAAACGCCGCTGCCTGTTGGCCATGCGAGACAATCACAGGCTCGGCCACGGCCCCTTCGCAGAAGGGCGCGAGCATGCCACCGGCCCACCATGAACAACCATGCGCCCCCGGACTGCCCTTGCGGTCGATCAGGCGCACATCCAGCCCGGCCTTGCTGGCTGCATAGGCCGCGCAAAGCCCCGCCACACCGGCCCCGATGACCGTGACATCAGCCATTGCGCCAGACCTTGTGGAAATGATGCACCGGACCATGCCCCGCGCCGACCGCCAACTGATCCGCCGCCGCGATCGCACCCTGCAGATAGCCATGGGCGCGGGTGACAGCCTCTGTCAGCGTCCTGCCCTGCGCCATCCCGGCGGCGATGGCGGCAGAGAGGGTGCAGCCAGTGCCATGCGTGTTGCGCGTGTCGATGCGCGGCGCGGTCAGGCGCAACACGCCCGAATCCGTGATCAGCAGATCCACACACTCCTCGCCAGAGGCATGGCCGCCCTTCATCAGGACCGCCTGCGCCCCCATCACGCGCAGCGCCTGCCCTTGGCGCATCATCGCGTCCTCATTGCGGGCAATGTCCTTGCCCAGCAGGTCCGCCGCTTCGGGCAGGTTCGGGGTCAGGAGCGTGGCCAAGGGCAGCAAATGACCGCGCAAGGAGTCAAGCGCGTCCTGCGGCAGCAAACGGTCGCCGGATTTCGCGACCATCACCGGGTCCAGCACGACCGGCACCGCGCGCCCGGCCAGACCCTGTGCGACAGTGCAAATCGCCTCTGGCCCGCCCAGCATGCCCAGCTTGACCGCGCGCACCTCCAGATCGCCGAACACCGCCACGATCTGGGCGGCGATCATGGCAGGGGTTGCCGGTTCCACCATGGTCACGGCGCGCGTGTTCTGCGCGGTAAGGGCGGTGATGACACTCGCACCATAGACGCCCAGCGCCGAAAACGCCTTCAGGTCAGCCTGGATACCCGCGCCCCCGCCCGAATCCGAGCCAGCGATGGTCAATGCTATCGGGATCATTCTCGCCCCCTTGTTGCAGCTACCAACGCAGGGGAACGAAAAGCGCGCAACAAGCGCACAAATTCACCGTTCCCTACGCCGGTATGATCCGGATCAGGTTCGATGGGTTGGCTTTCACCTCTCAGCCCCATGACAGGGCACCCCAACGGTTCTGGGGCGGAAGTTAGTCCAAGCCTTTCATGCTGACAAGGTGTGTGCCGTCGGAAAATCCGACACGCGGCGAACCCAGTGCGGCTCAGGCAAGCCGCAGGCGCGCCTCAAATCGTGCCATTTCGCTTTGGCTGGGTGCGACGCCAGTGAAGGTTTTCACATATCCCGGCACGCGCGACAGGCGGGTGGTCATATCTTCGCGCACCTGCATCGAGATATAGCCGATCTGGGTCAGATAGACCGTGCGCGCCCGGACATCGGCCTCATTCGGATCACACCCGAACCGCAGGAACATCGCGCGAATGGCCGCGAGCCGTGCAGCATCGGCCGCTGTCACGCGCGCCTTGACCGCATCTGCCCCCTGCCCCCAGGCGCGCACGGCGAAATCCAGATCCGGATCGAACAGGTCCGGATCATAGAATACGGCGATCAGGTTCAATATCGCCTCGGCAATGGTTTCGGCATAGGCATCGCGCGCCAGCACGAAGGCCCCTGTATTGCGCGCTTCCCAATCGTCCAGAAGCGCATCCAGAAGCGCCTGCCGATCCTTGAAAAACCAGTAGAAACTGGTGCGCGACAGGTTCAGTTGGCTGGCAAGGGGCTGGATTTTCACAGCCTCCAGCCCATTGTCCAGCAAGGCCCGTCTGGCAGCATTCAGCCAGAGCTCGCGCGACCCGCGCCAGCCTGTCGTTTTCTCGGTGTCATCCTGCGTGGCATGTGCTGTCTGCATATGCGGCATCATAGGTCGCGCGCCGCGCTGCACAAGAAAAATATACAGTGATGATCTTTTTATTGACATAAGTGAACATTTCCACAAACGCTTGGCCAAAGCCAAGGAGTCCCCAATGTCCAGCGACCCTCTCCTCCAGCCCTATCGTCTGAAGCATCTGACGCTGAAAAACCGGCTGATGATTACCAGCCACGAACCCGCCTATCCCGAGGACGGCATGCCGAAAGATCGCTACCGCGCCTATCATGTCGAACGGGCGCGGGCGGGTGTGGCGCTGACCATGACTGCGGGTTCCGCAAGCGTCGCGCGGGACAGCCCGCCGGTATTCAACAATATTCTGGCCTGGAAGGATGAAGTCGTGGGCTGGATGCGCCAGCTTGCGGATGAATGCCATGATCATGGCTGCGCGGTGATGATCCAGTTGACCCATCTGGGCCGCCGCACCCGCTGGGACAAGGCGGATTGGCTGCCCGTCGTCGCCCCCGGCCATGAGCGCGAGCCGTCGCACCGGGCCTTCCCGAAAAAGGCCGAGGATTGGGACATCGCCCGCATCATCGAGGATTATGCGAGCGCCGCCGAGCGGATGCAGGCCGCTGGTCTGGACGGGATCGAGTTGCAGGCTTACGGGCATCTGATGGACCAGTTCTGGTCGCCCCTGACCAATGATCTGGATGGCCCCTATGGTGGATCGCTCGACAACCGCCTGCGCTTTACCTTCGACGTGCTGCGCGCCATTCGCAAACGCTGTGGCGATGCGTTCATCGTGGGCGTGCGCTATACGGGCGATGAGGCCACGCCCGGCGGATTGACCCGCGAGGACGGGCTGGAGATTTCGCGCCGCCTGAAAGACAGCGGCATGGTCGATTTCCTGAATGTCATTCGCGGCCATATCGACA
>JAFIEL010000018.1 GCA_020832585.1 Natronohydrobacter sp. | reverse complement strand
GCTGAGAAGGCTGCTCGTGTTGCGGTCGGTGAGCGTGAAGTTGAGGGTTTGCGCCTCATCCCGTCCCGCGCGGAAATACCGGACCGCAATTTCGACGAAGCGGATTGCGAGCGCCCGCCCGAAAATCCTTGGGAGGCCCGGCTGGCTATCGATGATCTCTGAGATGTCCTGGTCGATTGTGGTGGAAAGCGAGAGGCGGTTGGCGAGATTGCCGATGCTGATGTCGGCGCGGATCACCTGCGCGCGGTCGATCACCACGTCGTCGAGTTCCGGCGGTTCAAGATCGAGCCCCTGCAGGAACTGCGAAATGTCGTACGCCTGAAAGTCGACGGGCTGGTTGGAGTAGGTCTGCTCGAGAGCAGTCTCGATGAAGCGTTCGGCGACTGTGTGCCTGAGCTTTCGGTTGCCGGCACGGACATGGACCCGCCCAGTCGATGGCGTGTAGACGATCATCGCCTCTCCAGGCGGCCGAAAATAGATGCTCGACCGATTGCCGTCGTCATCTATCTCCCGAACGCTTGTGGGGGGATCGGGATGGAACAGCAGGTACATCTCCGCCGCTGGTTCATCGCCGTCCTCGGGGATTTCGAACTTGTCGATGCTGTAGCCGTCGCCGCGATCGAGACGCTTGTTGAGATCAACCAGAAGCCCTTCGAGCAATACGCTGCCGGCGTCCGGCCCTCCATCGACCGAGGGCTCGGCCATGAAGGTCTGGTAGTGCTTGTCGTAGCGCCGGTAGAGACGCAGATGCAGGCTGTTCTCCGCAGCTTCAAATAAGCCATGCTCGTTGGTGAAAGCCCACAGGCTTCGCGCGAGCTTGTCCCGCCGGTTCAGAAGTTTCTTGGCGCGGTCCGGTTCAAGCGTGGTCGTGGCGAGACCTTGGAGGACGTACTCGCCGCGATCGCTCGCGATTGTGACGATCCGGGCTGCTTCAGCTTCGAGCGGGCCCAGCCGGTCCTTCTTTTCCTTCGGCAGCATATTCCTCGCTGCTGTCGGACCATCTGGATCGTCGGGGTCGAACTTGTAGGTCGCAAGCCAGGCCAACCTCTCGAAAGCCTTGCTGTTGAGAAATCCGGACAGCAATTCGGGCTCTGCATCATCGAAAAGCCGAGAAAGATTGGGGCAGGTTCTAGCCGGGACGCGTACCATATAAATCTCCGAAATACTGAGCTGAACTATAGATCGCGATTGTGGAGCCTTGCTCGGCGTTTGACACCGCGACGTCGCCTCAGGGGACTGAGGTGACTGTCTCCGCCCTCCCGGGCCAAGAGAACCTCTGGGGCAAGATTCACGCGCGCATCCTCGATCAGCGCCGAAACACGGAGACCGATCAGGCTTGCTTTGCGCGGCATGAACTCACCTCAACGAACAACTGCTCTTGCTTGATTCAAGCCCTGATAATCATGGACAAATCCGTGATCGGCAAGCCCTGATGTTCCCTTCCTGTTCGCATTCCCTCATCTCGTTCAGCTGAGATGTCCCGTCCGGGGCGGCTGGGTGGCTTTTGGTCGGTAGCACATCATTGATCATGGCCACCGAAACATGAACTGCCTGAACTCGCTCCCTCCCGACCAGATGACCGCCGCCGAGCGCAGCACTGAATTGCGTGGCTTGCTGGCGCTCGGGGTGGTTCGGCTGCTCGAGCAGGATGGCCGTGAAGTATCTGAGAATACTGGAGAACGTTGCCTACACTATCCTGACGACCAATGCCGTCATGCAACTCCAACTCACCGGAGAAACGCATGACGAAGCCCGATCCCATCCCCGCGCGCCTGGCCGCGCTGAAGTCCATGTCCGTCACCCAGTTGAAGTCGGAGTGGCAGACGATCTTTGCCACGTCAGCCCCGAACAACAGCCGGGCGTTCCTCGAGACCCGGTTGGCCTACCGCATCCAGGAGCTGACGTATGGCGGCCCTGATCGCGAGACCCGGCGCATGCTGGACCTGCTGGCCGACGAGGTCAGCGGCACCCTGACGCGCAAGAGCCAGATCGCCGATCCTCGCAATCCCGTGGTCGGGACGAGGCTGATCCGCGAATGGAACGGCGTCGAGCACACGATCACCGTCCTTCGGGACGGGTTCGAGTGGCAGGGGCGACCGTACAAATCCTTGTCCGCGATTGCGCGGGCGATCACCGGGACGCGCTGGAATGGCTACCGCTTCTTCGGGTTGCGCGAACGAAAGCGGGGGAATGATTGATGGATCAGCGCGCAAATCCCATCCGCCGCCAACGTTGCGCCATCTACACGCGCAAATCCTCCGAGGAAGGGCTGGAACAGGAGTTCAACAGCCTGCACGCCCAGCGAGAGGCCTGCGAGGCCTACATTGCCAGCCAGCGCTCCGAGGGCTGGGTTCTGGTCCGCGATCAGTATGACGATGGCGGGATCTCGGGCGGGACGCTGGAACGGCCCGGCCTCAAGCAGCTTCTGGCCGACATCGAAGATGGCCTGATCGATGTGGTGGTCGTCTACAAGATCGACCGCCTGTCGCGGTCGCTGATGGACTTCTCGAAGCTGGTCGAGGTGTTCGACCGGAACGGCGTGACCTTCGTGTCGGTCACGCAGTCCTTTAACACCACCACGTCCATGGGGCGGTTGACGCTGAACATCCTGCTCTCGTTCGCGCAGTTCGAGCGCGAGGTCACGGCCGAGCGCATCCGCGACAAGGTCCGCGCCTCCCGCATGAAGGGGATGTGGATGGGCGGCTATGTCCCGCTCGGGTACGATGTGAAGGATCGAAAGCTCGTGGTGAACGAGGACGAGGCCGGTACCGTGCGGGGCATCTTCGAGAGGTTCGTCGAGGTCGGATCAGCGACCGTGCTGGCCCGCGAACTGCGCCGCAAAGGGCTCCGCAACAAGCAAGGCACCTTGGTCGACAAGGGATATCTCTACAGGGTGCTGGTGAACCGCGTCTATCGAGGGGACGCGGTCCACAAGGGCAAGGCCTATCCCGGCGAGCATCAGGCCATCATCGACGAGCAGCTGTGGGATCAGGTCCATGCCATCTTGCGGCAGAACCCGCGAAAGCGCGCCAACAACACCCGCGCGCAGGCGCCTGCCTTGCTCAAGGGGCTGATCTTTACGGCCACGGGCGCCGCCATGACCCCGAGCAGCACGAAGAAGGGCGCGCGGCGATACCGGTATTACGTCTCGATGGACGTCATCAAGAATCGCGAACCCAGCGATGAGGGCATCCCGCGCCGTCTTCCTGCCGACCTCGTGGAAGCGGCCGTGGTGACCGAGTTGCGGCGGGTGATGCGCGCCCCGTCGATCACGGCGCAGGTCATCGCCCACCTGGCGCGCGAGGGTCACGCCTTCGCCGAGGCCGACGTGATCTCCGCGCTGCAGACGTTCGATGACGTCTGGGGCCAGCTGTTCCCTGCAGAGCAGACCCGGATCGTGCAGTTGCTGGTGCGCCGGGTCACCGTGACGTCCAAGGGGCTGGTGATTGATGTCCGGACCGACGGCGCCTCGGGCGTCATGCGCGACATGATGGTGCCACGAAAGAAGGTGGCGGCCGAATGACGAATTTCGACGAGTCCATCCAGATCTTCGTGCCGCTCAAGGTTCGCAAGCAGACCGGGCGGCCGAAGATCATGCCGCCCGCCACCTATCTGCCCAGCGAAGACCGGACGCAGGATCCGCATATCCTGCGCGCCATCGGTAGGGCGTGGGGCTGGCGGCGGCGCATGGAAGCTGGTGAATTCAATACGGTCACCGATCTGGCGAAAGCCGTGGGGCTGGCCGAACGCCATGTCAGTCGACAGTTGCGACTCGCCTATCTCGCGCCGGGGGTTCTCAAGCGCCTAGTCTACAAGCGCGAGGTGCCCGCCGTAACCCTGTTGAAACTGACCGATGTCGCGGCTCTGCCGTGGCACGACCAGCCGGAGCGGGTGTTCGACTGAGCCTCAGTGAAAGCTCGCCTGAAACGTCGTCGCAGTCAGCGAGACATGCGCATCCAGTGGCGGGTGCAGTTCAAACGCCTTCGGCTCGCGCGAGAAATTCCACAGCCGGAACAGACGCCATTCCGACCTGCGCTCCTCGGCCACGGCCAGCTCGTTTCGGGTGATGTGGAAGGGCGTGCGCTCCCATCCGTTCGTGGTCTTAACCTCGATCAGCCGGGGTAGCCCGTCCGGGGCGAAACTCGCGATGTCGTAGCCCGCGCCATCGCCATCCTCCTCCGACACCCAGCGCACCTTGCGCGCCAGATCGTCCCGCCCTGCCGTCCGCAAGGCCGCGCGCTCATGCGCCAACACGCGCTCCTCGCCCGCGCGGCCGAGGGCCCGGTTGCGCTCGTCCCGACCCGCCACGTCGAACTTGCGGGCGATGTGCAGCATCTGGTCCAGCTCCTGCGGCGGCGGCTGGTTCGACAGTGTCGGCGGCGGGCCGATCCAGATCTGCGCCGTCTCGCGTAGGCCAGCGGCGGGTTGCAGCCCAGGTTGACGTCCGAGCCAGGCCGGGTTCAGCGCCAGCCAGCGCGCCACGGCATCCACCAAGGTCATCTGAAAATTGAACGCGGGCTTGTAGCCGGGGATCCAGTCCTCGCCGATGCCCTTCAGCACCGCGCTGATGTTCTGGTGCTTGAACTCGACGGACCCCTCGGACCGGTCGTTCAGCAGCGGCAGCAGCGCGCGGCGATGCTCGGCCTTGCTGTAGCGGCGCGCGGAGATGTCGTCGGCCAGCATCGCGAAGTAATCCGCGACGATCAGGTCGTTCTCTTCATCCGTCCAGGGACCATTCGACATTGCGCCAGGCTAAGGGCACGAAGTCTGTTTGTCATCAGAGACTTCCGGCAGGGTCTTGGCTCGCTTCGGACGCTTCCGCCGGACTTTGGGATCGGCCGCCACGGAGCCGTCCTTCTAGCCGCCCTGCGCCTTCGTGTCCGTCTCCGTCACCGGATTAACTCGCGAACGGGGCGTACCCATGAACGCGGCAACCTATTGGAAATGCTAGTATATCTCGCGCCGTCCCGTGACCGTCGAGGGGCGTTCAAAGAGAGACGCAGGCCATTCGGAGACCCATTCTGCGTCAAGCGCCCAGTCTCCGAAGCGCGGATGGCCCGGCCAACGCCCTTTGAAACAAAAAGAAAAAAGGCCCCGATGGGGGCCTATGGTCGGATTCTGCATTTGAATGTGGCGGACAGTGAGGGATTCGAACCCTCGAGACGGTTCCCCGCCTACACACTTTCCAGGCGTGCGCCTTCGACCACTCGGCCAACTGTCCAACGAAAGCCTCTTACAGCGTGTCTATCATGACTTGCAAGTCAAGAGTTGCCCGAATTCAAGGCAATGCAGCATGTCTGTTGACGTCTTTGTAGAGCAAATATCGGAATGGTTCCGGCCCCCCTGCATAACAGGCTTGCGGACAGAAGGCGCGTAGCCACATGTAGTCGCCTGCCTCGACCTCCACCCAGTTCTGGTTCAGATGGTAAACACCTTTTCCCTGCAGCACATATAGCCCATGTTCCATGACATGAGTTTCGGCAAACGGGATGACCGCACCAGGCTGCAACGTTACAATGGTCACATGCATGTCATGGCGCAGGTCGTTCGGGTCCATGAAGCGCGTCGTCGCCCAGCCGCCATTCGTTTCAGGCATCGGCGTAGGTGCGATGTCATTTTCGTTCTTGAAGAACGCGTCCGGGGCGTCCAGCCCCGGTACCGCAAGATATCGCTTGCGGAACCAGTGGAAGACACAGCCGTTCGGATCGGCTTTAAGGCTCCAGTCCTGCCCTGCGGGCAGATAAGCGAAGCCGCCGACGCTCAGGTCATGTCTGCTGCCGGAAACGGTCACGGACAGGTTTCCCTCGACGACAAAAATTGCGCTCTCGGCACCAAGGTCCGTTTCCGGGCGCAGGCTGCCGCCTTCAGGCCCGAGTTCGACGATATACTGAGAGAATGTTTCCGCAAATCCACTCAACGGGCGTGCAAGAACCCAGAAACGGGCCTTGTCCCAGAAGGGCAGGGCGCTTGTCACGATGTCGGACAGCACGCCCTTGGGGATGACGGCATAGGCCTCGGTGAACACGGCGCGATCCGCGACGAGTTGGCCCTGGGGTGGAAGCCCGCCTCTGGGGACATAATAACTGTGTTTGGGTAGCATTGTATCGGACGGCATGAGGGGCCTCTTGGGTCACGGTTTGTCCAGCCGTAACATGGTCACACCGTCGCCAACTAGGCGGATTTTCGGAATAGTCTTTCCTGATATTCCAATGAGTATACCTTGTCGGGCGACAAGCGGCATTCCGCGGTGAAACAAGAGAACCTCACCGCGGCAGGATTCGGCGCCTCAGCCGCATGTCGGGTTCAGTCGGGCATGATGCGCAGCAAGGGAACATTCTCGCCATCGGCCAGCACATAGATGAATCCGTCATCGGGGCCGACCGCGACATCCCGTATCCGCAGATCCCGGCCGTCAAGCAATCGTGTCACCTCGGTCAGTCCACCGTCGCTTTCGGTATACAGTCCAAGATAGCGATGAAACAGGTTTCCCAACAGAAGGTGGCCTTGCCATTCGGGAAACGCATCCCCCGTGTAAAAGGTCATGCCGGATGGCGGGTTATGCGCTTCACGTCCGGCGGGCCAGTGATGGATCGGGGCAACAAAGCCATCGCCCTCCTGATGGGGCGGGGCGAATTCGTCACCGCCGCGATACGTCACCCCGAAAGAGGCCAGCGGCCAGCCGAAATTTCCGCCGCGCTCCACGATATTGACCTCATCTCCCCCGGCTTCGCCATGTTCAGCCAGCCAGATCGCGCCTGTCTCTGGGTGGACCGTCATGGCCTGGATGTTGCGATGACCATAGGACCAGATCGCGCCTGCGGCCCCGTCCTGATCCACAAAGGGATTATCCGACGGGATCGCGCCATCGAGCGTGATGCGGATCACCGCCCCGTTCTCGCTGCCCAGATCCTGCGAAATATGCGCTTCGGTGAAATCCTTGCTGCCGCGATCACCGAACCCGGCATACAGATAGCCATCCTGAAACACGATGCGCGATCCGAAATGCGCGCCGCTATTGATCGCAGGTTGGACGACATGCAGCACTTCAAGATCAGTCAAGGCACCTGCGTCGCGATCAAGCCGCGCACGCCCGACATGTGTCGTGCTTCCGCCATCGACAGCACCGGCCCAGGTCATGTAGACAAAACCGGTCTCTTCGAAGTCAGGTCCGACAGCGATATCCAATAGGCCGCCTTGGCCTTGTGTCACGACCTCCGGTGCGCCACTGATCGGGGTGATGCCGTCCTCGCTACTCCAGAGCGCCAGTTCTCCGCCGCGCAATGTCATGATCAGATCACCATGATCCGGCAAAAATGTCATGCCCCACGGGCGGTCCAGCCCCTCGGCCAATGTCTCGACAGTATAGCCTTGATCTGAGAATGCTGGCAGCGACAGGGCCAGAACCGTGGCTGCACCGCCCAGAACCGCACGATATGTCATGATGTTCTCCTGTGTCTGTTAGAGTTCAGACCTTGTGGTGTGGCCGCGAAAGATCAAGTCACGAAACTGCAAGCTGCCAGTCCTGTTCGCTTGACTCTGTTCGTTTTCAGGCGTATCGCGACCCCATCTGTCCGGAGGTTCACGCTTCCGGTCCTTGGCTGTGTCAAGGATCGCCACCCATCAGCGCGTTGCGCCCATGGGTGCAACACTGGTTTGAAATGCCCCTGAACAGGGGAAGGAGACGCGCGCATGTTCGAGACCCTCTCTGAACGCCTGTCCGGGGTTTTTGACCGGCTGACGAAACAGGGTGCGCTCTCGGAGGAAGACGTGCGCACTGCACTTCGCGAGGTGCGGGTCGCACTTCTGGAGGCAGATGTCTCGCTCGACGTGACGCGCGATTTCGTCAAGCGCGTGCAGAAGAAAGCCACGGGCGCAGCCGTCACCAAATCCATCACCCCCGGCCAGCAGGTCGTCAAGATCGTGCATGACGAGTTGATCGCCATGCTCGAAGGCGACGAAGATGCAGGCCGCCTGAAGATCGACAACCCGCCCGCGCCGGTGCTTATGGTGGGTTTGCAAGGCTCGGGAAAGACGACGACGACGGCCAAACTGGCTCGCCGCCTGTCTGAACGCGAGGGCAAGCGCGTGCTGATGGCCTCGCTCGACACCAATCGCCCTGCCGCGATGGAACAGCTTGCCATTCTGGGCGGCCAGATCGGCGTCGATACCCTGCCTATCGTCAAGGGCCAGAACGCAGTCGAGATTGCCAAGCGCGCCAAGCAGCAGGCCACGTTGGGCGGCTATGATGTCTATCTGCTGGATACAGCAGGCCGCTTGCACATTGACGAAGTGCTGATGAATGAGGTTCAGGCGGTCCGCGATGCGGTCGGCCCGCGCGAAACCCTGCTGGTGGTCGATGGCCTGACCGGACAGGACGCCGTGAACGTGGCCGCCGAATTCGATGGCAAGGTCGGCGTCACGGGCGTTGTCCTGACCCGGATGGATGGCGACGGGCGCGGCGGTGCGGCGCTCTCGATGCGCGCCGTGACCGGTAAGCCCATCCGCTTCGTGGGTCTGGGCGAAAAGACCGATGCGCTGGAGGTCTTCGATCCCAAGCGCGTTGCGGGCCGCATTCTGGGCATGGGCGACATCGTGGCCCTTGTGGAAAAGGCGCAGGAAGTGCTGGAGGTCGAACAGGCCGAACGCATGATGAAGCGCTTCCAGAAGGGTATGTTCAACATGAACGACCTGAAGATGCAGCTTGAGCAGATGATGAAGATGGGCGGCATGCAATCGCTCATGGGCATGATGCCGGGCATGGCGAAGATGTCGAAACAGGCCGAAGCGGCAGGGTTTGACGACAGCATGCTCAAGCGCCAGATCGCGCTGATCAATTCGATGACAAAGAAGGAACGCGCCAATCCCGCGATCCTGCAGGCCAGCCGCAAGAAACGTATCGCCGCCGGGGCCGGGCTGGATGTGTCTGACCTGAACAAGCTCTTGAAGCAGCACCGCCAGATGGCCGACATGATGAAGGTCATGGGCAAGAAAGGCATGCTGAAACAGGCCATGGCCGGGCTGATGGGCAAGGGCAAGGGCATGCCGGACCCGTCGAACATGTCGCCTGATCAACTTGCCGATCTGGGGCGCGGCATGGAAGAAGGCATGAAAATGCCCGGTATGGGTGCGCCGGGCATGAGCGGGCTGGGCGGCATGCGCTTGCCGGGCGGGCTGTCTGGCCTTGGGCTGGGGCGCAAGAAATGACAGGACTTGTTGACCCTTCCCTGCGTGCTGCCGAATTGCTGGCCAATCACCGCGACAGCATCGACCGGCTGGATGCGATCCTTGTTTACACACTGGGCGAGCGGTTCAAGCACACGCAGGCCGTGGGCCGCCTGAAAGCTGAACATCAACTTCCCCCGTCCGATCCGGCCCGCGAAGAGCGCCAGATCGAGCGGCTGGAATGGTTGGCCAAAGAGGCCGATCTTGATCCGGAATTTGCCAAGAAATTCCTCAATTTCATCATCTCGGAAGTGATCCGTCACCACGAGAACCTGCAACGCTGAAATCCGCGCGGCGGAGATTGCCGCGCCAACGCCATCCAAAGGAGAAACTGATATGGCTGTTAAAATCCGTCTGGCCCGTGGTGGGGCAAAGAAGCGCCCGCATTATTCCATCGTGGTCGCAGATTCGCGCATGGCGCGCGATGGTCGCTTCCTCGAGAAAGTGGGCACCTATAACCCGCTTCTGGCCAAGGACAGCGAAGACCGCATCAAGATGGACATGGAGCGGGTGCAGCACTGGCTGGATCAGGGGGCGCAACCCACCGATCGCGTTTCGCGGTTTCTTGAAGCGGCTGGTGTGCGCGCAAAGGCGACCCGCGCCAATATGAAGAAAGCCGAGCCGGGCAAGAAAGCCAAGGCGCGCGCTGCCGAGAAAGCTGCCAAAGCCGAAGCCGCAGCAGAATAATCGAGACGTCAGAAGAGGGGGGCTGTCTGCCCCCCTCTTGGCCCGTGCAGGGCCAATTCACCCGCCCCCAGAGTATTTGTCGCAAGAAAATGGCCACATGACGGGATCGCGCATCTGTGTCGGAGCAATTGCAGGCGCTTATGGCGTGCACGGGGAAGTGCGGCTGAAGAGTTTCTGCGCTGACCCGCGTTCCATTGCTGATTACGGACCGCTCTGGTCCGAGGATGGGCGGCAATTTACCGTGACATTGGGAGCGCAGGTCGCGCAAGGATTTGCGGCGCGGCTGAGCGGGGTTGCGAGCAAGGATCAGGCCGATGCGCTGCGTGGGGTTCGTCTTTTTGCCGAGCGTGACCGCCTGCCCGGTCTGCCCGATGATGAATTCTATCACGCGGATCTGATTGGGCTAGAGGTCTTTGACACGGGCGGTCAGTCACTGGGGCGGGTCAAGGCTGTGCTGAATCACGGTGCGTCTGATCTTCTGGAATTGGTAGCGCCCGGCAAATCCGGCGCGATCCTTCTGCCCTTCACCCAGGCGATTGTGCCGACAGTCGATCTGGCAGCGCGTCGGATCATCGCCGACCCGCCTGAAGGGCTGATCGAATGAGTGAGCGGCGCGCGAAGGGGCGACTGGCAATCACACCGTCACTGGTGCCGCGATCGCTTGAAAAGCGCGGCACGCCTGTGCAGGCGTGGCAGGCGCGGATCATCACACTGTTCCCCGAAGCGTTTCCGGGCATCCTTGGCCTCTCCCTGACCGGGAAGGCGCTGAAAGACGGGCTGTGGGGGTTGGACGCGATCGATTTGCGGCCCTTTGGCATTGGCAAACATCGCAATGTTGATGACACGCCTGCGGGCGGCGGCGCGGGGATGGTCCTGCGCGCTGATGTCCTGGGGCGCGCGGTCGAAATGGCCATGCGCGGCACACCCGAGGATCGCGCCGCATGGCCGCTGGTCTGCCTCAGCCCGCGCGGACGGCCTTTCACGCAGGCGAAGGCGCGCGACTGGGCGCAGGCGCGCGGCGTCACGATGATTTGCGGGCGGTTCGAGGGGATCGACCAGCGCGTGATCGACCATTACGGCATCGAGGAGGTGAGCCTGGGCGATTTCGTCCTGACCGGCGGCGAGTTGGCCGCACAGGCGATGATCGACGCAACCGTGCGATTGTTGCCGGATGTGCTGGGCAATGCGGCCTCGATCGAAGAGGAAAGCTTTTCCGCCGGATTGCTGGAGCATCCGCAATATACCCGCCCGTCCGAGTGGCAGGGCCGCGAAATCCCGCCGGTGCTTTTGTCGGGAAATCATGCCGAGATCGCACGCTGGCGGCGTGCGCAGGCCGAAGCACTGACCGAGGCGCGCAGGCCGGATTTGTGTGCAGGAAAACCCTTCCAGCACGACAGCTAGAGTGCGCAGCTTACCTCAAGTGTCCTGCGTGAGCCTGGCCCCAAGGCCTGTCATCAATGGCTCGAACACCGGAAAGGATGTCGCAATCGGGGTTGCGTCATCGACCGTGATCGGGTGAGCGGACGCCATGCCCAAGCAAAGGAAACTCATCGCGATCCGGTGATCCAGATGGCTGCGCACTGTCGCGCCGCCGGGCACCTCTGCCATGCCATGCACGGTGAATGTGTCCTCGGTTTCCTCGACCCGCACACCGCAGGCTTCCAGACCCCGCGCCATCGCGTCGATCCGGTCGGATTCCTTCACCCGCAATTCCTTGACCCCGCGCATGACGGTCTTGCCCAAAGCTGTTGCGGCCAGTGCCGACAGGATCGGATACTCGTCGATCATGCTGGCTGCGCGCTCTGGTGGCACGTCGATGCCCTTGAGCGCCGAGAAGCGCACGCGCAGATCAGCCACAGGCTCGCCGCCTTCCTCGCGCGGGTTTTCCAGCACGAGATCCGCGCCCATCTCTTGCAGCGTCAGGAATATCCCGTTGCGCGTCGGGTTCTGGCTGACACCAGGCACGAAAACCTCCGACCCCGGCACCAGAAGCGCCGCGCAGACCGGAAAGGCCGCGGAAGAGGGATCACGCGGCACCGATACGTTCTGACCGCGCAATTCCGGCTGCCCTGTGAGCGTGATGATCCGCCCCTCTGACGTGTCTTCAACCGAAATCTCGGCCCCAAACCCGCGTAGCATTCGTTCTGTATGGTCGCGGGTCGGCTCATCCTCGATCACGACAGTCTGGCCCGGCGCGTTCAGCCCGGCCAGAAGCACCGCAGATTTCACTTGCGCCGAGGGCATCGGCAGGCGGTATTCGACCGGCACAGGCTCTGCCGCGCCAATCACGGTCAACGGCAGCCGCCCACCGCGCCGCCCGAAAGCCTGCGCGCCAAACAGCGCCAGCGGGTCCGTCACACGCCCCATCGGGCGCTTGTTCAAGCTGGCGTCGCCGGTGAAAGTGGCCGCGATATCGGTCGTGGCCATGGCCCCCATGATCAGCCGCACACCGGTTCCCGAATTGCCGCAATCGATCACATTGGCAGGCTCGGCAAAGCCGCCCACGCCCACACCCTGAACGGTCCATGCGCCGGGGCCGTGCTGCGTGACCGTCGCGCCAAATGCCCGCATGGCCTTGGCGGTATCTAGCACGTCCTGCCCCTCCAGCAATCCGGTGATCCGGGTTTCCCCGACCGAGAGCGCGCCAAGGATCAGTGCGCGATGCGAGATGGACTTGTCGCCGGGCACTTCGGCCACGCCAGTCAGCGGGCCGGATTTATGCGAGGTCATGGGGATGGCAGGGCCGTGGCCGGACATGGGGCACCTTTCGGGATAGAGTGTTGCTGCGCTGATAGCGCACCCATCCTGCGGCGTCCATATGGGGTCGGGCTATTCGGCCTCTGCCAGTTGCGCCTCGACTTCGGCCAGAAGCGTTTCCAGCTCGGCACGGATCGCGGGACTGCGCGCGCCTTCGACCCCGCCAAATCCCTGCCCCAGCGTTTCGGCATAGGCCACGCGATTGGCAATCTGGGTTTCGGCCAGATGGGCCTCAAGCTGTTGCGCGGCCTCTGCGATCTCTGCCCCAAGGCGCGTGCCGGGCCGGGCGCGGTTCAGCACGACCAGCACTTCGCGCCCTTCGCGCCGCGCCAGATCCAGCACACCATCCGTGGCCCAGAGATCGACATGGCTGGTCGCCACCGGCACGACCACCAGATCGGCGGCACGCAAGGCAGGGCGCAGGTCGCTATCGGCCTTGGGTGGGGTGTCGATGATCACGAAATCGGCCATGTCGCGCAGCTTGCCGACCTCATAGCCCACACCCCAAGCCGAGGCGGTAGAAAACTCCATTCCGTCTGCGCGTCCGGCGTCAACACGGGTCATGAACCACCGTCCGAGCGAGCCTTGCGGGTCCGTGTCCAGAAACGCGACGGTTGCCCCCTTGCGCACCAGCATCACGCCCAGATTGACCGCGAGCGTGGTCTTGCCGGACCCGCCCTTTTGCTGCGCGATGGTGATTACCTTGCCTTTGGCCATGTTGCGCCCCTTTTGCTGCGCTGCAGCATAGCGAATTTGCGCGCAAATGCACGTAGAATCTGCGCTCAGGCCCGCTCATCCTTGGGAGAGCCCATCACCACCATTGTTGTCAACCGTTCCAGATGCGGAAAGGCGCCCATGTAATCGGTGTGAAACTGCTTGTAGGCCGCCAGATCACGTGCCTCCACCCGCAGCAG
Organism: Natronohydrobacter sp.; assembly: GCA_020832585.1. Classification (GTDB taxonomy): domain Bacteria; phylum Pseudomonadota; class Alphaproteobacteria; order Rhodobacterales; family Rhodobacteraceae; genus Roseinatronobacter. The sequence goes on along the minus strand of JAFIEL010000018.1, from coordinate 16,440 downwards.
ATATTCCACAGTGCCGGTGATGTTGTGACATTCGCGCACTTGCGGGGCGGCCTGCATCAGGCGCTCGAATTCCGCCTGTGCAGCCTTGGTATGGCGCGACAGACCCACCGTCACATAGGCAATGAAGCCGATCCCGGTCTGCGCAGGGTCAATGACTGCCCGGTAGCCTGTGATGATCCCGCGCCGCTCCAACTCCTGCACCCGGCGCAGGCAGGCAGAGGGCGACAGCCCAACACGTTCGGCCAGCTCGATATTCGAGATACGCCCGTCCCGCGACAGAACCCGCAATATATGCTCGGATATTTGGTCTATGTCGCTCATGAATTGCACAGATAACCTGTTCAGCACATCTTTTGCAACCAATCATCGGAAACAACCACATAATCTGGCCTCTGATAGAATGAGGCCACCATGACGACTGATCTGCTCCTTGCCCTTGCCGCCTATGCCTTCGTGACCTCGGTCACACCGGGGCCGAACAATATCATGCTGCTGGCATCCGGCGTGAATTTCGGTTTCCGCCGGACCCTGCCGCATATGTTCGGCATCGCGCTGGGCCATGCCTTCATGGTCTTTGTCGTGGGCATGGGCTTGGTTGGGGTGTTCATCAGCTACCCGCCTGCGCGCACCGCCTTGACGGTCGTTTCCATCATCTACATGCTGTGGCTGGCATGGAAAATCGCCAATGCCGCGCCCCCCGATGGCAGCACCACAAAGGGCAAACCGCTGACCTTCTTGCAGGCCGCCGCCTTTCAATGGGTCAACCCCAAGGCCTGGATCATGTCGCTGGGCGCGGTCACGCTTTACGCGCCCGGTCAGGAATGGCTGGCCGTGGCATGGGTCGCGGGGGTGTTCGTGCTGGTGAACTTTCCGTCCGTATCCGTCTGGGCACTGGCCGGGGTTGGCTTGCGCCGCCTGCTGCAGCGCCCGGACCTGCTGCGCGCCTTCAACTACACCATGGCCGCACTGCTGGTCCTGTCCCTCTATCCGGTGATCTTCGGCGCATAATCGGACCATCACAGGTTGCGCCATGGAAAATGCGCCGCTAGTCTTTCCATAGATCGTTCGCGATCCGACAAGAAAAACGAAGATCCTTGGGAGGATTACCATGAAAAACCGTTTCACGGCGCTCGGCGTCGCAGCTTTGCTATTGGCGGCCCCCGCCCATGCGCAACAGCTCTCCATCGCCACAGGCGGCACTGGCGGCGTCTATTTCCCCTATGGTGGCGGTCTGGCCGAAGTGATCAACACCCATGTCGATGGTGCGACCGCAAGTGCGGAAGTCACCGGCGCATCGGTGGAAAACGTGGCCCTGATCTCGCGCGGCGACAGTGATCTGGCATTGGCGCTGGCCGATACGGTCTATCAGGCGTTCCACGGCGAAGGCGCGTTTGAGGGGCGGCAGGTCGATGAGTTGCGCGCTCTGGCCTCGATCTATCCCAATGCCTTGCAGATCGTGACGCTGGCGGATAGCGGCATCACCAGCATTGATGATCTGCGCGGGCAACGTGTGTCGGTCGGCGCACCGGGATCGGGCACCGAGGTCAGCGCCCAGACCCTGCTGGCCGCGAATGGCATCACCTATGACGATTTCACGCCCGAGCGGCTGAACTTCAATGAAACCGCCGATGCGCTGCGCGACGGCGACATCGTCGCCGGGTTCTGGAGCGTTGGCCCGCCCACCAGTTCGATCATGAACCTCGCCACCACGCGGTCCATCCGCATCATCGCGCTGACCGAAGAGCAGATCGCCGCCGCGATCGAGGCCGAGCCGACCTTTGCCCCCTATACGCTGCGCGCAGGCACCTATGACGGGATGGACGAGGGCGTGCTGACCATTTCCACCCCCAATGTGCTGATCGTGCATGCGGATATGGATGATGATCTGGCCTATAACATCACCCGCGCCATGTTCGAGAATGTGGACGAACTGATCGCCATTCACCCGGCGGCGAATGACACGACCGTAGAGTTCACGACCGACTCGACCCCGATCCCCTTCCACCCCGGCGCGCTGCGCTATCTGGAAGAAGTCGGTGCGAGCGTGCAGGACCATCAGCGTCCATGACGGGTTTGGGGCGGCTGGTCCCGGCCGCCCTTTGCCTTGCCGCGCCGGTCATGGCCGATCCCGTGTTGCGGGTTGAACTGGCCTCGGGCAACGTGCTGGCCGAATGGCCCCTGCCGGAAGGGCGCGAGGCCTGCCTGACATGGGCGCATTCCGTCACCGGCGGCGCGGTCGCGGATTGCTTCACGCAAGACGCAGGGCAGTTGCTGCTCTCGCGCAGCTATCTGCATGATTTTGCAGCGGGTCTGGGAGAGGTCGCTGGCCGTGGCCGCCTGACAGCCGCCCCTGATGGCGGCTACTGGATCGAGGACATGGCCGAGCCGATTGCAGGCAATGCGCTGCCAATCCGCATTGGCGCCGCTTCAGTCGGCCATACGCTGAGCCTTGGCCCCCATGTTCTAAATCTGTCGCAGCAGGCCAGCGGTCAGGCCGCGACGCTGCGTCTCGTTCCATAAGGTCACGCCCATGCGCCCAAGTTCCGAAAGCCCTGCGCCCACCGATCAGATCGAGGGCGGCGTGATCCCGTCGAACCTGCGCTCGGCCGACCGCTTCCAGCCGCGCCCGGTGCTCTGGCTGATCACGGCGGTTGCGGTCAGCCTGTCGCTGTTCCAGCTTTACACGGCGGGCATCCGCCCGCTGGGCCTGTTCTACCAGCGCCCGGCGCATCTGGCCTTCGTGCTGGTGCTGGCCTTTCTGATCTTCCCGGTATTTGGCCAGACCCGCGCGCGCGGCCTGTTCGGCTGGCTGATCGACAGCGTGCTGATCGTCGCAGGCTTCTTCAGCGGCTTCTACATCATCTGGAACCTCGACGCGATCATCGCCCGCGCGGGCTGGTGGAGCCAGACCGACATCATCGTGGGCATCATCTGCACGATTGCTGTCCTGGAGGCCAGCCGCCGCGCCGTTGGCCTTGGCATGACCATCATCGGGGCAATTGCGATCCTCTATGCGCTGGCAGGATCACGCGGCGCGCTGCCGGGACTTGGCGAATGGATGCCGGGCGTGCTGTCGCATCGCGGGGCCAATACGGACCGGCTGGTGGGGCAGCTTTATCTGGGGCAGGAAGGGATTTTTGGCCTGCCGCTGGGTGTGGCCGCGACATTCGTGTTCATGTTCGTCCTGTTTGGGGCCTTCCTGGAAAAGACCGGTGCTGGCAAGTTCTTCATCGATCTGGCTTTTGCCGCGACCGGGCGCAAACCCGGCGGGCCAGCCAAGGCGGCGGTGATTGCCAGCGCGGGCATGGGGTCCATTTCCGGGTCGGCCATCGCCAATGTGGTGACAACCGGGGCCTTCACCATCCCGTTGATGAAGCGTCTGGGCTACAAGCCCAAACAGGCCGGCGGGATCGAGGCTGCCGCTTCGACTGGCGGTCAGATCACGCCCCCCCTGATGGGCGCAGGCGCCTTCCTGATCTCGGAATATACGCGTGTTCCTTACATCGAGATCGTTCTGGTCTCGATCTTCCCCGCGATCCTCTATCTCGGCACGGTCTATCTTTTTGTGCATATCGTCGCAATGAAACAGGGCATGCGCGGCATGTCGCCATCAGAACTGCCCCTCGTGCGGCAGGTGCTCAAGGCAGGCTGGCAATTCATCGTGCCGCTGGTGTTGCTGGTCTGGCTTCTGGTCAACAACATCTCGCCCATGCGCGTGGGGTTCTGGGCCATCATCTCGGTCATTGCCGTGACCGGGCTGCGCGGCGCATGGGCGCTTTTCGCAGATGGCCCGCTGACGCTGGACCGCATCCGCGCCTCTATCCTGCGCGGGCTGCGGATGGTTTTCGAGAGCCTCGAGTTGGGCGCGCGCAATGCCGTTGCAGTCTCCATAGCCTGCGCCGTCGCGGGCATCATCGTGGGCGTTGTCGGGCTGACCGGGCTGGGGCTGAAATTCTCCTCCATGATGATTTCGCTTTCGGGAGGCAATATCGTCATCGCGCTGGGGCTGGTGCTGCTCGCCTCGCTGGTGCTGGGCTTGGGCCTGCCTGTGACGGCCAGCTATATCGTGCTGATCGTGCTCGTGGGGCCTGCGCTGCACAACGAATTCGGCATCCCGCTGCTGATCGCGCATCTGGTGGTGTTCTGGTATTCACAGGACAGCAATGTGACACCCCCCGTGGCGCTCGCAGGTTTCGCAGGCGCGGCTGTGGCGGGCGCGAAACCCATGGAAACCAGCATGCAGGCCTGGAAATTTGCCAAGGGCCTGTATCTGATCCCGCTCTTCATGGTGTTCAACCCCGAAATCATCTATGGCGGGCCGCTGCCCATCGTCCTCTGGACCGGGTTCACGGCGATCCTTGGGCTGGTCGCTTTCGCCGCCGTGATCGAAGGCTGGCTCTTCGGGCGCATGGACCTCTTCTCGCGGGTCGTGGCGATCCCGGCAATCATCGCGCTGTTCTGGCCGGATTTCGGGGTAGAGGTGGCAGGAACAGCCGTGCTGCTGATCCTTCTCGGCTGGAACTGGTTCACGGCGCGGGGGCAGGGCGGCAAAACTCAGGTCAACACGGCGTGAATCAAGAGATGCTGATAGGTCCGCCTGTTTTTTGTGCAGATGCTTCATGGGCTCTTTACTTCCCTTAAGCAACCGCATTTCATGACAGAAAGACAGGGGGTCACGTCCTATGGCAGAGCCTTATTTCAACGAAATGTATGACGCAGCAGGGCTGCGCACGCCCTACCAGATGCTGGAAGGCTGGCACCAGAACATGCCCGCCGAGTTTCGTGCGCTGAAACAGGCCGAAGCCGAAGATCTGTTCCGCCGCTACGGCATCACCTTCGCCGTCTATGGCGAAGGCGGCGACCCCGACCGGCTGATCCCCTTCGACATGTTCCCGCGTGTGTTCACATCCGAGGAATGGCGCAAGCTGGAACGCGGCATCAAGCAACGCGCGCGTGCGCTCAATGCCTTTCTGTCCGATGTCTATGACCGAGGCGAGATCATCCGCGCAGGCCGTATTCCCGCCGATCTGGTCTATCGCAACGAGGCTTATGAAATCGCCGTCGCAGGCTTCCGCCCGCCCTTGGGCGTGTTCAGCCATATCGTCGGGATCGATCTGGTCCGCACCGGGGCGGACCAGTTCTATGTGCTGGAAGACAACTGCCGCACCCCGTCCGGTGTCTCCTACATGCTGGAAAACCGCGAAGTGATGATGCGCATGTTCCCGCATCTGTTTCAGGAAAACCGCGTGGCCCCGGTGGATGGCTACGCGCGGCTTCTCAAGCGCACACTGGCCTCGGTCGCGCCGGAAAAATGCGACCGCGACCCCAAGGTGGTGCTGCTCACGCCCGGCCATTTCAACTCGGCCTATTACGAACACAGCTTCCTTGCCGATCTGATGGGCATCGAGATGGTCGAAGGGCAGGATCTCTTTGTCGAGGGCGATTTCTGCTACATGCGCACCACCGAAGGCCCGCAGAAGGTCGATGTGATCTATCGCCGGATCGACGATGCCTTCCTTGACCCGCTCTGTTTCCGCCCGGACTCGGCGCTGGGTGTGCCGGGCTTGATGAATGTCTATCGCTCGGGCGGGGTGACGATCTGTTCGGCGCCGGGTGCGGGTGTGGCCGATGACAAGGCGATCTATACCTATGTGCCCGAGATGGTGCGCTTCTATCTGGGCGAGGCCCCGATCCTTGAAAACGTGCCGACATGGCAATGCGCCAAGGCAGATGATCTGAAATACGTTCAGGAACATATCGCCGAGCTGGTCATCAAGGAGGTGCATGGCTCGGGCGGTTACGGCATGCTGGTCGGCCCGAAATCCGACAAGGCCACGATCGAGGCTTTCGCCGCAAAACTCGCCGCCAACCCGTCAAACTACATCGCCCAGCCGACACTTGCGCTGTCCACCTGCCCAACCTTCGTGAACGAGGGCATCGCGCCCCGCCATGTTGATCTACGCCCCTACTGCCTTGTGGGCCGCGACATCGAACTGGTGCCGGGCGGGCTGACGCGGGTGGCGCTGACCGAAGGCTCGCTTGTGGTGAACTCGAGCCAAGGCGGGGGCGTCAAGGATACATGGGTCATCGCGGAGGAATGAGATGCTAAGCCGCACAGCCGCCAATCTGTTCTGGTTGACCCGCTATCTGGAGCGCTCGGAAACCACCGCGCGCCTGCTGGATCTGGGGTTTCGCAATGCACTTCTGCCCAACACCGGCGGGGGCTTTCGCAACGAATGGAGCGCGATCCTGCAAAGCAAGGGTGCGTTGCAGCAGTTCACCGAGAAATACGGCGAATTGAAACAGCGCAATGTCGAAAGCTTCCTGTTCTTCGATCTCGACAACCCCTCATCCGTTGCAAGCTGCATTTCCTCGGCCCGCGAGAATGCCCGGATCGTGCGCACGGCGCTGACGTCGCAGGTCTGGGATGCGATCAATACAAGCTTTCAGGAACTCAAGGCGCTGTCGCGGCGCGAACGCTCTTCGCTCGAAGTGCCGGAACTGACTGACTGGACCCTGCGCACATCAGCTCTGATCCGCGGCTCCATCGAAGCCACGCAGCTCCGCAATGATGGCTATCGCTTCATGAATCTGGGCTATGCGCTGGAACGCGCGGACAACACCGCCCGTCTGCTGGATGTGAAATACTACGTCCTGTTGCCTTCGGTCGCTTATATCGGCTCGGGTCTGGACAATTATCAGTGGACGACGCTTCTGCGCGCGCTCTCAGCGCATCGCGCCTATAACTGGGCCTACGGAGGAGAACTCAGCGCCAAGCAGATCGCGCATTTCCTGATCCTGAACCCGAAATTCCCGCGCTCGCTTCTGTCCTGCACGATCGAGGTAAACGCTCATCTCGATCAGTTGGCGCGCATCTATGACCGTTCCACCCCGGCGCAGGAAGCGGCGCGCGCCATGCTGGGCGAATTGGCCGAGGCGCGTATCGAGGATGTCTTTGACGAGGGCTTGCATGAATTCCTGACCCGCATGATCACCGAGAATGCAGGGCTCGCGAAATGCATCGATGACCAATATCTGATCGGAGAAGCGCGATGATCCTGACAGTTTTGCACAAGACGCGCTATGAATTTGCTGCGCCGGTCGGGGGAATTATCCAGAGCTTGCGCCTGACACCCGCCAAAAGCGAAAGCCAGCGCGTGCTGGACTGGTCGATTGATGTGCCCGGTGCAGTGCTTGGCACGCCTCTGCGTGACGGGGCCGGGGATTACGTTCAGACAGTGTCAGTGCGCTCTCCAAGTGCGCAGATCGAGGTGACTGTCAGCGGAACTGTTGAAACCACGGATACGGCCGGCATCCTGCGTGGGCACCGTGAACGCGTGCCGCCCCGCGCCTACCTTCGCAATACAGTGCGCACCGAACCCAATAGAGCGATCAGTGACCTGGTGTCCGAGGCGATGAAAGCCAAAGATGACGCGCCTGCACTGGAGCGCGCGCATCTTCTCGCCGCCGCTGTCGCCGAGGCTGTGGCCTACAAGCCCGGTGCGACCTCTGCCCATACGACTGCCGCAGAAGCGATGACCGAAGGGGCCGGGGTCTGTCAGGACCATGCACAGGTCTTGATTGCCTGTGCGCATCTGGCCGGACTTCCTGCGCGCTATGTCGCGGGATACCTGAACGCGACCGAGGATGGCAGCCCGCATGAGGCAAGCCATGCCTGGGCAGAAATCCATATCGAAGGGCTTGGCTGGATCGGATTTGACGCGGCCAACAAATGCTGCCCGAACGAGCATTATATCCGCCTTGGCTCTGGCCTGGACGCGCAGGATGCAGCCCCGATCCGGGGGCTTGTTCTTGGGGGCAGCGAGGAAGAACTGGATGTGAGCGTTCTGGTCGCCCCGCTGGGTCAGTCGCAACAGCAGTAACCGCTCTTGTATGGGCCAGCGTGGGGCGCTAGGAAAGTGCGTTCACGTCATCAAGGAAATCGACATGACCTATTGCGTCGGGCTGTTGCTGAAAGCGGGGCTGGTGCTGCTGTCCGATACCCGCACCAATGCGGGCCTCGACAATATCTCGACCTATCGCAAGATGTTCACTTTCGAACATCCTGGCGACCGCGCCATCGCGATGATGACCGCCGGCAACCTTTCTGTGACCCAGACCACGCTGGCGCGTCTGTCGGAAGCGATTGACGATCCTGAAGCGACGGCTGAAACCTCTATCATGTTGGCCGAGAACATGCTCGATGTTGCCACGATTGTGGGTGACATGCTCTCGCGCGTCACGGCAGAGACCAAGGCGCGGATGGACCGGATGAACCAGATGGCGACGGCGTCGATGATTGTGGCGGGCCAGCGCAATGGCGGGCGGATGCGGTTGTTCCTGATCTATCCCGAAGGCAATTTCATCGAGGCCACAGAGGACACGCCCTACCTGCAAATCGGTGAACACAAATATGGCAAGCCGATTCTGGACCGCGTGATCACCGCCGACACGCCGCTGGAAGAAGCGCGCAAGGCAGTGCTGCTGTCGATGGATTCGACCCTGCGCTCCAATCTGAGTGTGGGGATGCCCCTTGATCTGGTGGTGATCGAAACCGATGCGCTGCGCATCACAGAGAAGCGTCGGATCGAACCCAATGACGAGGATTTCGCCGCGATGTCCGCTGCCTGGTCACAGGCATTGCGCGACGCATTCACGCAGATAGCCTGAGCGGGTGATCTGGCCTAACCCCGGCGCAGAGCACCGCTGAAGGTAGATGTAGGATGCAGATCAGGTCTCGGTTGACCACTCCTGCAATTCCTGCACGAGAAAGCGCTCGAAAGCCTCCAGATGCACGGCCTCGAACTGTCCGAAAGCCTGCATCCATATGCTAGCTTCGCGCAGGGAATCGGGTTCCAGTTTGCACCACTTTACCCGCCCGCGTTTTTCCTGGCTGATCAGTCCTGCGGCTGCAAGAATGCCCAGATGTTTGGAAATCGCGGCGAGAGACATTTCAAACGGCTCTGCAACATCCGTAACGGCCATGTCATCTTCCAACAGCATGGCCAGAATGGCTCGCCGCGTCGGATCTGCGAGGGCCATGAAAACAAGGTCAAGTGCTGGGGCGCGGACAGGTTCCATGTGCCGTTCTTGCGCGGGTCACACAAAAGGTCAACTCTTTGGTTGAATATGCTGCAAGAGCAACATTCAGGGCCGACACCGCGCGCATGATGCCGGTCATTATTTTATCTCTCGCAATATCAGATATTTAAACACTTTTCCTGTCAGCGTTATCACGCTTGACTCTGTCGCCCTGCCTTTCTAGGTTCCGCCCAACTTGCAGCCGGGAGTGGCGCGTGTGACACAAGGAAATGATCTGGAGCGGCTTCGCGATCTCGACGCGAAAATCGCCAAGGTCAAAGCCAGGATGGAGCCGCCGCAGCCCGCGCAGGATCATCATTCGATGGCCCAGATCGGCTGGCGCATGGTGATTGAAATGGTGACAGGTCTCGCGATCGGGGCGGCCATCGGATACGGGTTGGATGTGCTTCTCGGCACACTTCCCTTGTTTCTTGTGGTGCTGACATTGCTGGGCTTTGCTGCCGGGGTAAAGACGATGCTGCGCACATCGCGCGAATTCGGCAAGCAGAACGACGCACCGTTGCATCAGGCGGGTGCGGAACAAGGGGACGATCGACGTGGCAAGTGAGAATGGTGGCCTTGTAATCAAGCCGATGGACCAGTTTCAGGTCAAGGCGTTGTTCGGCGGCGATATCAGCTGGTACACGCCCACCAATGTGACGCTCTGGATGGCGCTCACAGTGCTCGCAGCAACCGCACTCATGGTCTATGGCGCGCGCGGTCGTGCGCTCGTTCCCAGTCGCGCGCAATCCGCAGCGGAAATGACCTATGGCTTCATCTACAAGATGGTCGAAGATGTCGCCGGGCGCGATGCAGTGCGCTTCTTCCCCTATATCTTCACGCTCTTCATGTTCGTGTTGTTTGCCAATCTGCTTGGCCTGATTCCCTTTGCGTTCACCACCACGTCACATATCGCAGTCACGGCGGTTCTGGCGTTCACAGTGTTCTTCAGTGTCACAGCGCTGGGCTTCATCCTGCACGGAACCAAGTTCCTCAAGCTCTTCTGGGTGTCGAGCGCGCCGCTTCCCCTGCGTCCGGTTCTGGCCTTGATCGAGGTAATTTCCTACTTCGTGCGTCCGGTCAGCCACTCCATTCGTCTTGCGGGTGCGATGATGGCGGGTCATGCAGTGGCGAAAGTGTTCGCAGGTTTTGCTGCGGCGCTTGGTGCAGCGTTCTTCTTGCCCATCCTTGCTGTGACTGCGCTCTATGCGCTCGAACTGCTTGTGGCCGTGATCCAGGCCTATGTTTTCACCATTCTGACCTGCGTCTATCTGAAAGACGCGCTGCACCCCGCCCACTAAGGCGGCTGTCGGAACTCAAATCCAGCCAATTCCAACGTAAGGAGAGACGACTATGGAAGGCGATATCGTACAAATGGGCGCATATATCGGTGCTGGCCTCGCATGCTTGGGCATGGGTGGTGCAGGGATCGGTGTGGGCCATGTTGCCGGCAACTATCTTGCTGGTGCACTGCGCAACCCGTCGGCCGCCGCTGGCCAGACCGCATTCCTCTTCATCGGCATCGCGTTTGCAGAAGCTCTGGGCATCTTTTCGTTCCTGGTCGCCCTGCTGCTGATGTTCGCTGTCTGAGGCTATCCCGACAGGATCCTTACGCCCGGAAGGACCGCATGCGGTCCTTCCGGTGAAATCAGGGCTTAGGGGGAAGACATGGCAGAAACTGCCGCTTCGGGGCCAGGAATGCCCCAACTTGATGTCACCACATTCTCGAACCAGATTTTCTGGCTCGTGGTTACAATGGTGGTGCTCTACTATGTGATGTCACGAGTGGCATTGCCACGGATCGCTGCAGTGCTTGCAGACCGCCGTGGTACGATCACCAGCGACATTGCCGCCGCCGAAGAATACAAGCTCAAGGCGCAACAGGCGGAAGAGGCATATCATAAGGCGCTCGCAGATGCGCGCGCCGAAGCGAACCGGATTGTGGAAGCCGCAAAGCTCGACATTCAGGCGCAGCTTGACGTGCAGCTTGCCAAGGCTGATGCAGAAATTGCAGCAAAGGCCAATGAGTCAGAACGGCGCATCCGCGAGATTCGTGACAGTGCGATGGAAATGGTGTCCGAAGTGTCGAAAGACGTGACCAAGGACATTTTGGAGAGCTTTGGCGGCAAAGCCGATGCGCGCAGTGTCAATGCAGCCGTTGCGGCGCGTATCAAAGCGGGAGCGGCATCATGATCACGCGTGTTCTTGCTGCAAGCCTTCTGCTCGCCAGCCCCGCTTTTGCAGCAGTTGAAGGGAAACCATTCTTCTCGCTGTACAATACTGACCTGATTGTGCTGACGGCCTTTATCCTGTTCAGCGGCGTGTTGATCTATTTCAAGGTGCCTGCAAAAGTCTCTTCCCTGCTGGATGCGCGGGCGGTGACAATTCGCAGCGAGCTTGATGAAGCAAGGCGGTTGCGCGAAGAGGCGCTTGAACTGAATGCGTCTTTCGAGCGCAAGCAAGCCGAGGTCAAGCAAGAGGCAGCGCGCATTGTCGAGAAGGCCAAGGCTGATGCCCAGCTTGTCGCCGAGCAGACAAAAGCGGATATCGAAGCGTCTATCACGCGTCGATTGAAGGCTGCTGAAGATCAGATAAGCTCTGCCGAAGCCACTGCGTTGCGGGATGTGCGAAACACTGCCGTTTCTGTCGCGATTGCTGCTGCCGGTGACGTGTTGTCCAAGCAGATGGATGAAGCGCAAAGCGATGCTCTGTTCCAGAAGGTGTTGAGCACAACACAAGAGCAACTGCACTGAACAGATTGGCATTCACTGTGAAGAACCCGGCGCGAAATCGCCGGGTTTTTTCATTGCCGCATTACATCGCGCGCGCATGCTCGATACGCAGCCGCGCAATTTCCTCATTGCGCTCGCTGCGCTTCAGATCGTTCATCAATGTCTCGACATAATCGAGATGGGCTTCCGCAGCGGCCCGCGCCTGCACAGGATCACGCGCCTGCAGCGCATCATTCACCGCCTTGTGCTGCGCCAGAAGTTCATCGCGCGTACCGCGCTGCTTGAAGATCATCTGGCGATTATAGAATACGCCCTGATGCAACAGGTTGAACATCGCGCGCATCATGTGCAGCATGATGATGTTATGCGACGCCTCGACGATCGAGAGGTGAAACTCAGCATCCAGTTGCGCCTCTTCACTCGGGTCGCGCTTGAGATGCGCGGCTTCCATCTTCTTGTAGATCGTATCGATCACCTGCAGGTCCATATCAGACCCGAACCGCGCGGCGCGTTCCGCCGACATCCCTTCCAGATCGCGCCGGAAGCTGATGTAGTCGAACAGGGCTTCATCGTGATCGGCAAACAGACGCACCAGCGAGTCGGAAAATGCTGAATCCAGCAAATCCGCCACAAACACGCCGGCCCCTGCCTTGGCCGTCAGCAAGCCGCGTGCCTGCAATTCAGCTATCGCATCGCGCAGCGACGGGCGCGACACGCCCAGTTTCTCGGCAAGCTCGCGCTCGGCTGGCAATCTCTCTCCAGGGCGCAGGATTCCACGCAACAGCAAGAGTTCAATCTGTCGCACGACACTGATCGACAGTTTTTCCGGCTGGATACGCTGAAAGGGCATCTTGTCTCCGCGTGCAGAGGGCGTTTGGATTGTGCCCGGATTTTGTGCGAATATTGGTCAAAAGATATGACCACATCGACCGCTACGCAAGAAAAAAGGCCAATCCACGGGATTGGCCTTTTGCATCAATGCAAGCGGTAATCAGGCTGGCTGATGCGGGCGGATGAAGATCTCCACGCGACGGTTCTGCCGACGTCCTTCTGGTGTTGCGTTGTTGGCGATCGGTTGGGTCAGACCGCGCCCGATGGTTTGCACACGGTTGGCGGCGACACCCTGACTGCGCAGGACTTGGGCGACAGATTGCGCACGCCGTTCCGACAGTGTCTGGTTGTAGGCCGCGCTGCCGGTATTGTCGGTATGGCCGACCACGATCACATCGCTGCGCGGGTAATTGACCAGATTGGTTGCGATCACGCGCAAATCCTGTTGCAGATCCGGGCGCAGCGTGGCGCTGTCGGTCGCGAAAAGCAGGTCTTGCGGCAAGGTCAGGATCAGCTCCTGCCCAGTATTGCGGATATCAACATTATTGCCAAGCTGGCGGCGCAGATCCTCTGCCTGACGGTCAAGTTGCTGGCCGATCAGGGCACCAGCCGTCCCGCCGAGCACCGCACCCGCAATCGCGCGGCGTCCGCCGCCGTCGCCAGTCGCGGCACCAATCACCCCGCCCACTGCGGCGCCTGTTACGGCACCCGTCAGGGTGCGGTTCTGCATGTTGTTGGGATCGGGCGCGCAGGCGGCAAGTGCGAGCGCGGATACACCCACAAGGAAAACAGGGGCAGATAGTTTCATGAAACCCTCCAGATGGTCAGCATGCGATGTAATCCAGCATAACGCATCACGTCACTACACGTTCCCTTGACCAAGCGCAAATTCGCGATCTTCCGCGCAAGGATCTGCTTCCAGCCGTGCAGATTCCCATGCAAGCATGGCGCGTTTGCGTTCCAGACCCCAATGATAACCGCCTAGACCACCCGCGCCGCGCAGGCAGCGGTGGCAGGGGATGAGAAAGCTTACCGGATTGCGCCCGACAGCGGTGCCGACCGCGCGCGCAGCTTTTGGGGTGCAGACCCGCGCACCGAGTGCGCCATAGCTCGTGACATGGCCAGAGGGGATATGCAGCAGCGCTTCCCAGACCTTGATCTGAAACGGGGTGCCGATCAGATGCAGGGCGACCTTGCCCGATTGGGCGAAGGCAGCGTCCACATGCGGCGCGGCCACGGTCGAGTCCTCGATCAGTTGTGCCTTGGGCCAGCGCTGTGTCATGTCCGCGAAAACCTGTTCGCGCGCGTCATCATCGGCAAAGGCCAGTCCGCACAGACCCCGCTCGCTTGCTATTCCCAATGCCATGCCAAATGGGGTTGCAAACCAGCCGTAGCGCAGCTCCAGACCCTCGCCGCGCCGGGCATATTCGCCCGGTGTCATGGCTTCCCAACGCAGGAACAGATCGTGCAACCGGGCCTGACCAGACAAGCCCATCGCATGTGCGGTCTCCAACGTAGAGAATCGCGCTTCCAGCAGTTTCCTTGCATGGCCGAGCGTCAGATATTGCTGGTAGCGCTTTGGCGAGACCCCGACCCACTGGCTGAAAAGCCGCTGAAAATGCGCCGCACTCATGCCCATTTCGCCAGACAATTCGGCAAGTGTGCGCTGCGCGCCGCCGGGGGCGTCGATCAGCGCAATCGCGCGCTCCATGACGCGGTAGTGATACAGGCTTTCGCCGTTCAGATCGTCCATCGCAATTTCCTTCACACAACACGCCGAGGTTAGGCCATCGCCACTGCCTGCGCGACACGAAAGCTGCGGATTCGGGTCATTGCACTTGCTTCACAGGTTCACTAAGCAAGAGAGCAAGATCACAACCGGATCAGAAACATGAAACTTAGCCTGTTTTTTCTGGTTCTGGGCTACCTGCTCAGCCAGTTCTATCGCTCTTTTCTGGCAGTGCTGTCGGGGCTGCTTCAGACTGATGTCGGGGTGACTGCAGATGATCTGGCCTTTGCCTCTGGTCTGTGGTTTCTGGTCTTTGCGCTCGCGCAACTGCCCGTTGGCTGGGCACTGGATCGTTTTGGCCCAAGGCGCACGACAGCGGTGATGCTGGGGCTGGGCGGCACTGGTGGGGCGATCATTTTTGCGATGGCGCAAAATGCGCTGCATATCAATCTCGCAATGGGGCTCTTGGGCATTGGCTGCGCGCCGGTGCTGATGGCGTCCTACTACATTTTCGCGCGCAGCTTCCCGCCCGCGATCTTTGCCACGCTGGCCGGTGCCGTGATCGGTTTTGGGTCGCTGGGCAATATTCTGGGCGCATTGCCGATGGCATGGGCAGCCGAGGCTTTTGGCTGGCGCGAATCGATCCTCGCCATCGGTGCTGTGACAGCGCTTGTCGCGGGCGTGATCTGGCTTGTCGTGCAGGACCCGCCCAAGGTCGAGACGCCAGATGGTGCGCAGGGCAGCTTGCTGGATGTTCTGCGTATCCCGGCGCTTTGGCTTCTGTTGCCACTTCTGATCGTGAATTACGCACCTGCCGCCGGGCTGCGCGGGCTCTGGGTCGGACCCTATTACGCTGATCTTTATGGCGCCTCCGCCACCGGGATCGGACAGGTCACGCTGCTGATGGCGCTGGCCATGATTGCAGGCAATTTCGCCTATGGCCCGCTGGACCGCGTCTTTGGCACGCGCAAGGGCGTCATCCTTGGCGGCAATCTGCTTGGAACAACGTGCCTCTTTGCGCTTGCGTTCTTTCCGATGGCCGGATTCTGGCAGGCAGCAGTGCTGTTCGCGGCGGTCGGCTTTTTCGGGGCGTCGTTCCCGATGATGATGGCGCATGGTCGCAGCTATTTCCCGCCGCACCTGACCGGGCGCGGTGTGACCTTCCTCAATCTGTGCTCGATCGGCGGGGTGGGCGTGCTGCAGGTGCTGAGTGGTCGCGTCCATGCCAATGCGCCCGCAGTCCCGCCAGAGGCCGCTTACCAGACGTTGTTCCTGTTCTTCGCGGTTCTGCTGCTGGTCGGCTGTATCATTTACGCATTTGCAAAGGACCGCACCGACTAGCGCCCCTTCACCTTCGCGCGGATTTGCGATAGGTGCAGCGCGACGTGTGAAAAGGAGGCCACAATGGGCTACAAGGTCGTCGTCGTTGGTGCCACGGGCAATGTGGGCCGCGAAATGCTGAACATTCTGGCCGAACGGGAATTCCCGGTCGATCAGATCGCCGCACTGGCCTCGCGCCGCAGCCTCGGCACTGAAGTCAGCTTTGGCGACAAGACCCTGAAATGCCAGGATCTGGACACATTCGATTTCACGGGCTGGGACATCGCCTTTTTCGCTGTCGGGTCTGACGCGACCAAGACCTACGCTCCCAAGGCCGCCTCGCAAGGCTGCGTCGTGATCGACAATTCCTCGCTCTATCGTTACGACCCCGATGTGCCGTTGGTGGTGCCCGAAGTGAACGCGGCCGCCGTCGATGGTTACACCAAGAAGAACATCATCGCGAATCCCAACTGTTCGACCGCGCAGATGGTTGTTGCGCTCAAGCCGCTCCATGACCGCGCGCGCATCAAGCGGGTAGTGGTCAGCACCTATCAATCTGTGTCCGGCACGGGCAAGGAAGCGATTGACGAGCTGTGGAACCAGACAAAAGGCATTTATGTACCGGGTCAGGAAGTCGCACCCTCCGTCTATCCCAAGCAGATCGCCTTCAACGTGATCCCGCATATCGACGTTTTCATGGAAGACGGCTCGACCAAGGAAGAATGGAAGATGGTCGCCGAAACCAAG
>JAFIEL010000220.1 GCA_020832585.1 Natronohydrobacter sp. | reverse complement strand
TGGTCGGGTCCCGATCGAGGTCCCGCGCAACTGCCCCGGGGCGAACCCGGGGGTAAATGCACGGGCGGGCCGGCTGGGGGCGCGCGCTTTTTTCTGTCGGTCTGACCTTGTCTCAGGTCACAGACCAAGCGCCACGAAACGCGGATCCCCGCCCCGGCGCAGCAGGATCAGAAGCGAGCGGCGCCCTGCTTCGCGGGCTTCTTCGGCGCGTGCTTCGAGATCGGCGACAGTTGCGACGGGTTGCTGGTTGGCCTCGGTGATCAGATCGCCGATTTCAATGCCCTTGCGGGCCGCGTCGCTGTCTTCCTCGACCTGGCGCACCACAAGACCGTTCATGCCGGGGGTGAGGTTCATTTCCTCGCGCAGCGCGTCGGTCAGCTGTTGCAGTTCCATCCCAAGGAAGGAAGACGGCGCGGGCGGGGTTGCCGCACTCGGGGCGGGGGCGAGAGAGCCTGCGGCCTCGGCCAGTTCGCGCTGCCCAAGCACCACGCTCAGCGTGACTTCTTCGCCGCCACGGAACACGATGACATCGACATCAACGCCCACACCGGCATCGGCCACGCGCCGCACCAGCATCCGCGTGTCGCGCACCGGACCACCATCGAAGCGCAGGATCACATCGCCTGCCTGCATCCCGGCATCGCGCGAGGGGCCTTCCATGACATCCGTGACCATGGCACCTTCGGCGCGTTCAAGGCCGATGGCTTCGGCCATTTCCTCGGTCACGTCCTGGATGCGCACACCCAGCCAGCCGCGCCTGGTCGAGCCATAGGTCAGAAGCTGGTCCACGACATTCGTCGCCACCTGCGAGGACATGGCAAAGCCAATGCCGATCGAGCCGCCGGTGGGGGACAGGATCGCCGTGTTTACGCCGATCACTTCACCTGCCATGTTGAACAGCGGGCCGCCGGAATTGCCGCGGTTGATGGCGGCGTCGGTCTGGATGTAATCGTCGAAATTCCCCTGCAATGCGCGGCCACGGGCAGAAATGATCCCGGCGCTGACCGAGAAACCCTGTCCCAGCGGGTTGCCGACCGCGATGACCCAGTCACCGACGCGCGCGGCCTCTGAATCGCCCCAGGGCACATGCGGCAGCGGGTTGTCATGGGTGACTTTCAGCAGCGCAATGTCAGTTGCGGGGTCGGTGCCAATCAGTTCGGCCTGCAATTCCAGCCCGGAATAGAATTCGATGCGGATTTCATCGGCACCCTCGATGACATGGTTGTTGGTCACGATGAAACCGTCTTCCGAAATCACGAAACCCGAACCCAGCGCCTGATTGCGGCGCGGGCGGTTGGGGCGCTCGCCTTGCGGACCGTCAAAGAAGTCGCGGAAAAAATCCTCGAAGGGCGAGCCTTCGGGCAATTGCGGGCCGCCATCGAGCCGTGCGGCGACGGTCGTCGTGGTGGTGATGTTCACCACGGCGGGGCTGACGCGTTCGGCCAGATCGGCGAAACTTTCGGGGCGCGCGGGCTGGGCCTGCGCGAAGGTCACAAGCGCAAAGGCGAATGCGAGTGCCAGGCCCATGACCCGCACGATCTGCGCGACATCGGGGCGGGGATGCCGCATGGAAATGGCGTAAGGCATTTCGGTTCTCTCCTGTTCATGGGGGCCCGCAGGCGGGCACGACCCTATGTGCCCAATCTATGCGCGCCCAGGTCAAACGCAAATCGTGAAACACAGTTTCAACCAGACGTGAAATGCTGTCATTGCGGTTTTCTGGTCTCAGGGGCTGCCAAGAATCCGCGAAAGGGTGATCAGCACCACGCCCGCGACCAATGCCAGCACCCCGATCAGGCGACGGGCGTCAAAGGGCATCTCGGCCAGCATCCGCAGAATATCTTCCAGACGACGAGGGGCCAGTGCAAAGACCAGCCCCTCGAAAATCAGCACCAGCCCAAGGGCCAGGATGATGGTTTGTGCGTTCACCTAGTTGCCGATGATCGCTTCCAGTTCGCGCACGGCATCAGGCTCGGACGGGTCCGGGGCCGGGGCGCGCTGCTGGATCGAGTCGGGATCATCCGCCAGTCGCTGAGCGGCATCGCGTGCGGTCTGCAGGACATCGTCGCCGATCCCGTCAGAGCGCAGGAAGGTGAAGAATTCACTATCCGGGCGCAGCACCATCGTTGCATTGTCGCCGCGCAGCGCGCGCTCGTAGCTTTGCATCGAGCGGGTGAAAGCGAAGAACTCAGGGTCGAGGTTGAAAGCTTCGGCATAGACGCGGTTGCGCTCTGCATCGGCTTCACCACGGATGATTTCCGCTTCGCGCCGCGAGGCCGAGACCAGCTCGATCACGGTCCGGTCGGCAAGGGCGCGCACGCGCTGCGCGGCCTCGTTCCCGCGCGCGCGCTCGTCGGCGGCTTCGCGTTCACGTTCGGCGCGCATCCGGGCAAAGGTCGCTTCCAGGTTCTCGCGCGGCAGGTCGGTGCGGGTCAGACGCACGTCGATCACCTCGATCCCCAGCGTCAGCGCTTCGCGCCGGGCCAGTTCGCGGATGCGGTTCATCAGCCCTGTGCGGTCTTCTGACAGCACCGCTGTCGAAGGCACAGCGCCAAGGACTTCGCGGATGGCGGCATTCATGATCCGGTCCATCCGGCCCTGTGCCGCGCGCACACCGTCCACGCCCACCGCTTCGCGGAAGCGGCGCACATCGGCCAGACGCCAGCGCAGGAAGGCGTCAACGACCAGTCGACGGTCATCGAGCGGCGTGACTTCGAGCGGCTGGGTTTGCAGGCCCAGAATCCGCGCGTCATAGCGCACCACTTCCTGAATGAAGGGGATCTTGAAGCCCAGACCCGGTTCGGTGATTTCCTGTTTCACCTGACCGAATTGCAGCACCAGCACGTTTTCGCGCTCATCCACAACGAACAGTGCCGAAAAGGCAGTGACGATGGCCACCACGGCGACGGGCAGAAGAATACCTGCTTTTTTCATCAGTTGGTCCCCCGCTGGCGTTGCAGCTGATCGAGCGGCAGGAAGGGCAGGACGCCACTGCTGCCACCTTCGCCGGTCGCGGTTACATTGTCGAGAATGGTCAGGTTCATGTCGCCCAGCACCTTCTCCATGGTTTCCAGATACATCCGGCGGCGGGTGACTTCCGGCGCGTTGACATATTCGGAATAGACCGAGATGAAGCGCGCGGCCTCACCTTGCGCATTGTTGACCACTTCTGCGCGGTAGGCTTCGGCTTCTTCCTGCAGCTGGGCTGCCTGACCACGGGCTTGCGCCAGAACGCGGTTGGCATAGGCGTCAGCTTCGCGCTCCAGCCGGTCACGTTCCTGACGGGCGGTCTGCACGTCGCGGAAAGCGTTGATCACGCCTTCGGGCGGATCGGCCTTGTCGAAGTTGACGCGGATCACGTTGATGCCGGATTCGTAGCTGTCGAGCAGTTCCTGAACGGCCGCGCGCAGGTCAGCCGCAATGGCCCCCCGGTCGCGGTTGAGGATCGGCGAAAGTTCCGTCCGGGCGATAATGTCGCGCATCGCGGATTCGGACGCAGCGCGCACGGTTTCGCGCGGATCGGCCAGATTGAACAGCAGACGCGCCGGATCGGTCACGTTCCAGACCACCTGAAACTCGATATCGACCACGGCTT
>JAFIEL010000219.1 GCA_020832585.1 Natronohydrobacter sp. | reverse complement strand
CCGCGCCAGAGGCCACGCGCACCGACAGCGTCGCCACCGTCAGCGAGATCACGCCGAGCACGCACAGGAACACCCCCCACAGGTCCACCCCGCCCGTCATCCGCGCGCCCATGATCAGCCCCACACCGGCAAAGCCCGCGACCAGCCCCGCGACCGCCAGGGGCCGCAGCCGTTCGCGCAGGATCAGCCAGCCAAAGAGCGCGACCAGCAGCGGCATGGTGGAGGCGATGATCGCGGCCAGCGAGGCCTCGACCGTCTGCATGGCCACGAAATTCAGCCCCAGATAGAGCGCGTTTTGCGTGATCCCGAAAATCACCACCGCCCGCCACTGCCCGCGCGTCAGGCGCCACGATTGCCCCAGCGCCAGCGCAATCGCGACCCCGATCAGGCCCGAGATCAGAAACCGCAGGCTGAGCGCATAAAGCGGCGGCGCGTCGGCCACGATCATCCGCGCCGAGGTGAAGGCCGAGGACCACATGAAGGCAAAGGCCAGCCCGATCAGGATTGCGCGCACGTCCATCGTCTCGCCTTTCACTCTGCCCAGGGGCGCGCATCGGCCCGCCCCGCCCCGCGCCAGAAGCGCGCCATCAACAGGATTGCCGCTGTGGTCAATCCGACGACAAGCCCGGCCCAGATGCCTTCGCCGCCATAGCCCATCGGAAAGCCCAGCACATAGCTGGTGGGAAGCCCCACACCCCAATAGCTGAAGGCCGCAATCAGCATCGGCCCGCGCGTGTCCTGCACGCCGCGCAACAGCCCCATCGCCATGACCTGCGCCCCGTCGGCCAGCTGGAACACCGCCGCCACGATCAGGAAGGATGCGCCAATCGCGATGATGGCGGCGCGGGCAGGCTCGCTCGGGGACAGGAACAGCCCGACAAGGAAGGGGCCAGCAGTGACGTAAAGCACCATCGTAATACTGGCGAAGACGATCGAGACCAGCACGGCAGTCTTGGCCCCGGCCCGCAGCGCCGCTTGGTCGCGCTGCCCGCGCGCCCGGCCCACGAGCACGGTTGCGGCATTGGAAAAGCCCAGGTGAACCATGAACAGCGCCGCCGTGATTTCCAGCGCGATACCGTGTGCTGCCAGTTCATTCGTGCCAATCCAGCCCATCATGATGGCGGCGGCAGAAAACAGCGCGGTTTCCGCGATCAGCGCCACGCCAATCGGCCAGCCCAGCCGCCAGACCTGCCCCATCGCCTGCCAATCCGCGCGCCAGAAGCGTTGAAACAGCGTGTAGCGGCGCAAGCTTGGCAGGAGTGCGCAATAGAGCGCCAGCACCGCAACGCTTGCCAGATTGACCAGGATCGTCGCAATCGCCGCCCCGCGCACGCCCAGTTCCGACGCACCCAGATTGCCGAAGATGAAGATCCAGTTGACGAAGATATTCAGCCCGACTGCCGCCACTGTGGTCCAGAGCGCGACCTGTGTGCGGCCCAGCGCCGCCAGATAGTTCTTCAGCACCATCACACACAGCGCCGGCACCAGCGAGAAGCCAAGGATGCGCATATAGGCCTCGGCCAGTGGCACGACATCTTCGGGCTGGCCAAGGCGACCCAGAATCGCGCCCGAGAACCAGAACAGCGGCAGCGCGGCGATGCCGAAGGCGATGGACAGCCACAGCCCCATGCGGGTTGCCCGGCGCACATCCGTGTCCTGACCCGAGGATGCAGCGGTCGCAACCATTGGCATGACCGCATTGGCAAAGCCGGTCCCGAAGGTGAACACCGCAAAGAACAGCGCCGCGCCCAGCACGCCTGCGGCCAGATCGGCCACGCCATACCAGCCCAGCATGATCGTGTCGGTCACAGCCAGCATGAACTGCGCCAGATGGCTGCCCGCAAGTGGCAGACCCAGACTCAGGACCATGCGCAGGTTCGTGCGGAAAGGTGCGGCAGCTTGTCTCATGCGCCACGGTTATCCCGCAGTGCGGGGGGCGGCAAGACGGGTCAGAGAATTTTTAACATGTTCACGGCCACAGCGAGGATGAAAAGCCCTGCCAGCGCCTCGATCACCGGGCCGAGATGGCGCGCGCGGCCCAGACGCGCGGCCCAGTCCATCGCCCCTTCGCGGGCCAGAACGGCGGTTGCCGCGACCGCAACTGTGACCGCAGCCGTGCCCAGCGCCATGATCAGCACCGCCGCGATGCCTTGCCAGACCAGCCCCATGCGCCATGTCAGGATCAACACGAACAGCGCGCCGGTGCAGGGGCGGATCGCAATCGCGCCGATCAGCATGGCGGCGTCGCGCCAGCCTGTGACGCTTGCCACTTCCTCAACGCTCGGCCCATGCCGGTGTCCGCAACTGTCGCAATGGCCGTGCGTATGAGCATGCCCTGCCACAGCGACAGGGGCCATATGAACCTGGCGCAGCACCTTGCGCGTGGCACGCATCACCAGCCACAGGCCGATCAGCGCAATCGCGATCAGGCTTGCGCGTTCCAGCCAGACATCGCCTGCCAGCTGCAAGGCTTCGCGCGAGGCATTGAAGAGCAGCACACCGCCATAGACCAGCGCGACAGCCGTCACCCCCTGCGCCAGGGACGCGGCCAGCCCCAGCCCCATCATCCGCCGCAACGGCACCTGAGTTCCGGCCCCATAGGCCCCCAGCAGGAATTTCCCATGCCCCGGACCTGCGGCATGGACAAAGCCATAAGCGAAACTCAACCCCCAGAGCGCTGCCAGGGCCCCCGGCTCGCCGGCGCGCAAGCTGCGCAGACCTTGCGCCAGTTGGGTCTGAAAGCTGCGCTGCGCCTCTTGCGCGACAAGCGCAAGGCGGTCCAGCCCGCCCCCGGCCCACCAGACCAGCGCCGCCGCCACCAGCGCAAGGGCAGACCAGATCACGGCGCGGCGCATAGCACTCTCACCTCTTCGGAAAACAAGGCTCCGACCATCGGGAAATCTGCCTCGATATCGCCACCTGCGCCCAGCACTTCATCCAGTGCCGCCTCAAGCTGCGCGCCCGCGGCCTCCCAATCCGGCTCGAAGACACGCGCCGTGCAATCCGTGCGGCCTGTGATCCGGGGCATCCCTATCAGGCCATAGGCGGTATAATAGGTCGGGTCATAGACCACGACCACCCATTCGCGGGCAGGGTCAGGGCGGTCGATCAGATGACGCAGATGGCGCGAATGAAGCTGGCCGTCGCGGTAATCCGACTCCCATTCGACCGGACCGCTCAAGGCCAGCGGCTGGCCATTCTGCGTGACATGCGTATCGCCGTGATACTCCTCGACGGTCCAGTTCATGTCGAACCCGTGCAGGGCTTCGCGCTCCTCATCGCTGATCGTACCAGTGAAATCAGCATCCAGCCCCATATCAGAGACCAGCAGCATCGAGAAAAACGGGTCGTAGGTCCAGCTGATCCACACGCCCTCGGCTTGACCCGCCTCGTCAAAGACCAGCTCCAGCCCGACATCGACAAAGATATGCGGATGCGCACGCGCGGGCAGCGCCATGAATGACGCGCAGGATAGCACAACCGGGATCAGCAAGTGTCGCATGCCTCAGACCTAGCCGAGAGCGCGCGCGCCCTCAAGTCACAGCGTGGCGCTACCCCGCGCTTAGCGGCCGGGGGCGGGGGGGGGGGGGGGGAGCGATCCGGGGGCGGGGTGGCGGGG
>JAFIEL010000218.1 GCA_020832585.1 Natronohydrobacter sp. | reverse complement strand
CGCCCTGGCGCTTCACCAACCGCACCGGCAAGGTCGCACCGGAACATAAACGCCTGTCGCGCTACCCGACGCTCGATCTCGATGAAATCTGCGCCCTGCCGGTGGCAGAGCATCTGGCCGACACCGCGCATTGCTATCTCTGGGTGCCCAATGCGCTTTTGCCCGACGGGCTGAAAGTGCTGGACTCCTGGGGCTTTCAATACAAAAGCAACATCATCTGGCACAAGATCCGCAAGGATGGCGGGTCAGACGGGCGCGGGGTCGGGTTCTATTTCCGCAATGTGACCGAAATCATCCTGTTCGGCGTGAAGGGCAAGAATGCGCGCACCCTGCCGCCGGGGCGGACACAGGTGAACCTGTTTGCGACCCGCAAACGCGAACATTCGCGCAAACCGGATGAACAATACCAGATCATCGAGGCCTGTTCCTCCGGCCCCTATCTGGAACTTTTCGGACGCGGCAAGCGCAAGGGCTGGACCGTCTGGGGCAATCAGGCCGAAGATGACTACAAGCCCACATGGGACACCTACAAATACAACTCGACCCTCGCGGCAGAATGACGGGCCAACTGGATTTATGGGATGTGTCGGAAGGCAAGATCGCCGATCCGGTCCCAACCTATCAGCAATATTTCCCGCCGGATCTGCTGGGCAAGTTCGAGATCTATTCCTACCGCAACGCCGCCGGAATTCTCGCCAGCAGTTTCCCCGACCAGTTCCAGACGCTGTTGCAAGCGCTGTCCGACTTCACCATCACCCGCGAACAGATCCGCATCCCCGGCGGCAGCAAGGGACCGATCGCGCAATATGTGGACAGTCTTTTCCCCGAGGATTGGGTGGAAGCGCGCATCTCGGCCAATCTGCATGTGCGCCTGTTGCGCGCCAATGGGACCGGCGTGCTGCGCGACTATGTGCGCACCGGATTTCTCGATGGCCACCGGATCGATTTCGTGAATGGCAAGGTCGCGCTCGATTTCGAATGGAACAGCAAGGACCAGACCTATGACCGCGACCTCTATGCGTTTTCGGCCTTTTACGAGGCCGGTGCCATCGACGTGGGCATCATCCTGACGCGGGGCCGGTCGCTCGACACGGCGTTTTTCCGCTCGCTGGGCAAGGTGCTGAACAAGGACGGCACGCCGGGCCGCGACGATGTGCACCGCAAATTCGGCGCCTCGACGACATGGATGGGCAAGCTGCTCTACCGGCTGGATGCGGGCCGTAACGGGGGCTGCCCGATCCTCGCCATCGGCATCACACCTCATTGCGTGGCGTGAACGCGTGCAGGCCGAAAAAGATATATCCCAGAGTCAAAAAATATCCTTGCCGCATACCCCCCGCAGGGCTAGCTTTCACCCAGCAGGCGGGATGTGTCACCTTCCGGAAGACATACTCCTCGTTCCCTCCTTTCGGGGCCGCATCCTGTCTGCACCCACGCCCCGGCGACCCCTTGCAACCGCAGGCATTTTTCCCCATAAGAAAGCGTGTTTTCAGGAGGTGCCCCATGCGCGCTCGCATCTATCGTCCCGCCCGCAATGCCATGCAGTCCGGCACCGCCAAGACGAAGCTCTGGGTGCTGGAATTCTCGCCCGCCGAAGCGCGGCGCATCGACCCGCTGATGGGCTGGACCAGTTCGGGCGACATGAATTCACAGGTCAAGCTGCGGTTCGAGACACAAGAGGCCGCCGAAGCCTATGCGAAAGCCCACGGCATCGACTATAACGTGATCCAGCCCAAGGCCCGCCGCGCCAATCTGCGCCCCGGTGGCTATGGCGACAATTTCGCGACCAACCGCCGTCAGGTCTGGACGCACTGATCTGCGCGAAAGGGCCGGTTTCATGCGGATAGGGTATCTGATGAACACCTATCCGGTGACGTCCGCGACCTTCATCCGCCGTGAAATTGCCGCGCTCGAAGGGCAGGGCGTGCAGATCACCCGCTTTGCCGTGCGCGCATGGGATCAGGCGCTGGTCGATCCGCTGGACCAGCGCGAGGCCACGCTTTGCACCTATCTTCTCGCCCCCGGCGGCCTGCGCCTTGGCCTTGGCGCGTTGCGCGAGGCGGCACGCAACCCGCGCGGCATGGCCCGCGCCCTTGCGGGCGCATGGACGCTGTGGCGCAATGCAGGGCGCGGCGCGCTGCTGCGCCACATCGCCTATCTGCTCGAAGCGGTCGAACTGAAGCGCCGCAGCACGGGGCTGTCACATATCCACGCGCATTTCTCGACCAACACCGCCGCCGTGGCGCTTCTCTGCGCCCGTCTGGGCGGGCCGGGCTACAGTTTCACCGCGCATGGACCGGATGAATTCGTCGATCCCACGGCCTCGTCGCTTGCGGAGAAAATCCACGGCGCGCGTTTCGTCGTCGCCATCACCCATTACGCCCGCACCCGTCTTGCACTGGCTGGCGGCATGGCGGCATGGGACAAGCTGCATGTGGTGCGCTGCGGCGTCGATCTGGCAACCCTGACCCCCGCACCGCCGCCCGACCCCGATGCGCCCTTGCTGTGCATCGGCAGGCTGTGCCCGCAAAAGGCCCAAGCGCTGCTGGTCGCGGCCATGGCCCGCCTGCGCGCCACCCACCCGAACGCGCGCCTTGTCCTGATCGGCGATGGCGACACCCGACCAGAGGTCGAGGCCGCCATCCGCGCGCATGGTCTGGACGCGCAGATCGATCTGCGCGGCTGGGCCGACAATGCCACGGTCAGTGCGGCTCTGGCGCAATCGCGCGCGCTCGTCCTGCCCAGCTTCGCCGAAGGTCTGCCCATCGTCATCATGGAAGCCTTCGCCCGCGCCCGTCCGGTGATCTCGACCTATATCGCGGGCATCCCCGAACTGGTCGATGACCGTTGCGGCTGGCTGGTGCCCGCAGGCGATGTGGACAGGCTGGCGCAGGCGCTTGCTGCCTGCCTTGACGCCAGCCCCGACACCCTCGCCGCCATGGGGTCCGAAGGGCGCGTCAGGGTCACAGCCGCGCATGATCTGCAGACCAACGCCGCGCAGCTGCGCGCGCTGTTTGCGCGCGCAGACTAGAGCCTGCGTCAGCCGTTCCCGCGCAGCGCCTCCGGGTGCTCGGCCACAAACTCTTTCAGCGCCGCATAAAGCCCCCGCGCGCGCGTCAGGTCATCGGCATGCAGCGCCTCTGAAATATCCTCGCAGATCATCGCCTGAACTTTCTGGGGACCATGATGCAGATGCATCAGATATTCGCCAAGTTCCGCCGCGCTCACCTCGTCGATATGTTCATGGTGCGCAATCGCCGCAATCTGCTCGCGGGTCAGGCAGGTCATGTCCAGAATGTCATTTTCATTGATCATTGTGCCACCTCCTCCAATGGCACAATGATAGCATGTGTGGGCAGTTACGGCCTTGTCTTGCATCAAGCGCGTAGCGCTTGTTCCTCAGCAGGCGGGTTTGAACCCGTCGATGATCGCAATCGCCTCATCCGCCGTTTCGGCATAGTGAAACAGATCCAGATCTTCGGCGCTGATCGTGCCCGCTTCGGCCAGCGCTTCCCAGTTGATGATCTTCTCCCAGAAGTCGCGCCCGAACAGGATGAAGGGCATGCGCCGCATCCGCTCGGTCTGGATCAGCGTCAGCGCCTCGAACATCTCGTCCAATGTCCCGAAACCGCCCGGAAACACCGTGATCGCCTTGGCGCGCATCAGGAAATGCATCTTGCGGATGGCG